>CAZLXM010000025.1:0-26820 GCA_964563105.1 uncultured Bacteroidaceae bacterium
TAATACAAGGGTTGCAGTTGTAACCGGAGCCGGAGGGACACTTTGCTCAGAGATGGCCAGGGATCTTTCAAAACAGGGAGTAAAGGTAGCCCTGCTGGATAAAAATGCAGATAACCTTAAAAAAGTGGAAGAAGAAATACAAAATTCCGGCGGGGAGGCGATATCGATACCAACGGATGTTTCTGACCTTAGCTCTGTAGAAAAGGCGAATGAAATCATATTAAAAAAATTAGGGAAATGTACAATTCTCATTAATGGCGCTGGTGGAAATCAAACAGCCGCCATAACTACAATTAATGAATTTAATAAAAAGGAACTTGATGAGCCGGAAGAAGGCTATCGTGGTTTTTTCAACCTCAATATGCAGCTTTTTAAAGATGTTATTGAAGCGAATATCATGGGGACTGTTATTCCCTGCTTTGTATTCGGAAAGGTTATGGCTGCAAATAATGGAGGAACAATTATAAATATTGCCTCCATGAACAGTTACCGGCCATTATCAAGAGTAGCTGCATATGGTATGGCCAAAGCAGGTATAGCAAATTTTACCCAGTGGCTGGCAGCCTATCTTGCCCCTGCAAATATTAGGGTAAATGCTATTGCACCTGGTTTTTTTCTTAATGACAGAAGCAGGGTCCTTCTTACAACACCCGAAGGAGGTTTTACAGAACGAGGATCACAAATTATCCGCCAAACTCCTATGAAACATTTTGGAGAGCCACATGAACTGCTGGGGGTCATGAATTTCTTTATTAATGATCAAGCTTCCGGATTTATAACAGGAATTGTTGTACCGGTAGATGGAGGATTTTTATCCTGTGCCGGAATATAATTTAAGTTCAAAGACCTTTTTGAACTCCGGAAGACTACTTAAATTTTTAACTTTAACAGAATAAAAAATAAAAAATGAGTACAGATCAATATAAAAAGGAAGTTAGCATGATGAAGCTGGATAAACTTATTGAAATGCGTGAAGGTATATCCGGCAAAGTATTTCCTGTTCCGGAAAAAGATTTACTAAGCCGTTTTGAGCAATTATATACAGGAGCAGTTAATGATGTTTTACGTGAATTTTGTCTTCTCAATCAGGCATTACCAAATCGAATTATTCCTCTTAGAGAATATCACTCAATTGCAGGATTTGCTTTTACAGTTAAAAGTTCTCCCAATACTATTGTAAGAGGAGAAATGGAATTTCGGACTAAAATGCTGGATGATCTGGGAGAGGATCATTTTGTAATATGGGATACAAGCAATGATGAAAAAGCCACTCTCTGGGGAGGTGTTATGACAGCAACTGCAAAAAGAAAAAAGGTTAAGGCTGCCTGTATTGATGGCGGAATACGGGATACACACCAAATACTGGAAGCTGGTTTTCCGGTATTTTACAAATACAGAATATCAAACGGAAGCCTTGGACGCTGCCTTATAACCCACTACCAAACACCTTTACAGATTGACGATGTTATAATAAAACCAGGCGACATTGTCATTGGAGATGTTGACGGGATTGTTATAGTACCACGTGACATCGCCTATGATGTGCTTCTAAGAGCTGAAGAAATAAAACAAAATGAGATCAAAATTTTTGGCTGGGTCCATGAAGGACAAACAGTTGATCAAATTACCAAAAAAGGAGGATATTTTTAACTAAATAAAATAAAACTACAATTATGAAATCATCACAAAAAGGCTTTTTTATTATTATCAGCCTAATTCTGATCCTTTTTTCAACAGGAGATTTATTTGCCCAGTTTCTGGACACATCACCAGACAGAGTAAGAACATATATTGACATCCCCTTTAAACGAACAGGGACGGTTAAACCCCGAAATGTCAATGAAATTAATTCATCAAACTGGACTTTAGGATGCGAAGTCATCGACAGAGATTACACAAATTATGACTCATATAAAGAATATCTGCCTGAACTTGGAATTAAAAAAATCAGATTGCAGGGAGGTTGGGCAAAAACAGAAAAACAAAAAGGTGTTTATGATTTTGCATGGTTGGATCATATCATTGATGACGCAATTTCCCGCGGATTAAAAATTTGGTTACAAACAAGCTACGGAAACCCTATTTATGAGGGTGGCGGCGGTCTTGATCTTGGAGGAGGATTTCCGGTCTCAGAAGAAGCCCTTAAAGCCTGGGACAAATGGGTAACAGCACTGGTAAACAGATATAAAGACAGGGTAAATGAATGGGAAATGTGGAATGAACCCGACAGACAGGGAGCAGAAGCAATTGCAGAGCAAAATATAAGAACTGCTGAAATTATTAAAAAAATTCAACCCGAAGCGGAAATTGGCGGACTTGCCATGGCATCCGGAACCAACACAAAACTCCTGGACGGATACCTGAAGTATCATGCCGAAAGAGGGAAACTGGACCTTTATAAATGGATTGTTTATCATGGATATTCGATGAATCCTGATGAAAGATATAAATCGGTTGCAGAATTGAAAAAAGTGCTTTCAAATTATTCTTCAACTCTGATGCTTCGTCAGGGTGAAAATGGTGCTCCCAGCGGATATTGTCCGGCATACGCTCTGTCAAAATATGACTGGACTGAAATTGCCCAGGCAAAATGGGATACCCGGCGTATGCTGGGTGATCTTGGAAGGGATATTGAATCATCCGTGTTCTGCATCATTGACATGTATTATAGACGAGGAGGCCAAAACACATTAAATATCAAAGGATTAATACAGTCTGACTCTACCCTGAGGGCTATACGGCCAAAAACAGCTTTCTATTCCGTACAAAACGTTGCGTCAGTTTTTGATGACCGGATAGAACGTATAAAAGATTTTAATTTTACCGTGAATACACAGGAATCCATCTCTGTTTTTGGATACAGAAATATTAATACCGGAATGCAATTGGTTGCAATATGGCTCGATGGTGCAATTCCAAACAACAATTTTGATACTCAGAATATAAAAATCACTGTTGAAAACGGCAACTTCAAAAAACCTGTATGGGTAGATATTTTTTCCGGCAGAATATATAAAATTCCCAAAGAAAACTGGACCAGGTCGGGAAATACCTTCACATTCACAAATATCCCTGTTTATGATTCACCTGTATTGATCAGTGATAAAAGCAATATTAAATTTCAATGATTTTTCTTCCTAATAAATCAGTAAAAATCAGAATAATGTTTTTTATGAACTCCAGGATAATATTAAACACATTTATGTTTCTGGCGCTTCTGAATGTTTGTATTCAAGCCCGAGGACAAACAGATGAAAACGATTTAAAAATTTCTTTCCGTAAAGCAGGTGAAATAATGCCCCGGCATGCAAAAGAAATTGAATCTTCAAACTGGTCAATTGGCGCAGAAACAATTGATCGTCATTTTTCTGTTTATGCAAACTGGAAACAATATCTGGGCCCGCTGGGAGCTAAAAAAGCAAGAATACAATCGGGATGGGCCCGAACAGAAACAGAAAAAGGAAAATACAACTGGGAATGGCTTGATGAAATTGTATTGGATATGGTATCACAAGGTGTTATCCCATGGATGCAGGTGAGTTATGGAAATACAATTTATGAAGGCGGAGGAGGAATAAACCTCGGTGATGGTATACCCGAATCAGAAGAAGCTGTGGCCGCATGGCAAAAATATATAAAAGCTCTCGTAAATCGATATAAAATGTATATTGACGAATGGGAGGTTTGGAATGAACCAAATTATCATATCAATTATGAAAAGTACGCAAATTTTCTGATCCTTACGGCTGAAATTATAAAAAATGTACAAGCTGATCCAAAAGTCCTGGCATTTGCTCTTGGAAGCAGAGTAGATTATGAATTCGCTGATAAAGTTTTAAAAATTTTATATGATAGAGGGAAGATAGACCTTATTGATCAGGTAACTTATCATCGTAATATTGCAATTCCGGAGGATTATATTAATGAGAACGAACTGGACAGGGTAATTAGAAAATATTCTGCCAGTATAATTTCAAGACAGGGAGAAGCAGGATTCCCCGGAAGATATTCAGAAAGATTTGCACTGGCCAAACAACCATGGAATGAACTTCAGCAGGCAAAATCAAATATCAGGCGAATGATGCTGGATTTGGGGCGTGACAGGGAATGCAATGTTTTCACCATTGTTGACTTAAGGTATGTTTATGATAATAAAGTGGTCATGAATCCAAAAGGACTCATTGAAGCAGATGAAAATATGGAGGTTAAACGTTTAAAACCGGCTTATTTTGCAGTACAAAATGTATGCTCTGTTTTTGATAATTCGCTTGAAAAAGATAATAGTTTGGCAGTTAAATTTGAAGCTGATAATATTTATCATTTCGAATATATTAATAAAACGACAACGAAAAACATGATCGTTTATTGGAAAGGCGGTGAAGTTCCAAAAGCAGCAAATGAGTTTAAAACTTGTATTTTAAAAGTCTCGGGGGCAAATATTTCCAAAGCTGTATTAGCCGATCTGAGAACAGGAAAAGTATATTCAATCCCCAAAAGGAACATACGCACTAAGGGAAATGAACTGATCTTTAAGGACATAATTTTATATGATTCTCCTGTACTGATAACAGATCGAAGCCTGTTAAAATTGAAAAAATAAATATTAATTAATAACTCTTTAATAATTAAAAAGAGACTGAATTTTTAATTAATCAGGAGTAAAACCTCCATATACATTTGTTCAAAACAAGAAAATGAAAATATCTGGGGGTTCCATCAGAACGACGTGAACAACAATAATATAACTAAATTATTTTCTGATGAAAAATACATATTCTGAATTTTATAAAGAGCTTGCAAAACAAATTGACAGGAAAAGAATATTTCAGGATCCCTTATATACACATGCATTTGGCGCGGATGCAAGTCTTTACCGGCTTATTCCGCAAATTGTTGTTAAGACTGAAAATGAAAATGAAGTTTCATTTATTTTAAAAACTGCTTCCAAACATGGTATACCTGTTACCTTTCGTGCAGCCGGCACCAGTTTATCCGGTCAGGCAGTAAGTGATTCCGTTTTGTTACTTGTTGGTGATAAATGGAAAAAATTTAAAATTATTGAAAACGGGCATAAAATAACTGTCCAGCCGGCATTAACAGGTGCAAAAATCAATAAACTGCTTTCCCCTTATGGAAGAAAAATTGGCCCTGACCCTGCTTCTATTGATGCAGCAACTATCGGAGGTATTGTAGCTAATAATTCAAGTGGAATGAGCTCCGGTATTATCGAAGATGCATTTACCACACTTGAAAGTATGCGTATAATAATGGCTGATGGAAGTGTATTGGATACGGGTAACGAAGAAAGTAAAAATCAGTTTCTAAGTACTCACGGCTCTTTTATTCATGATATCTCCCTTCTGGCTGAATCAGTCAGAGAAAATACTGCATTAGCAAACCGTATAAGGCAGAAATACAAAATGAAAAATACCACGGGATACAGTTTACATGCTTTGACAAATTACACAGACCCTTTCAGAATTATAGAACATCTTTTGATAGGTTCTGAAGGAACACTTGGATTTATAAGTGAGATCACACTCAGAACAGTTCCTGAATACCCTTTTAAAGCAAGTGCTTTAATGATTTTCGGTGATTTGGAAAAAGCCTGTAATGCAGTAATGCTGTTAAAATCTACTCCTGTTGAAGCAGTGGAGTTAATAGACAGGGCAGGATTAAGATCTGTAGAAAACGAAAGTGGGATGCCTGAATACTTAAAAAAGCTGTCTGAGGATGCTTCTGCAATACTTGTTGAAACTGTAGCATCATCTAAAGAAGTTTTAAATAAAAATATAGAGGAAATACTTGCTTCAATCAAAGATATTGAAACGGAATTAGCTGTAAATTTCACTGACATCCCTGAAGAATATGCCGAATACTGGAATATCAGGAAAGGCTTATTCCCTTCCGTAGGTGCTATGCGTGAAAAAGGAACGACAGTAATTATTGAAGATGTTACATTGCCTATGGAGCATTTAGCTGCAGCTACACTGGATCTCCAGAAATTACTGAAAAAATTTGAATATCACGGTGCTGTAATTTATGGCCATGCACTTGAAGGCAATCTGCATTTTGTTTTTAGTCAGAATTTTGGGACAGAGAAAGATATAGAACGATATGACAAATTTATGCATGAAATTGTTGAGCTAATCGTTCACAAGTATGACGGGGCATTAAAGGCAGAACATGGCACCGGAAGGAATATTGCCCCTTTTGTAGAAACTGAATGGGGCAGCGAAGCTTATGAAGTAATGAAGAAAATTAAAAATATCTTCGATCCCTTAAATGTGCTTAATCCGGGTGTTATATTAAATTCTGATCCAAAGATCCATTTAAAAAACCTGAAACCCATACCACTTGCTGATGATATAATTGACAAATGTATTGAATGCGGATTCTGCGAACCTTCATGTGTATCAGCCGAACTTACTCTCACTCCACGTCAGCGAATTGTGGTTTACAGAGAAATAATCCGTCGTAAATCAAATGGCCACGAGCCTCATATTCTGGCATCACTTCAAAAGGGATTTACTTATGCGGGTGACCAGACATGTGCCACCGACGGGTTGTGTGCCATTAGCTGTCCGGTTAAGATTGATACCGGGACTCTTATAAAAAAAATCCGTTCCCAATACATTGAAAAATCAAAAAACAAAGCCACATGGATAGCAGACCACATGAAAGCTCTGACATCATTTGCCAGAACGGGGCTTAATTTTCTGCACTTCTTTCACATAATGTTTGGATCAACCCTTATGCGATTTATTGCCACAGGTTTACGAAAAGTTTCAGCCGGAAAAATACCCCAATGGAATTCTTATATGCCTAAAGGCGCAAAAGGTATAAATAAGAAAATTAAAATAAACGGGGACAAAAAAAGCCGAAAAATGGTTTATTTTCCTTCCTGCATTAATCGCTCAATGGGTGTATCAAAAGATCATATTGAAGAAGTTCAGTTAACGGAAAAGATGATTAGTCTGATTCAAAAAGCAGGATATGAAATTATATTCCCTGAAAATCTTGATAATCTGTGTTGTGGCATGGCATTTCTGAGTAAGGGCTTCACAGAAGCAGGGCTTAAAAAATCCCGGGAACTGGAATCAGCACTTTTAAAAGCCGGTAATAACGGAGAATACCCTGTACTTTGTGATATGAGCCCTTGTTTGTTTACAATGAAAGAAAATATGGCGAAAAGTATAAAACTATATGAGCCGGTAGAATTTATAAATGAATATCTCCTTCCCTGGCTAAAGATTAAACCGATAGATGAGACGGTAACAGTTTTTCCTGTATGCAGCATGAAAAAAATGGGCCTGGAACAAAAATTAGTTGAGCTGGCAAAAAAATGTGCAACGGAAGTAATTGTCCCGGAAACAAATTGTTGTGGTTTTGCCGGTGATCGCGGTTTTTCATATCCTGAACTCAATGAACACGGTTTGCGCAATCTCAGGGAACAGATACCATCAACAGTAAAACATGGATATTCTACAAGCCGCACATGTGAAATAGGATTAAGCCTTCATTCGGGTATATCACATAAATCAATTGTTTATCTTGTAGATATGGTTACACAACCCCTTGATAATTAACACACCTGAAACCTCCATGTACTATCGTTCACAACAAGAAAATGAAAATATTAATAAATTTGCATTTATTATGAAAAATTATTACTTACCAGCTTATCTATTTCTATTTTCTATTTTTTTCAGTCTTTCAATTTATTCTCAAAAGCCTGAAATTCAAAATATCAAATTTGAAAAATGGTGTGGTTTTGAAAGAGAATCCTTTCTTTTCAACCAACATGAAGCAAGAATAGTAAAGCCTGCTGTTTCACTTGAAGGGGCCCCCTGGCTGTGGAGGGCATATTTTCCTGACTGGCATACAGATATTGATTCAATTCTTCTAACAAGGGGATTTCATATTGCTTACATAAATGTTTCCGATTATTTTGGGGCTCCGTTTGCAATGGGAGTATGGAATGATTTTTATGAATGGCTTGTAAGCGAACGAGGATTTTCGGAAAAAGTTGCCCTTGAAGGTGTAAGCAGAGGTGGATTATATATTTATGGCTGGGCAAAACGCAATCCTTCTAAAGTTAATTGTATTTATGCTGAAGCTCCTGTGTGTGATTTTAAAAGCTGGCCAGGGGCTATGGGAAAATCACCGGGCAGTATCAATGAATGGAATAAAGTTTTAATAGCTTATAAGTTTACGCATCAGGAAGCGTTGGATTTTACAGACAATCCCATTGACAATCTGAACAGCCTTGCCTCTTTTAAGGTACCCGTTTTACATAGTATTGGTTTAAACGACAGCGTGGTACCAAATGATGAAAATACATTTATTCTTATCAACAAATATATACAGGCGGGAGGTATAGCAAGCGTTATACCCATGACCCGTGGAGAACAAAAAAATAAAGGACATCACTTTACAATTGAAAATCCACATAAAATAGCCGGCTTTATTTACTCCTGTTCATATCCTGTAAAGAAAATGATACCAGCTTCTGAATATCATGAAATAAGAGGAGGGCTAACAAATAGTCTTTTGAAATTTACCCGTGAAAAAAAGGGCAGAGTTGCTTTTATGGGCGGGTCAATTACCGAAATGAACGGATGGCGAAATAAAGTTTGTCAATATCTCATGGAAAGATTTCCTGACACAGAGTTTGAATTTATTAATGCCGGCATCTCTTCAACCGGCAGCACACCAGGGGCTTTTCGATTTTCACGTGATGTGTTGGCAAAAGGTGAGATTGATCTTCTTTTCGAAGAAGCATCTGTAAATGACAGGACAAATGGCTTTGATTATAATTCCTGTATTAGGGGAATGGAAGGAATTGTAAATCATGCTCTGAGATCGAATCCCTATATGGACATAGTTCTGATGTATTTTGTCGATCCTCAAAAAATGCAGGAGTATAATAATGGAACAGAACCATATGAAATTTTAGCCCATAACAAGGTGGCAGAACATTATAATATTCCCTCAATTAATTTGGCAAAGGAAGTAACAGAACGAATAAATGCAGGTGAATTTACCTGGGAATATGATTTTAAGAACCTTCACCCCTCACCCTACGGATGCGAAATATATTTCCAGTCAATACGTACATTACTGAATAATTGCTGGAATTCTCAAGATACTTCCCTGATCAGAAAAAAACATAACATACCACAGCTTATTGATAAGTTTAGTTATATAAATGGCCGATACGAAAATATTCATAATGTAAAAATCTTCTCCTCAGGCTGGACAATTAATGAAAACTGGACAGCCGGGGATAATGCCGGGACGCGTAAAAATTATGTGAATGTTCCCGTATTATTGTCAGAAACTCCCGGATCAGAAATAGTTTATAAATTCAGGGGAAAAGCAATTGGAATTTGCATTACTTCCGGTCCTGATGCGGGTATGATTGAATACAGCATTGATAACAAGCCGTTTAAAAAAACTGATCTTTATACTCAATGGAGTGGCAAATTACATCTTCCATGGTATATTATGCTCGACGATGAACTAAAATCCACTACTCATACATTAAGAATAAGAATTTCCGGTGAAAAAAACAATCAAAGCAAGGGTTACGCCTGTAGAATCCTTCATTTCCTGGTACAATAGCTGAGAATGAATTATTTAAAGCTTTTATTAAATATTCCTTTCTGCTGGCCTAACAAAGATTTCAAAATATGTTAACCTAAAGTTAATATTGAAGACTGATTAATTATTTAATATTGGATCACTTATTAATTTCCCTGAATTCATGGAAATATATTATTTTATAATTGTCGGTTTTCTTTTAGTGTTGGCTGTATCAGATCTGATCATTGGGGTCAGTAATGATGCAGGAAACTTTCTGAACTCAGCCATTGGCTCAAAGGCAGCACCTTTTAAAATAATTATTTTAATTGCTGCTGCTGGTGTAACAATTGGAGCAGCATTTTCAAGCGGGATGATGGAGGTTGCCAGAAGCAGTATGTTTAACCCTGAAAAGTTTTATTTCAACGAAATTATGCTGTTGTTTCTGGCTGTAATGATTGCTGATGTTCTGATCCTGGATATGTTCACTACTTTTGCTTTACCAACTTCAACAACAGTTTCCATTGTATTTGAATTATTAGGTGCAGCAGTTTCTATTTCTATATGGAAACTGGTAAGGGCAGAAGGAAGTATTGCCAACCTCTCAGGTTATATAAATTCAGCCAGGGCTTTAGGGATAATAGCAGGAATATTTTTATCGATTTTTATTGCATTTACTTTTGGAGTTATAATACAATGGATACTGCGTTTGCTATTTTCATTTAATATTTCAAAAACACTAAAGTATTGGGGAGGGTTATGGGGCGGATTTGCATTTGCCGTAATAATATATTTTCTTTTGGTTAAAGGGGCTAAAGGAACAACCTTAATAAGTGAAGATAAAATAATTTGGATCATTTCAAATTCAAAAAAGCTTTTCTTATATTGTTTTGCAGGTTCTGCAATTTTATTTCAATTACTTATTTTAATTGCAAGGATAAATGTCCTGAAGATCATTGTACTTCTGGGGACCTTTGCTTTGGCAATGGCATTTGCAGGAAATGATCTTGTAAATTTTATTGGAGTTCCACTTGCTGGTCTGGATTCATTTAAGGCATATCTTGCATCCGGAATGAAACCTGATGAATTTTCCATGGGTTTTTTGCACGGGCCAGTCCATACACCGGTTATTTATCTTCTTACAGCAGGTTTGATTATGGCTGTAGCATTAAGGTTCTCCCGTAAAGTAAAAACAGTAACTGCTACCACAATAAACCTGAGTAGCCAGGAAGACAGGACAGAAAGATTTGAATCCTCCGTTCTTGCCAGATATTTAGTAAGATGGGCATTAGACATTCACTATTTTTTTCAGAAACTTATTCCCCGCCGCCTGCAAATAATTATTGACAGAAGATTTGACCAGCTTATATTACAGAGTCGGAAAAAAGCACAGCAGGAAGCTGCAGCTTTTGATCTTATAAGGGCATCTGTTAATCTTGTTGTGTCCAGTGCACTTATTGCATTTGGAACATCTTTAAAACTTCCTCTTTCCACAACATACATTACCTTTATGGTTGCCATGGGCACTTCACTGTCTGATGGTGCCTGGGGAAGAGAAAGCGCCGTTTACAGGATAACCGGAGTATTAACAGTAACAGGAGGATGGTTTTTGACTGCATTCAGTGCTTTCTTAGTTTCATTTCTGATTGCCACCGGGCTTTTTTATCTGGAAATGGCAGGTGTTATTGGTTTTATGTTGATAACAGCTTTTATTTTCAGCAGAACACATATAATATACAAAAGAAGACTGGCAAGAGATAAAAGCCAGACGCTCAGGGAAGAAAAGCTTTCTGCTATTGGCATAATAACTGATTGCTCAGAAACTGTTAGAAGAATAATTATTAATGTTTCTAAATTGTATTACCTGGCTATATTAAACTTTGTCAAAGAAAATCGTAAAGAACTGCAGGAGTTGAGAAAAGAAAGTAAAGAATTAAGTGATGATACCAGAGAGCTCAAAAAAAACTTACCCCATACTATTCGTAAACTCAGAGAAGATGAAGTAGACTCAGGACATTATTATGTGCAGGTCCTTGACTATCTAAGAGAAACTACAAACTGCCTGAATTATGTAATAAGTCCTCTTTATATTCACGTTGACAATAATCATCCGCCTTTGAATAAAAATCAGGCTGATGAATTACTACAATTCAATGAAAAAATGTCTGAATATTTCAATTTTATCCTTAATATTCTGAAAAACAATAAATTTGAACAGATTGATAATTTGTTAGATTTAAGAGACAGGCTCATTGAAGAAACTATAAGCTTAAAGAAAAGGCAAATAAAATTGCTTAAAAAACTGGGGAAAGGCAGCAGGGTAAGTATGCTTTATCTTGAGATACTCACTGAGTCCAAAAACATGTTACTATTTACAACAAATGTTGTGGAAGCTCAAAAAGAATTTCTTGATTATGGAAAAAATAATTCAAGTATGAAAGAGCATCTTATTTATATGAAATAAATGTATAGCCAACACCTTTGACTGTCCTGATATATCCTTCACCTAATTTTTCACGTAGCTTTCTTATATGTACATCAATCGTTCTGTCCCCGACAATAATATTATCCCCCCACACTTTATGAAAAATTTCCTCACGTGTAAAAACTTTTTCAGGTTTAGATAATAATAGTTTTAGTAATTCAAATTCTTTCTTAGGCAAGAATAATTCTTTTCCCTTTAAAATGACAATATATCGCTCATGATCAATAACTATATCAGTATTTTTTTTCTTTACAACTTCATTTCCCCCATATTTTTCTTTTATAACCTGATATCTTTTTAGAAGGGCTTTTATTCTGCTTACTAATACTTTCGGCTTAACTGGTTTTGTGATATAGTCATCAGCTCCGGCTTCAAATCCGGCAATTTGTGAATAGTCTTCTCCCCTGGCAGTAAGGAAAGCAATAAGTGTACTTTTTAAATCAGGATCATTACGGATTTCCTCACAAGTCTCCATACCATCCATTTCCGGCATCATAACATCAAGCAGGATCAGGTGAGGTTTTATCTTTTTTGCTAATTGAATGGCTTCCACACCATTTCCGGCAGTGAAAATATTAAAACCTTCACGTTTCAGATTATATTTTAAAAATTCAATACTATCAGCTTCATCATCAACTAATAAAATATTGTAATTACTATAATCCATATTTTTAAGTCTAAGTTTTAATTACTGTCAGGTTCAAATTTAAGCAATACAAGATTACAAAAAAAAGAATTACTTTTATAAAGATTCTCTGTGTTCAGGTCTCATAAGATCAAAAACAGTTTTAACAGGTGTAAAAGTTTGAGTAGGCACATCAATAAAAAATGTTAGCCAACCTGCCATTCCGCCATTCCATAATCCGGGAAGTTCAAGGGCTTTTAAATTTCGCCCGCCGGCTGATTTTTTTGAAATAAAAGCCATATTATCATCACGGAAACCGGAAAGTCTGAATTTTTCACCTTTATAATCTCTGATACTACAAACAATATCTACCGGATTAAAATGAGTTGAAGACATAAAGATTTTTTTCTGATCCGGATCAGACATATTGATCTGGGAAGATTCAATAATCTGTTTGGATATTAGGCCATTTTCTTCAGAAATCCAAAAAGGCCCTCCTCCGGGTTCACCGGTATTTTTAACCATTCCACAAACTCTTACAGGCCGGTTTAGGGCATTAAAAGCCGCAATTTTAAATTCTTCATCATTTAAGACGATCAATTGATCAAATAATGACTTTGAAATATTTTTAGTTACAAAAGACAGAATATCATTCCTCACTGCCCTGGAATATCTTTCTTCCAGATTCAACAATAATTCACGGATAACACCCAGTTTTTCAATCAGGTATCCGCCCAGCAACTTTTTGTATAATACCCGTAAAGGCTTACTTCTGTCAGGTGAAACATTATCAATATTACTAATAAATATCAAATCCTGATCAAGATTTTCAAGGTTTTTAAGTAAAGCGCCATGTCCGCCAGGGCGAAATAATATATTACCCTCTTCATCACGGAATGGATTATCTTCAAAATCAACAGCTATCGTATCCGTAGATGGATCCTGAACTGAAAAACTTATATCAGGATGAATATTCCGGTTTTTATATAATGAAACAAGTTTATCCCTGATATTTTGAAAAAGCTTCATGTGTTCAGGTGAAACAGTGAAATGCAGACTAATTGAATTCCCGGGATTAATTAAATATTGTTCCGATTCAATAAGATGTTCATGAACAGGGTTACGACAAGAGTCAGAATATTTATGAAATTCAAGTGCACCTTTTGGTGTATTACTATAATTAAGGCCCTGTTCACTCAAAATTAAATGAATTATTTCAGCAAACTGCTCATTTTTAATAAGTGAGGATAGATCTTTATTGTTTTTACGGCAAACTTCTTTTAGATTTTCAATAAATGGATAATCATAAATTTCTTTGAAAAAACTCTTTATTTGAGGGTGAATATCAATCCGGTATTTTTGATGATGCAAATCAGTTTGCAGTTCTTCATAAACTTCATGCAGATCTTTAAACATCCTTGTTGCAGCGCCTGAAGCAGGAATAAATTTTACTTTTTTCAGGTCTCCGGCATATTTATCAAAAATTCCTGCATACATCAATACTCCGCCCTCATTAAAAGTTTCAATACCATCATCCGGAGTAGCAGGCCTGTGCAGTTTAACAGGGGTCATACCTTTTCTGAAAAATTCCAGTTGCTTTTCAACTTTTGAAGTTTCAATACCTTTAAGTTTAAAATCCTCAATGTCTTTTTTTGTAAACATAAGTAAGTACTTTTTTTAATTAGAGTTTAAGTCAGAATAATTCCTGCCTTCATTAAAAGCTTTGATATTTAAATCTATGATCTTCTGTCCTTTTCTTTGAAACATATTTTTAATGGCATTTTCAAACAAATTAACAGGTATCGGGATATAATTACTTGCAGCCCCAAGCATTACCATATTTGAAGATTTCGGTGAACTAAGTGAATGGGCAATTTCATCCGCATTAATTGCTACATGATTTTTAATTTTTTTAATTTCTTCCAGAATATTTTCCAGTGGCGGATAATTTTCTACATTTATATAAGGTTTTGTATTAGTGACAAGCCAGCCATTTTCATTCAGAAAAGGAAGATATCTCAATGATTCCATAGGTTCTACTGAAAGGATCATATCTGCTTCCCCGTATGAAATAAGATCTGAAATCACTTCCACTGAGGATAATCTCAAATGTGATTGTACGGCACCACCCCTCTGGCTCATACCGTGAACTTCAGCCTGTTTAAGGAACAGGCCATATTCCACTGAAGCCAGTCCAATACTGGCAGCTATGGAGAGTATCCCTTGTCCTCCTACCCCGGAGATTATAATATCCATTTTCATAATTTTAAAGCTTTTTTTCTTTTAGCGGCAGTTTGAATACATTCTCTTTGAGCGATTATTACAGATACTCCTTTATATTCAATCTCTTTTTTAATAATAGCGATATTTTGTTCATGATATTTTTTAAGTGGATTTATTACAATAACATGTTCCTCTTCAACACCAATTCCTTTACAAATATCTTCAAGGCGACCTGTAGCAAAAGATCGTTGTCCACCTGTCATACCCGTGGTAGAATTATCTGATATTATAACAGTAACAGGGCTCTTTTCAATAACGGCATCCAGCAAACCTGTAATTCCGGAATGAGTAAAAGTGGAATCTCCTATAACGGCCACTGAAGGGAAAAGACCTGCATCTGCAGCACCTTTAGCCATTGTAATGGAAGCTCCCATATCGACACATGAATAAATTGCCTCATAGGGTGGAAGGGCACCCAAAGTGTAACAACCAATATCAGAAAAAACTTTCCCCTTTCCATTAATATCCATTACTTCATTTAATGTAAGAAATAAATCAATATGCCCGCAGCCGGCACATAAAACCGGAGGCCTGTTCTCAACAACTGGCGGCATTTCATAAGCAATAGACTTTTTAAATCCCAGGGCATTTGAAATTATATCAGGATTTAATTCTCCATCACGTGGCAAATCACCACTTAGCCTTCCTTTCACATGATAAGGAGCATTAAATAATCCTCTGAGCTGTTCTTCAATAAAAGGATAACCCTCTTCCAATACCAGAAGGGCATCAGTATTTTCAGCAATTTTCCTGATCAAATTTTCAGCTAACGGATATTGTGAAATTTTAAGGACAGGGAACTTTAAAGAATGCCTGTTACTGACTTCACGATAATAATTGTAGGCTATGCCGGAAGCTATAATGCCAAACGATTTATTTTCGCCATCAATTAACATATTATAGCCGGAAGTTTCAGATTCCTTTTTCAGCATTTCCTGCCGGCTTAATAGTCCTTTATATCTTTTGCGGGCAATGGCAGGCAAAAGCACAAACTGTTTAAGGTCTGAAGGAAGTTTTAAGGGATTTTGTTGTAAAGAGGTTTTTCTGATAATTCGGGCTCTTGAATGTGCAAGCCTGGTAGTTATTCTTAACAGAACAGGCAATTTAAAACGCTCTGATAATTCAAAGGCATAAAATACCATATCATAGGCTTCCTGTTGATTGGAAGGCTCTAAAGCCGGCAGCAATGCAAATTTGGCATAAAATCGGGAATCCTGTTCATTCTGCGAAGAATGCATGGATGGATCATCGGCAACGGTAACAATCAATCCTCCGTTTATACCGGTTAAAGCAGCATTAATGAAAGGATCGGCAGCAACATTCAATCCAACATGCTTCATACATGTCATAGAACGTTTGCCGGCATACGACATTCCTAAAGCTGCTTCAAAAGCAGTCTTTTCATTTGTTGACCATTCGCTGTGAATTCCTTTCTTTTGGGCTTCAGCACTTGACTGAACATATTCAGTGATCTCTGTGGAAGGAGTACCAGGATAAGCATAAATACCAGACATCCCCGCATCAATAGCACCAAGGGCTATTGCTTCATCACCTAATAGCAATAATTTATCCATAATAAATTTAAAAGTTCAAAATTAAAAAATTTTATAGTATCAATCTTAAGGAAAGTGTTTAACTGAAAATGCTAAGTACTATTTTTCTTCTTCCTCCATTATTCCTGAACTCACAAAAATAAATACCCTGCCATGTACCAAGATTAAGATTATGGTTAGTAACCGGTATAGTCAACGACTGTCCGAAAAGGGAAGATTTTATGTGGGCAGGCATATCATCCGGCCCCTCAATAGTATGTTCATAAAGGGGATGAGATTCGGGAATAAGTTTGTTTATAAATCTTTCAAAATCTCCCCTGACATCGGGATCTGCATTCTCATTCAATGTAATGCCGGCTGATGTATGTTTTACAAGTATATTAACAAGTCCTTTTTCAGGCAAAGGCCCTAATTCAGACACTATCAAGGATGTAATCAAATGAAAGCCCCTGCTAAAGGAAGGCAGGCTTATTTCTTTTTGCCAGATCATAATAATTCGTTTAACTTAGTATAATACAGTCGGGCACAAAGGTAAGGAATTAAAATATTGTGGCGAAAGAAAATGTAAATGGGCGAAACTCCCAATTTGTGACTAAAAAGATCAGAAAATCTTTTAATCTGCTTAATCTGGTTTGAACCAGGATTTATTCAACTTCCTGCTACAGCATCAATTTAATAAAGTAAATTAAAGTTAATGGCCAATCTATTAGTTTTTTTATCTATTTTTGAAAATTATAAATAAATAAGACAGTTGTTTAGGAGAATATTTTTATATATAGCCTTTTTATTTATTGTTCAGTTAGCCTGGAGCCAGAAAGAAACCCTTATTCAATTTTCCGGAGTTATCCGAAATTTGAAATATGAACCAATAAGTAACGTTCACATTATTAACGTAAATAAAAAATCGGGGACCACAGGTAATGAAAAAGGAATATTTTCATTTATCGTAGAACCATCAGATAGCATTTTGTTCAGATGTGTTGGATATAAAAACACTCTGGTTATTATTCCTGATAGTTTAATTGCCTCACAATATCCACGTGATATTTATATGTTGAATGACACAATTCATCTTTCTGAAGTAAAAATATTTCCATGGAAAACATATGAAGAATTCAAAGTTGCATTTTTAAAACTTGAATTACCAGATGATGATGAGAAGAGGGCTTATAAAAATATAGCTTTAATAAAAGCTCAGCTAAATATGGACTTTGAACCTGATGCTGACCTTTCCTTCAAAGTTGCCATGCAAAAGCATTATGACAAGCTATATTATGCCGGTCAGTATCCAAGTATCTCAATCTTAAATCCTTTAAACTGGGCCAAATTTTTTGAAGCCCTTAAACGAGGTGATTTTAAAAATGATAATGACTGACAAGACAATTTTCGCTTAAGTTTCATAGTTATCTATTCCGGAAACGATACATTCCATTTTATGAGATACGACTACAGGTATTTAGTTACTTCCATATTTCTTTTTTTTAACTTGCTGCAAGTGTTTTCCCAGCAGGGATTGATAAAAGGTTTTATCAGCGACTCTGATCAACAGCCTCTGTATCCTGTTAACATATCCCTTAAAAACTCCACCCTGGGGACTGTAAGTCAGGAAGACGGGTCTTATGAAATTTATGTTCCTGCAGGCCGGTATTATACTTTGGTATATTCTTACCTTGGATTTACCAGTCAGGAGAAAACAGTTTTTCTCCAGGCTGGTGAAATTTTGACTGTCAACATTGTATTTTCTCCGGAGTATCGTGAAATTGATGAAGTCAACATCAGTGCAAAAGGGGAAATGACAGGAAATATGACAAGAATCAGCATCAAGCCTTTACAAATGCTTCCGGGTACAGCCGGCGGAGTTGAAACTCTTATTAAATCACTTCCGGGTGTTTCTTCCGCAAATGAATTAAGTTCACAATATTCAGTAAGAGGCGGAAATTATGATGAAAATCTTGTTTATGTAAACCATATTGAAATCTATCGTCCATTTTTAATACGTTCAGGACAGCAGGAAGGACTGAGTTTTATAAACAATGATATGGTGGCATCAATCAGGTTTTCTGCCGGGGGATTCGATGCATCATACGGAGACAGGATGTCTTCTGTACTGGATATTAGCTATAAAAATCCTGAAACTACAACAGCCTCGGTCTCAGGGAACCTTTTAGGCGGAAGCTTCCATTTTGAAGGTTTGAATAAAAATGGGAAACTGAGCTATTTAAGCGGATTAAGGTATAAAACGACTTCTTACCTTCTTAACAGTCTCGATATTAAAGGTGACTATAAACCAGATTTTCTGGATTTTCAAACCCTTATTAATTACACACTTACAGAAAAAACAGAGTTCAGTGTTTTAGGAAATATATCAAAAAATCAATATAATTTCATTCCCAAAACACGGAAGACAGATTTCGGCACAGTAAATACCCCTTTGAACCTGGTAATTTATTTTGATGGAAATGAATCTGACAGCTATGATGTTTATCAGGGAGCTTTATCTTTTAAATATAAGCCCCGTAAAAATCTGGTATTATATTGGATTACAAATAGCTTTAACAGCCTGGAATCAGAAAGATATGATATATCAGGTGAATACCTGATCAATGAACTGGATAATACCATTGGGTCAGAAACCTATGGTGACAGCATACTCAATATTGGTATAGGCGCTTTTATAAATCATGCCCGCAATTATCTTGATGCGAGGGTATGGACAATAAATCATTCGGGTGAATTAGATGAAAAAAATCATAATATCAAATGGGGTGTAAGTTATCGCAGTCAAAAAATGAATGATAAGCTAAACGAATGGGAAATGATTGATTCTGCAGGTTTTTCACTCCCCCGGGATCCATTTAATTTACATCTTTTTAAATTAGTAAAAGCAGATAACAGTCTGCTTTCAGAAAATATTTCATCCTATATACAAGATACCTGGCATTTTCCCGGGGGAATAAATTTTTATTCTCTAACCGGGGGAATAAGAACATCATTTATTGGATTTAACAGGGAACTACTTATAAGCCCAAGATTCAATTTTATAATAAATCCCCGCCGGAAAAAAGATATCATGTTTAAATTCAGCGGAGGGATATATTATCAGCCACCATTTTACAAGGAAATGAGAAAACCGGACGGAGAGCTTAATAAGCAATTAAAATCCCAGAAATCAACTCACATTGTAATTGGCAGCGATTATCTGTTTTCAGCATGGGATAGGCCATTTAAATTCTCAACTGAAATATATTTCAAGGATCTTAAAAACCTTGTGCCCTATAAAATGGATAATATAAACCTCAGGTATGCAGGAGAAAATCTTGCCATAGGATATTCCACCGGCTTAGATCTTAAGCTATATGGCGAATTTGTAAAAGATGCCGAATCCTGGCTTAGCATTTCTTTAATGCGTACACGTGAAGATATTAAAGATGACTTCTATTTTGAACAGGTAAATGGTCAGTTGATGAGGATTGAACCGGGGTATTATCCAAGGCCGACAGATCAGCTAATTCATGCAGCTGTATTTTTTCAGGATTACTTCCCGAATAATCCGGATTATAAAATGCAGCTAATTTTTCATTACGGTAGCAGGCTCCCCTTCAGCTCCCCCAAAGAACACAGATATGATGAACTTTACCGTCTTCCTCCTTACCGGAGAGTTGATATTGGTTTTTCAAAGATCATAAAAAAATTAAGCAATGAATATTATCCCGGGAAAAAATTGGGATTTTTGAAAACCACATACTTAAGTCTCGAAATATTTAATCTTTTAGGTATGAACAATACTATTTCTTATCTCTGGGTACGCACCATATCAAATCAGGAAAATATTCCGGGGATGTATGCAGTGCCAAATTATTTAACGTCCAGAAGAATAAATCTCAAATTAACTATTAATATCTGATAGTGAATAATTGTCGGGCTTTACATTCTGTACTCAGCTCTAAAAACAAATGTATCTATTTCTTTTCTTGTTCCTGCTTCGGCTATTCTTTTCTTAAGATATAATGGTAAATTATCATTAATACCCTGATACCCGACAGCGATCATTGCTGCCGGTTCAACATTATCAGGTATATTTAAAACTATCCTGGCTTTGTCTTTATCATAACCTCCCATAGGATGTGTTGACAGTCCAAGATAAGAAGCCTGGAGCATTAAGTTTGCCGTAGCCATTCCAAGGTCATGAAAAGCGTAATAATTTGGTTCACCATCATTCGGGGATTTAGCTTCCGTAAGCGATAAAATCAAAACAGGTGCGGAACCTGCCCAAACTTTATTTCCTTTATCAAGCAAATCAAACAACCTTTGGTACTCTTCCGGAAAAGAGCTTGTGGCATAAATAAACCTCCAGGGCTGGATATTACTGCTTGAAGGAGCTTTTCTTGCAGCATCAAAAAGAAGCAGTAAATCATCTTCTTTAACAGGTGTCGGAGAAAACGCATAAATACTGCGTCTTTGAATTAATAACTTGTGTACTTCATTTAATCCACTCATAATAAAATACTTTAAAATCAATCATTTGATCACTTCTCCTGATATTATGGTTTTACTAACATTCAGGTCTTTATCGAGAAGCACAATATCAGCATCTTTCCCTGCTTCAATACTCCCTTTTCTATTATCTATACCCAGGATGCGTGCCGGATTTATTGTCACTGTGTCAACAGCCTCTTTTAATTTCGAATTTGTAAAGTTCATATAATTTTTAAAAATATTGGCAAGGCTCATGGCAGATCCGATAAATGTACCATCCGGATATCGTGCAAGGCCATTTTCTGATCTGTATTCTCTGTTATTATAAATATAATTTCCTTCAGGCAGGCCGGTAGCGCTAATGCCGTCAGATATACAGGCAATACTATCAGTATCTTTCAGTTTACTTATTAATCTGATAATACTTGAATGAACATGATGAGAATCACCTATGATCTCCAAACTTACCGATTTGTTTTCCAAAATTGCAGGGACCGGTCCGGGATCCCGGTGATGAAGTGAACGCATTGCATTAAAAAAATGTGTTACATGATTAATTCCTTCTTCAAAACCTTTTTTAGTTTCTTCGTAATTTGCATCTGAATGTCCAAAAGCTGCAATTATATTGTTATTTTTCAAATACCTGATCAACTCCAGGTTTCCCGGGATTTCAGGGGCAAGGCACATAATCTTTAAAGCAGTTCCTGACAACTCAAGTATTTCATCCAAAACTCTTTTTGAAGGCATACATATACAATCTTCAGCAATTCCTCCTCTTTTTACAGTATTAATAAAAGGTCCTTCTAAATAAGCCCCAAGTAACTCTGCTCCCCCTGTAATTTTCCCTGTTGATCCGGATACTGCTTTAAGGTGAATGTTATTTTTTCCGGGTTTAAATACCATTGCACTAAGAAAACTGGTAGTTCCCAGCCTGGCAAGGGCCCGTGATATTGTTTCAAATGCCTCTTTGCTACCATCAAGACTATCCGCCCCTCCTGCGCCATGGATGTGCATATCAATTAATCCGGGAATAGCAATAAATCCGGTTGCATCAAGTATGTTATTATTTGAAGGGCTTTGTCCTGATATATTTATAGAAATTATTTTACCTTTTTCTATATGAATATCAAATGCAGAGTGTTTATCTTTATTGTATAAGAATACATTTCGTATTATTAAATTTCTGTTATTAAGCATCTCTCAGATAATATTATGTGAAAATATTTGATCTTTATCAGATTTTCCATTAAAAGACGCCAAGATATGATTATTTTTGGAGTTTAAAATTGTTTAACACTATTAATTTATTAAGATGAATACCCAGGATTATATTTTGCGCGAAGACAAATTTGGTGCACACAACTATCATCCTTTACCGGTAGTTTTAGACAAAGGGGAAGGTGTTTATGTGTGGGATGTTGAAGGTAAAAGATACTTTGACTTCCTGTCAGCTTATTCTGCTGTTAACCAAGGACATTGTCATCCTTCAATAATAAATGCCCTTACTGATCAGGCAAAAAAACTTACCCTTACATCCAGGGCATTTTATAGTAGTGTACTTGGTGAATTTGAGGAATTCATAACCGGATATTTTGGTTATGACAAAGTATTGCCTATGAATTCAGGTGCAGAAGGAGATGAAACTGCCTTAAAATTATGCCGTAAATGGGCTTATAAGAAAAAGGGTATTCCTGAAAACCAGGCTAAAATAATTGTATGTGAAGGAAATTTCCACGGACGTACAATAACAATAGTTTCCATGTCAACCGATCCTGATTCTTATTCAGGATATGGGCCTTTTACTCCCGGCTTTGTTAAAATTCCTTATAATGATATCCCGGCTCTTGAAAAAGCTTTAGAGGACCCCAATGTTGCAGGATTTCTTGTTGAACCAATACAGGGTGAAGCAGGGGTATTTGTGCCGGATGAAGGATATATTAAAAAAGCATATGAGCTTTGTAAATCCAAAAACGTACTTTTTATCGCCGATGAAGTTCAAACAGGATTGGGAAGAACGGGAAAGTTGCTGGCATGCGATCATGAAGGGGTAAGACCTGATATATTAATACTGGGCAAAGCCCTTTCGGGAGGTGTTTATCCGGTATCCGCAGTTTTAGCAGATGATGAGATTATGTTGGTCATTCGGCCGGGCGAACATGGTTCAACTTTCGGAGGAAATCCATTGGCATGTAAAGTTGCGATAGCCGCTCTTAATGTGATACGTGATGAAAAACTTGCGGATAATGCAATCATATTGGGAGAGATTTTTCGTAATGAACTGAAGAATATAAAAAGTGATATGGTTGAACTGGTCCGTGGAAAAGGACTTTTGAACGCAATTGTGATTAAACCAAGAAATGGCAAAACTGCATGGGATGTATGTATTTCATTGAAAAACAACGGACTGCTTGCGAAGCCGACACATGAGCATATTATACGATTTGCCCCTCCGCTTATTATCACTGAACAACAAATTTATGAATCAGTAGAGATCATTAAAAAATCATTGGCAGAATTTAATTAATAAGCTGCATGGGCTTTCCGAATCAATTTATAATATTTGCAATTTTCTTACTATTAATAAGTTGCAAACCGAAAGATATGGCACTTAATAGAGATAATTTCGATACAAGCATTAATCCCGGAACAGATTTTTATCAGTATGCAAATGGCGGCTGGATAAAAAACAATCCTATGCCCCCAGAGTTCAGCAGATATGGAAGTTTTGATGTTCTGGCAGAAAATACGGTAATTAAACTAAAAGAGCTTATAGAAAATATAAAAGCCGGGGAAAATCCGGAAGGATCCATCGCACAGAAAGTACAACTCTTTTATACAAGCGGTATGGACACTGCCAGGATCGAAGAAAACGGAATAAAGCCAATACAGACTGAATTGGATTTAATCAATTCAGCAAATAATATGCAAGAATTACAAAGAATTATAGCCCGATGGCATTTAAATGGTTTCGGTCTGCTTTTCGGTTTCTTTGGTGCTCCGGACAGAGTTAACTCTGAAATGGTAATTGCAAATATTTATCAGGGTGGAATTGGCTTGACTGATGTGGATTATTATCTTTCTGATGATGAAAACTCTAAAAATATTTTGGAAGAGTACCGCAAATATATAAGCAAAATGCATATTCTTGCTTCTTATAGTAAATCTGAAGCTGAGATTAGGGCAGAAAAAATTATCCGGATGGAAACACGCTTAGCCGGAGCTTCTATGTCACGCCTTGAAAGAAGGGACCCGCACAAAACTTTCAATAAAATACCGGTAAATGAATTAAAAAAACTAGTCCCGAATTTTAACTGGAATGACTTTTTTTTAATTACCGGATCTCCTGCATTTGATGAAATAAATGTTGGACAGCCTTTATTTTTCAGTGAGATTAATAGCATGATGAAGGATATACCCCTTGAAGACTGGAAGATATACCTGATTTGGCATATAATTAACAATTCTTCAGAATATCTTAGTTCTGATTTTGTAAATACAAACTTCGAATTTTACGGAAAATTTCTATCAGGAAAACAGGAATTACAAGCCAGGTGGAAAAGGATTATTAAATCGGTTGATATTGCTTTGGGGGAAGCCCTGGGAAAGTTATATGTGGAAAAGTATTTCCCTCCCGAAGCCAAAGACCGTATGATCAAGCTGGTGAATAATCTTAAATATGCAATGGCAAAACGTATCCAGGCCCTTGAATGGATGAGTGAAGCAACTAAAAAAGATGCTTTGGAAAAGCTTGAAAAAATAAATGCAAAAATTGCTTATCCTGATGCCTGGAGAAATTACTCTGATCTGAAAGTTTCTGACGATTCTTATTTTCAAAATATTTTAAGGGCTTCGACATTCAATTTCAATTATAATATAAATAAGATTGGAAAGCCTGTTGACCCGAATGAATGGGGCATGACCCCTCAAACTGTAAATGCATATTATCATCCGGCCAGGAATGAAATTGTATTTCCGGCAGCTATCCTTCAACCACCATTTTTTTATATGGATGCAGATGATGCAGTGAATTATGGGGCTATTGGAATGGTTATCGGGCATGAAATGACACATGGATTTGATGATAAGGGCAGAATGTATGATAAAAACGGAAATCTCAGAGACTGGTGGACAAATGATGATGCCGAAAGATTTACAGAAAGATCAAAAGTTCTTGTAAAACAGTATAATGAATTTATTGTCCACGGAGATTTAAATGCAAATGGAGAACTTACACTTGGAGAGAATATTGCAGACCTTGGCGGTTTAAATATAGCATTTACGGCATTAAAAAAAGCCTGGGAAGAAAGTCCTCCGGAACATAAAATAAATGGTTTAAGCCCTGAACAAAGATTTTTTCTGGCATATGCACATATATGGGCACAAAATATTACTATACCCGAAATGATACGGCGGACTAAAGAAGATGTACATTCTTTAGGTAAATATCGGGTTAACGGCCCTCTACCACATATGCCGGAGTTTCATAAAGCATTTGATATTTCAAAAGGCGAATCAATGTATCTAAATCCTGAGGAAAGGGCATTCATCTGGTAATACAGCTTAGTACCCTTGAACAAAATAACTTCCGGATATATTTTCAGTTAACAGGATTGAATATATTTATTTATGCCTGTCTTTCAATATTGCTATTACATCAGAAATATCCATATTTTTTGCCGAAAGCAGGACCAACAGGTGATATATCAGATCAGCAGCTTCATTAAGAAAAAGATTGTTATCATTATCTTTTGCTTCGATGATCAGCTCAACAGCCTCCTCTCCCACTTTTTGTGCAATTTTATTTATACCATTCTTAAATAATTTTGTTGTATAAGACCCTTCGGGTAATTTATCTTTTCGTTCATGAATTAAAGCCTGAAGGTCACTTAAAAAACCAGCCTGATTGATCCTTTTATTACTTTCGTTAAAACAGGTATCGCTTCCGGTATGACAAACGGGGCCCACAGGATCAACTTTGACCAGGAGAGTGTCTGAATCACAGTCTTCCGCCATACTTACCAGTCTGAGAAAATTCCCACTCTCCTCCCCTTTTGTCCATAAACGATTTTTTGTTCTGCTAAAAAATGTCACATTACCACTTTCAATGGTTTTCTGAAGAGCTTCATTATTCATAAAGCCAAGCATTAATACCTTTAATGACGTGTTATCCTGAATAATGGCAGGTATAAGACCGTTGAATTTATCGAAATTAAGTTTCATATTCCGGGTATAAATAAATTTATTTTACTGGTATATTATTTTTTCTGAGATATTCCTTTAAAACAGGAATGGAAATTTCGTTAAAATGAAAAATGCCTGCTGCCAATGCAGCATCTGCTTTGCCCTTTGTAAACACCTCAACAAAATGTTCGGGTTTTCCTGCACCTCCGGAAGCAATAACAGGAATTGAGAGAATATCTGAAAGGATAGCCAATGTTTCACATGGATATCCCTCCCTGGTACCATCATGACTCATTGAAGTAAACAAAATTTCACCCGCACCCCGCTCCTGTGCTTCTTTAGCCCATGAGAAAAGTTCCTTGTCCATTGGGACCCTTCCCCCGTTAACGTATACTCTCCAGACATTTCCCTCAAGCTTCGCATCTATAGCAACTATAACGAATTTACTTCCGAATGATCCGGAAAGCTGTTCTATGAATTCAGGATTTTTTGCTGCCGATGAATTGATTGAGATTTTATTCGCCCCAGCTGACAAAAGTTTTTCAGCATCACTTAATTCATTAATACCTCCGCCAACAATAAATGGTATACTAAGATGGCCGGCAACTCTCTTAACCAGATCAATAAATAAT
>CAZLXM010000025.1:26830-28274 GCA_964563105.1 uncultured Bacteroidaceae bacterium
TCATAAGTAGCTGTTATGTCAAGATACACAAGTTCATCTGCACCTTCTTTTGCATAACGTGCCCCTAATTCAACAGGATCACCTGCATGAATAAGATTTTCAAAGTTGACACCTTTTACCGTCTGTCCATCAAGTATGTCCAGACATGGAATTATTCTCTTTGTTAAAGTCATTTCAATCTACAAATATAGTTTAAGATCTTTTTCGCTTATTTTTCCTTCATAAATAGCTTTACCTATGATCACAGCCGGAATGCCATTATCTGAAAGCTTTTTAACATCATTAATATTACTTACACCTCCACTGGCAATCAAATAAAGAGATTTAAAATCAGTAAGAATTTTTTGATATATTTCCAAAGAAGGCCCCAGGAGCATTCCGTCTTTTTCAATATCTGTACAAATCAGCTTTGTCATGCCAATAGATGAGTAATGCAGAATAAATTTAAATAATTCCAGTTCCGATTCTTCGAGCCATCCGCCATAGGCAATTTTACCATTTCTATGGTCTGATCCCAGAATAATTTTTTCGGGGCCATATAATTCAAGCCATTCCTTTACTTTCTCCGGGTTTGTTACTGCAATACTTCCGCAGGTAACCATTGATGCCCCATTCTCAAAGGCTATTTTAATATCGTTGTCTGATTTGATACCTCCCCCGAAATCAACGATCAAAGATGTTGAAGAAGTGATCTCATTCAGTATCCTGTAATTTATGATATGAGATGCTTTCGCAGCATCAAGATCTACAAGATGTAAGCGCTTTATCCCCCAGGATTCAAACTTTTTAGATATTTCAAGAGGATCGGAACTATATACTTTCTTTTTTGAATAGTTTCCTTTCTCAAGTCTCACACATTTACCATCTATTATATCAATCGCAGGAATAATTTCTATCATATTTCCGGTTTTTTATATTTTCCCTTTAGTACTGGGAAGTTCCATATTCATAGTATCCACATTTATAGCTATTTTAAGGCATTTTGCAAAAGACTTGAAAATAGCCTCTGCTTTATGATGTTCATTCTCCCCCTGCACTTTGATATTTAAATTACATTTGGCACCATCAGTAAATGACTTAAAAAAATGACCAAGCATTTCTGAGGGGACCTCACCTATCTTTTCCCTTTTAAATTCTGCCTCCCAAATAAACCAGCTCCTGCCACCGAAATCAAGGGCAACCTGTGCAAGGCTGTCATCCATCGGGAGCAAAAAACCATATCTTGAAATTCCTTTTTTATCTCCAAGTGCTTTTTCGAAGGCTTCTCCCAATACAATTCCAACATCTTCAATTGTGTGATGTTCATCAACATGAAGATCACCTTTTACATGAACTTTAAGGTCACAACCTGAATGTTTCGCAATCTGTGCAAGCATATGATCAAAAAATCCAAGGCCGGTTTGAATATCATATTCACCCCGCCCGTCAAGGGATAATTCCACTA
>CAZLXM010000025.1:28284-41557 GCA_964563105.1 uncultured Bacteroidaceae bacterium
TTCATTTGTTTTCCTTTTTATACTTGCTTTCCTGTTATTGCTCCTTAAAAAATTCCAGATTTTATCCCAATCAGGTGTTATTAAATCACAATATTCTGTTAAACCTTCAGCCGATAAAACTTCATTCATATCTTCACTGTTTATGAGTATACCTCTGCAACCAAGATTTTTCGCGAGTTCTATATCTGTTACTCTGTCTCCAATTACAAATGATGAAGTCAAATCATAATCTCCATTAATGTACGGGATAAGCATTCCTGTACGCGGTTTACGTGTTGGTGCATTATCAGAGGGAAGACTTTTATCAATCAATATATTATCAAATTCAATGTTTTCATTTCTGAAAGCCTGAAGAAATTTGTTATGTGGAAGAATAAAATCTTCATATGGAAAAGAAGCTGTTCCCAAACCATCCTGATTACTTACCAAAACTAACTCAAAATCCAGATAATGCCGTATATTATAAAGATTCCTGAATACTCCCGGTACAAATTCAAGTTTCTCCAAACTATCAATTTGATAAGTTACCGGAGGTTCAATAATTAAAGTTCCATCTCTGTCAATAAAAAGGGCTTTTTTCATTCCTGCATTTTATAATTTGAAAATTTAGTAAAAACGATATCTTTAAAATAAAGGAAGAGGTCATTGTTAAAAAGTAGTATTTTAAAGTTATTGTGGAAATTTCTTTTCATATTCCTTTAATAAATTTAATAACTCTTTATTTTCTTTTTTTGTTCCAACGGTAATGCGGAGGCAGTTATCACATAATGTTACCCTGCTCCTGTCTCTTACGATTAACTTATGATCTTTAAGAAAATTAAAAACCTTCAGGGGCTGATTTATTCTAATAAGAAGAAAATTCGCATCTGAGGGATAGACCTTTTGAACGATTTTAAAAGATTCAAGCTTCTTTTGTAAAATATTCCTCTCTTTTATAATAGCCTTTATCAATTTTTCCTTTCTTTCAACCTTGTCAAGATATTTAATAGCAATAGCCTGTGTAAGAATATTGACATTATAGGGATACTTTATCTTATTCAATGCTTTAATTATTTCTTTATCAGCTATTGCCATCCCCAGACGAATACCGGCAAGGCCCCATGCCTTTGAAAAGGTGCGAAGTATTACAAGATTGGAATAATCGGGAAGCATTGGTAACCAGCCATTTGTGCCTGAAAAATCAATATAGGCCTCATCTATGACAACAATCCCATTAAATCCTTCTATAATTTTTTTAATTGCACTTTCAGACAACAAATTTGAAGTAGGATTATTCGGAGAACAAAGAAAAATTAATCTGGATTCCTCATTTACAGCTTCAAATATTTTTCCGGGATCAAGTGAAAAATCATTATTCAGTGAAACCTTTCTTACTTCCACATCATTAATTCTGGCACAAACCTCATACATACCATATGTTGGATCTGTTACAATAATATTATTAATTCCGGGATTGCAAAATATCCTGATTAGCAGATCAATAGCTTCATCAGACCCATTTCCGAGAAAAATATTTTCAGGATTAATGCCATTTTGCAATCTGATCTTTTCTTTTAATTTAGTTTGCAAGGGATCGGGGTAGCGGTTATATGGCCTGTTATACGGATTTTCATTAGCATCAAGAAATATGGCATTTTCTCCCTTATATTCATCTCTTGCTGAAGAATATGGAATTAACTCCCGTATATTTTTTCGGATATATTTCTCCATATTACTGGTTTAAATCAGATTTGTAATTTTCAGCCACATCACTCAATCTTATACTAACTGCCCGGGTATGCCCTTCCAGTTCTTCCGAAATTGCCATTTTTTCAATTGAAGGCCCTATATTGAATAAACCATATTTCGTTATTTCCTGAAATGTAATTTTTTTCATAAAACTACTGAGATTGAGCCCGCTATAAGCTTTGGCATTTCCATTGGTAGGAAGGGTGTGGTTTGTTCCTGATGCATAATCTCCGGCACTTTCAGGAGAATAGTTGCCAAGAAATACAGCTCCGGCATTAATGATTTTCTCAGAAATTTCTATATTATTATTCATTGCTATAATAAGATGCTCAGGAGCATATTCATTTATCATCTCCAACATTTCTGTTTCACCGGACAGAAGAATGAATTTGCTGTTTTTAAGAGACTCCCGGGCAATACTTTTTCTGGGAAGGGATTTGACCTGTTTTTGTATTTCTGTTATAACATTTTTAATTATTGTTTCTGATTCACTGACAAGGATGACCTGGCTATCAATTCCGTGCTCTGCCTGGGACAATAAGTCTGCTGCAACATAAGCAGGGACACTGCTTTCATCTGCCATCACGGCAAGCTCGGAAGGCCCTGCAGGCATATCTATTGCAACATTATCAAGGCTTACCTGTAACTTAGCTGCTGTAACATATTGATTTCCAGGACCAAAAATTTTATATACTTTTGGGACAGAATGGGTTCCGTATGCCATAGCTGCTATTGCCTGAGCACCACCAAGTTTAAAAATCTTTTTAACTCCAATAATATCAGCTGAATATAATACTGCAGGATGTACTTTACCGTCCTTATCGGGAGGTGTACATAATATTATTTCTTTACATCCTGCAAGTTTAGCAGGAATTGCAAGCATCAGAACGGAAGAAAACAAAGGTGCACTTCCTCCCGGAATATATAATCCAACTTTTTCAATAGGCACACTTTTTAACCAGCATCTTACCCCGGGTGTAGTTTCACATGTTATCGGGGAAACCTGCTGTGCTGCATGAAATTGTGTTATATTATCAATAGCAACTGAAATAGCCTTTTTCAGGTCCTCACTAACAGCATATTTTGCAAATGCGATTTCAACATCTGATACAGCTATGTCATCCAATAAAACATTGTCATATTTTTGGGTGAACTCACGTAAAGCATCATCACCACGATTTTTTACTTCATTAATAATGTGCCCTACTGAACTTGTAAGAGAACCTATATCAAGTGACGGGCGGGATAGAATTTCACTCCATTTATTTCGCGAAGGGTATTTTATAATATTCATATCAGTTTTTCAAATTTTATTAAAAAGTCAAATTATCATTTTTTCAATAGGGATAACTAATATTCCCTGAGCCCCAAGTTCTTTCAGCTGATCAATTATTTCCCAGAATTGATCTTCACTTAAAACTGAATGTACGGAACTCCATCCTTCAATGGCAAGAGGCATGACAGTAGGACTCTTCATACCGGGAATGACTTTAATTATCTTATCAAGATTCTTATTGGGGGCATTAAGAAGTATATATTTATTGGTTTTTGCTTCATTTACTGCTTTAATACGAAATATTAGATTTTCCAGTATAAGTTTTTGCTCATCCAGCAGTTCATTATGAGCTATAATTACAGCTTCAGATCTCATTACAGTTTCAACTTCCTTAAGAGCGTTGCTTATTAACGTACTTCCGGAACTAACGATATCAAAAATTGCATCAGCAAGTCCTATCCCCGGGGCTATTTCAACAGATCCGCTAATTTCATGAATATCAGAGGAAATATTTTGCTCATCAAGAAATTTTTTAAGGATAACAGGATAAGAAGTTGCAATTTTCTTACCATTAAACCAGGCTGGCGATTTATAATCTTCATTTCGAGGTATTGCAAGGGAAAGCCTGCATTTTGCAAAGCCAAGCCTGTGGACTAATTCAACATTACTTTCTTTTTCATATACAACATTCTCTCCTACAAATCCTATATCTGCAACTTTATCAGCTACATAGCCAGGTATATCATCATCACGCAGATACAATATCTCTACAGGATAATTCGGAGAAGCAGAAATTAAACGTCTTTCACCATTAGATAAAGTTATCCCGGCTTCATTTAATAACTCTATTGACTTTTCACTTAATCGCCCTGATTTTTGAATAGCAATTCTAAGTTTTACCATTTTTAAAGTTTTTGTCAAAAAAAAAGGTTTGCAGATTTTGCAAACCTTATTCACAAGAAATATATTTTATGTTTACACGATCTGCACAATTATTCTTTTGTCATGCGGTGATGCCTGAAAAAATCATGTACAGAATTCATCTTCATTCTTATTAAATTTTTGCAATATTAATAATAGTATTTGATTTTTACAAGAGTTTTAAATAAAAAATTTTAAACAATTTGAATCTCAATATTGTACATATTAAACCTAAATATTGGGCAATCACAAACTATTTACCAGTTCCGATTCAATTTTATCAAGTATTTCCCTGCTATGTAAAAAACCATTTCGCATTACGGCCCAAATTTTCCTTGTATTAGTGATATCCTCCAATGGATTTGCATCCAGTATTAGAAGGTCAGCCATCATTCCGCTACTTATTGATCCCTGACGATCCTTTATCCTGTAATATTTTGCAGGATTAAGTGTTGCTGCTTCTATAGCCTGGAGGGGTGTTAATCCGGCTTTAACAAGAAGTTCCAGTTCCAGATGAAGACTAAAGCCGGGGGTTAACTGATCAAGTGGCATATCTGTCCCTGCCATTATCCCGATACCATATTCTGCCAACCGTGGTATCATATCGTAGGCCCATAATGCATGTGCCATCCCTTCCGGTGAAGGTATCGCCTTTGATTTATTTTCAATTCTTTTTTCCCATTCGCTTCTTACTGATGAAGGTATATAATTATAACTTTTTTTCCATTCTTCATTCAAATACATCCGGTGTTCTTCCTGTGCAATAATTGCCAATGTAGGTACCTGCCATGTATTATTTTTGGCGAGTGTTTTTAAAACAGTATCACGGCGTCTTTCATCCTGCGTCTGAAATGCATAAAGCCTTTGTGATCTGTAAATTCCTTTACGCAATTCATTTCCCGGCTTTCCTGCACCTTCAGCAATCATTTTCCGGCGTGCGGATAAAAGTGAATCCCATGAAGCTGAGCATGACATTTCCAGATTATACATATGTTCCATGCTGGACAATCCTGCATTGGATGCTTCAACTACATCCAAAGCAAGAGGAATATGTGAACTTATCCTGTAGCCTTTGCTTTGTGCGTATGAAAATACTTCCATACAAACTTCAGGAAGGAGCAGGTCATATACCTTAATTTCATTTACGCCGACTCTGTCAAGACAATCGATAATAAACCTTGCCTGTGCCGGCGAAACAGCACTTACCGAAGATTCCCAGCTAAGCTGTAAGCCATCAAGATGAGGGCCGGTAATGAAGAGGTCCGGGGCCATCCCATTTGATTTTGATTCCTTCTCAGCCCTTTCACGTAAAGGCAGAATTAAATTTAAAGTTGCACCTGTATCCCGAATATAAGTAATCCCGTTTATTATAAATAACTTATAGATAACAGGGATTAAAGCCTCCGTATTCGTGATATGAACATGTGCATCCCATAATCCGGGTATCATAAATTTATTACTGCAATTTATAATAGTTGAACCGGAAGGTATTCGCATATCCCCGGATTTGCCGGTAAAAACTATTTTATTCCCTTTTACTGCAACAATCTGATTAGGAACAAATCCATTGACAGCATCAATAATATTTACATTTTCAAATACAATTAATTTTTCATCCATTTCGGAACATGCAGTTATTAAAAATAAAAAAAATGGAATTATTTGTGATAACAATATTAGATTTCTTTTTAAGGGTTTTATCACAGAATTATTAGTTATCATATTATTACTCATTGGTTTATTAGTGCCGGGTTTTTAAAATTTGATGAAAATTATAATTTAATTACCATTAAATATACAACCCCCGGCTCATAAAAAAAACTTATTATCAATATAATATTATTACTATTTATTTTTTAAACTTTTTATCAATAAAACCAGCTGATTATTGTTAAATTTAAATATTTAATTTAACTTATCTAATTTAATAAACATAACGAAATCATAGTTATTATGGAAAGGAGAACATTTATTAAATCAGCAGCAATAGCAACCCCTATGCTAAGTGTTTTCCCCGCGGGCTTATCAGTAATAAACAGGGAAGAAAATAAGGGGAAACTTGAAAAACGCAAACTGGGAAAAACTGGTAAAAAGCTGTCAATTATCGGGTTCGGAGGAATCGTTGTTAATGGTGCAAGTCCTGAACAAGCTTCTGAGAGAGTTAAAGAAGCAATTTCTTATGGAGTAAATTATTTTGATGTTGCACCAACATATGGTGATGCGGAAATTAAATTAGGACCTGCACTGGAACCTTACCGTAAAAACATATTCCTAAGCTGTAAAACTACTGAAAGAACAATGGACGGGGCAGCCAAAGAACTTGAGCAATCTCTTCAAAGGCTTCGTACGGATCATTTTGACCTCTACCAGTTACACTCAATGTCTTTAATGCAGGATGTTGACACAGTTTTTGGCCCCAACGGGGCAATGAAAACTTTTCTTAAAGCAAAGGAAGAAGGAAAAATCAGATTTATAGGTTTCTCGGCACATACTGTTGAAGCAGCAATGGAACTCATGAGGCGTTTTGATTTTGACACCATTATGTTTCCAATAAATTTTGCCACCTGGCATGCTGGAAATTTTGGACCTCAGGTACTTGAAATGGCGAAAAGTAAAAACATGGGAATTATTGCTTTGAAGGCTATGGCTAAACGCCCATGGATGAAGGGAGCAGAAAGAAATATAAAAAAGGTCTGGTATGAACCTCTTCTAACACCTCAGGAAGCTCAAATGGGAATACGTTTTACCTTATCTCATCCTGTTACAACTGCTATTCCTCCCGGAAATGAAGATCTTTTCAGTCTGGCATTAAAACTGGCAGTGAACTTCAAAGCCTTATCCGATTCAGAGGTTTTGGATATTAAAAAGAAAGGTCTGGAAACAGAACCTCTCTTCAGGTATTCAGGTTAAAAAAATAACTTCTATTTAAAACAACAAATAGTAACAGTGAATTTTTAAAAAAGAAAAAATATTGCATAAAATATTGTAAAGTACCAATCCTACTTGCTTTTCAATATCTTAAATACTTTAATATCTTTATTAATTCCCGAAAGTTTTAAGAAGTAATTTCCGGGTAAAAGATTAACAACTGAAATCTCTGTGGTCCTGTCAGATATTTTATCACTTTTCAATAGTTTCCCCTTCTCATCATACAGCATATATGATACATTTTTGAAGTCATTTATTTTCATAATGATAAATTCTGATGCGGGATTCGGGTAAACAGAAATATCAAGGTTTGTAAGAGATACGACCTGGTCTCCGGTTTCTGAAGTTTGTTGATTCCCTGGTTTTGATATACCTTTTGTATCTCCGGCTATCTCAACCAGGGGTTCACCAAGCATCCAGCTTATTGAATATGCAGGAGTAATACTTATATTTCCGGCAGGGATTATTACTGACTGGGCATCAGCAACTAAAACACAAATAATTGACAAATAAATAATTATTGCTGATTTAATAATATCCATTCTGTTAGTATTAATTTTATTATTTCACAAAATTTTATATCAAATATAATGCAATTAAATAAATTTAACTGATCTATAGATTTCCGGCTTTAATTTAAATATCTTTTAGCAATACATTATGATCGGAATTTTTTGTTGCATTCAGTATTTTCTCATGCAAATCTGATAATTTCTCAAAAACCGGAGATTCTTTTACCACAAAATGATCGCCTCCTGAAGTATCTAGTTTATCTATTATATATTTAATGTCTATTCTGTTGATGTCAATTGCCGGTAAATATCCATTTTCTCTGGGGCTTCCTGTAACTGTTTCAGTAAGCACATTTGCATCGACCAGAGAATAAGTAATATTTCTTATCAATCTCAAAGGAATCCCCAGTTGTTTGGATAGTTGAGCGCTGGTTAAAGGAGGAGACTCCGATTCAAAATTTTTTATAATTGTATAAACAACATAAAGTGATAATAATCTTTTATGATGTGTACTTAGATTCAAAGATTCTGATTCAAATTCGTATTTTTCCACATTTTGATAGGCAAAAGAAATTTCCGCGCCCAGTAAAACAATAAGCCAGCTTATCTGAAGCCAGGCCAGAAATAGTGGCAGAGCAGCGAATGTTCCGTATAAAGCACTGTAACGGGATACACCAACCTGAAAATGTATATACGCCCACTGAGTTAACTGAAACATGGTCCCCGCAATTATTCCGGCAATAAGAGCATAACCAAACTGCACCTTGGTATTTGGCATGATAATATAAATTATTGTGAATAATAACCATACAAGAACATACGGAATAAAAGAAATAAGCTTGTCAATAACAGGTGAAATAGTATGTATCAATTCAAAACTTTCATTGACTTCCTGGACCCTGGTTGAAATATATACCATCACGCTGCTTGAAAGAATGATCAGAAAAGGAGCAATTAGCATCATAGCGAGATAATCACTCATTTTTCTTAAAAATGGCCTTGGTGTATTAATCTGCCATATAGCATTAAATGAGCTTTCAATATTTGTCAAAACCTGCATAACCGACCAAACCAATATCACTAATCCTATTCCGGCCAGAAGCCCCCCTTCAACATCAACTAACACTGACTTTGACAAGGAAATAATCCAATTCATTACTTCTTCCTGTCCTTTAAAATTTTCAGTTATAAACTGTTCCATTTTAGTCTCGAACCCAAATCCTTTGGCTACTCCAAAAGCCATTGCCACTATGGGAACAACAGACAATAAAGTATAAAATGTAAGGGCAGATGCCCTCATGCTGACTTTTTCCTCAATAAATCCTCTAACGGCCAAAATAATTATCCGGATCTGACGAATTAAAAAAAACCTGTATGTAGAAGCTTCATCCAGATTAGAATTTAATATCTGGTCCTGATAGAACTTTTTTATTTTTAGAATCATGTTAACTTTTATTTTAGGTAAAATTAGATAATTATTTTATAATATGCTTTTTAATAGATTAATCTATAAAAATATCTAAATTTTAAAGCTTCAGTTAAAGTAAACATTCAGGAAAACTAATTTTATAATTGTTTTGCCTTAAACATCTTCATGCTTTCAAGTTTTTAAACGCCGATAAATATTAACTATATTTGCAATTTTTGAATCTTAAACTGAATGGATATTCGTATTTATCATTTAAAAGAAGGGGCTGAAAAAGCTGTTGGATTAACGGTAATTATAGATGTATTCCGTGCTTTCTCATTGGAATGCTATGCCTTTCATAACAGGGCTGAAAAAATAATTGCAGTTGATGATCTGGATTTTGCTTTTAACTTAAAAAAAGAAAATCCGGATTATATTCTTCTTGGTGAACGGGATGAAAAAAAGGTGCCCGGTTTTGATTTCGGGAATTCACCATCTCATATTCTTCCGTTTGATTTTTATGGTAAAACCCTGGTCCATACAACGAGCTCCGGTACTTTAGGAATTATGAGCGCTGTTAATGCCCAGGAAATTATAACAGGAAGTTTTGTTAATGCCGGAGCTATAGTTAAATATATTAAATCTGTCAGGCCCGGATCAGTATCACTGGTATGCATGGGATATGCATCATTGTATCCGGTGGAAGAAGATACATTTTGTGCAGAATATATAAAAAATGAGCTTGAAGGTCGAGAAAACAATTTTAATAATATGAAAGAGATCATTCGGCAAAGTAGTGGAAAAAGATTTTTCGAAGAAGATAAACAGGATTTTGCCCCTGAAAGTGATTTTGATTTATGTCTTGATCTTAATATATTCAATTTTATTATAAAGGCTGAGCGGGGAGAGAATTTTGCAATTATGAACAAAATACAAATAGATGTAGTTTAAACAATTATATAATGTTTTTTATAATTTTTTCGATAAATCAGATCATGTCCATAAAAGAAAAAATAATCCAATATTTTAAAACAACCAAAAAATTAAAAATTGCAGGTGATATCCTGTTTTATATTTTTCTGATACTCTTAATAATTCCGGCCAGCAGACGGGAGATTATCACTACCGTTAAAAGATATACATTAATAAGGCCAAGGGTTATTGAAAGATCAGTTTTAGGAATATTAAATGAAAATGATTACCAATTTACTTTAGAGGACATTAACGGTACACCCTTTATTCTGCAGGATTTTTCAAATGAAGTATTGTTCATTAATTTCTGGGCAAGCTGGTGCCCGCCCTGCAGGGCAGAGATGCCTGAAATAGAAAAACTTTATTCTGAATTTAAAGATAAAGTAAAATTTCTTTTAATAACCGGCGAACAAAATGAACCGGTAAAAAACTACCTGGAGAAATATAAATATAATTTTCCTGTATATTTTCAGCGAAGTAAACTCCCTGTATCTTTCAATGTTTCTACAATACCCCATACATTTGTGATTGACAGAAATGGAAATATTCTTTTTTCCAAAACAGGTGCTGCAAAATGGAATTCCACTGAATTTAAAAAATTTCTTGACTCAATTATTTAATAAGGGAATCTGTTTGGGCATTTTATATTGATTTTTTTCTTTTTATTTTCATGCTTTCCGGGTTAACGACAAAAGGGACCCTGTCATTCCGGTAAAATTCAATAATATTATCAGCAGCAATCTCTGCCATTTTTTCCCTTGTTTCTATTGTTGCTGAACCAATATGTGGCAGAACAGCAACATTTTCCATCGATAATAACGGATTTGTAGAAAGCATAGGTTCAGGGTTTGTCACATCAAGACCTGCCCCCCAGATAATTTTATTTTTGAGTGCTTTATAAAGGTCAGTTTCATTATGCACTTTACCCCTGGCGGTATTAATAAAAATAGAAGTTGGTTTCATCTTTGCAAAAGCTTCTTTGTTGAAAACTTCACGTGTTTTTTCATTTAGTGAACAATGAACAGAAATAATATCACTCTGCGAAAGCAAGGTATTAAAATCCACCAGTTTGGCACCTAAAATTTGTTCAGCGTGTGAATTTCTATTACGGTTGTGATATATAATTTCCATTCCATAGGCAGATTTACATAATCTGGCCATTTCATATCCAATTCTACCCAAACCAAATATTCCAAGTGTTTTATATTTTAATTCAATACCCAGATTAGCCCTTGGCCTGAAATATTTCCATTCTCCTTTAATTATAGTCTTATGATGATAAAATAATTTGCGAGACACTGCAATCATCAGGCCAAATGCAATTTCTGCAGTTGCATCAGATAAAACATCAGGTGTATATCCAACAGGAATCCCAAGATCGGTTGCTTTGTTAATATCAATATTGTCATAACCCACTGCATATTGAGAAATAACATCCAGATGTGAACATTCGTTAAGGAAGTTTGCATCAATCCTGTCACCTCCTGAACAAAGCAATGCATTATGTTTCTTGGCAGCAAACAGAAGTTCTTCACGGGTCATAGGAATTTCAGATGTCCTGGGTGTTACGAAAAAACCGGCAGAATTTAACAACTCTGCTGCAAGTTCCGGAAAATCACGTGTAATCAAAACTTTAATCTCTTTTTTATTTGCCATATTTTTCATTTTATTATTCAAAAATTAATCCATTAGAAAATAATTGAGTTATATTGTTGTTAATCACGTCGTTCTGATGAAACCTCCAAATATTTTCATTTTCTTGTTGTGAACGATAGTACATGGGGGTTTAATCCCAAAAAAGGCTTGTAAGTTATAAACAATTCATTGTTTATAAAAAATTATGAACGTGGATTTTCACATGTCAGATATACAATTATTTATGCTTAAGTTTATTTTTTAAAAAATAATATAAAATAGCGTTTAACAAAGTATTCTTTTATTAGCCGACTCATATTTATAATTATGAAAGAAAAAGATCCCTCCTTAAGCTTGCAAAAGTGGATTATTCCACTGGCAGGACTATTACTTTTTATTATTATGTTATTTTCAAAGCCGGTATCCGGCTTGAGCGTTCAGGGATGGAGAACTGCAGCAGTAGGGATTCTAATGGCTTTATGGTGGATCTCAGAAATAATCCCGATTGCAACAACAGCACTTTTACCTTTGATATTTTTCCCTTTACTTCAAATAGCTGATATTAAATCTACTGCCCTTCCTTATGCTAATCCAATAATATTTCTTTTTATGGGTGGGTTTATTATTGCCATAGCTATGCAGGAATGGAATTTACATAAACGAATCGCACTGAATATTATACAAATTATTGGATTCAAACCACGAAATATTATTCTTGGATTTATGATATCAGTTGCATTTATCAGTATGTGGGTTAGTAATACAGCAGCCACATTAATGATGCTTCCAATAGCCGTTTCCGTGATTGAGATTAGCACAAAAAATGATATTAAAAATAAAAGTAATCCCCAATATAAAAATTTTGCAGTGATACTTATGTTGTGTATAGCATATTCTTCAAACATCGGAGGTATAGGAACTATTATCGGAAGCCCGACAAATGCACTGTTTATAGGATTTATAAATGAAGTTTATGGAATGCAGATATCATTTACTCAATGGTTGATCATAGGTTTGCCTGTTGTTTTATTAGGCTTACCTGTTACTTATTTTATACTTACTTATATCACCTTCCCTTTAAAATTTAAAAGAATTGAGGGTGGAAAAGACTATATCCGTGAAGAAATAAACAAGCTTGGAAGGATGAAAAAAGCTGAAGTTTTAGTGGTTATAATTTTTATCCTGACTGCTTCTCTTTGGATTGTTCGTCCAGTTATTGAGCCATTCATTCCGGGGCTGTCTGATGCAGGTATTGCAATTTTTGGTGCAGTTCTGATGTTTATTGTCCCTTTAAATATAAAACATGGAAAATTTTTACTTAGCTGGAATGCAGCAGAAAAACTTCCATGGGGAATGCTTATTCTTTTTGGAGGAGGGCTTACACTTGCCGGAGCTATTCAACGAACCGGCCTGGCCGAATGGATAGGAGGATATTTTATAAATATTTCCTGGATGAATACAATGGTTATAATTCTGATCATTACATTGGTTATTATCACTTTCACCCAGCTTACAAGTAATGTGGCCACAATTTCAGCATTTCTGCCAATAATAGGTTCAGCAGCTTTAGGTATGGGAGAAAACCCTTTGTTTTTTGCAATCCCGGCAACTATCGGGGCCAGTTGCGCTTTTATGCTGCCGGTCTCAACTCCGCCTAATGCGATAGCATATGGAAGCGGATATGTTACTATTCCTCAAATGGCAAAGGCAGGTATTTTACTTAATTTATTCTTTTCCATTCTGATCACTTTTGTAACATATTTTCTTTTAACCTTGATACTTGGGATTGAACAAGGCGTAATACCTGAATTCTTGACAAAATAAACTTCAAATTCACTAGGGATTTTCGCTAAATGCGAAGCATTTTAATAATATTGACAGACCACAAAGGTT
>CAZLXM010000026.1:0-21379 GCA_964563105.1 uncultured Bacteroidaceae bacterium
ATTTGCAATGTCCTTTGAGCATAAGTTATTTCATGGCGATGATAGGGTGTAACAGTATCAGGTCTGGCAAGAACCATTTTTGCCCGTTCCACCATCTGTTGATCAGGTTTTCTTGTTCTCAGTGGCAGTTCTGCCTGTGCTGCCTGCAATTTTACCCAATCATGATATTGTATAGTTTGATACACTCTAAAGACCTCCTGTGCAACATCTTCAGCAACAATTCGCATCTTTGCATAAGGAGGGTTGCTGACAGAAGGACCGCGGAAATTAATATTGTTTACATCACCGGAAGTGCCATTTGACATAATTCCCACGAATGGAGGATCTTGCCGGTCCGCTTTCAATAACTCCTGTATCCTGTCAGCAAAAACAGCAAAATAATCGGCTGACAGATCGTTGTTGGGAACACCTCCTACATAATGAAGTGAGTAATTAGCAAATAGGGCAATTGGCTTTCCGGAAACTGATTGAAGAGAGATGAATGAAACTTCAGGGTCAGGTTTACCTGCGGGTTCCAGAAGATTAGGATTACCTACCCCGGGATTCATAACTACCTGGTCTTGTCCTCCGAATGGATTTGGATTATGAGTTCCCGGCTTCATTTTCCAGCGGCGGACAAAGACGTGTTGTGGAACATTACCTGAACCCCAGCCTATTCTGGCAGGTTCAAGATTGTTTATGGCAATCCTGACCCCATCAGCAATCCTGCGGACAAGGAATGGCTGATAATCCTCCCGATGGGGGCTTATTGAAGAATGGGTATGTATTGCAGATATCATTATCTGCTCATAAGGAAGCCCGGTTTCTGCAAAGATCAAATCTTTGGCTTTATCAATTAATTCCCGGTTCATGGATAAAACATCCACAACAACAAAAGCCAGCCTTGTAGAACCATCATCAAGGACAAGACAACGTGCATGTAATTCATCATGAACATGCATTGCAGCAGGCGGATTACCAAAATTTCCAACTATTCCCCCCCCCAGGACAGGAGTAATATTACTCATTGAAGCGCCGGCTTTAAATACTTTTTCTGTCGATACTTTGCCCTGTGCATAAGTTTGAAAACTTAATGTTAAAAATGCAATGTAACAGGCAAATGTAAGAAGTGTAATAATGCCTGTAAATCTGTAACTTTTCCTTTTCATTTAAAAAAAAAATTAAAAATTAAATATTTATTTATTATCGAATTAGCTTAATAATATACCAAAGGTATAATTTATTAAATTTTCACAAGAAAATTTAGCTAATAAAACTTCTTTTTATTGAAATCTTTTTCAAGCGCTTAAAAATATCGGAATATTTTTCAGACAAAACATATCTCATGGCTTAATTAAGCTGGTCTTTTAATTAGTTCCTTGAAAATTTTGATTTAGGGAACAATATAACAACTAAAATATTTTCTTATGAAAAAGATATTTTTATTTTTGAATGAATTTTACAGGGAAGAAGCCCCAAATTTTATTATTAAAACAAATTTTAATCACCGATTATGAAAAGAGTTTTCAATCTATTATTGAAGATAACAGTATTACTACACTTATTAACTTTTTGTTTTGTTTTCTCATCAATTGCATCAGGTTATATCACTGTAGCAACAATAGGTGCTGCTCCTTCATATGAAAAGGGGCAGGGGCCCCAGGCAAACGTAAATCGGGCAATTGAGTTTTGGAAAAGAGAATTGGAACAGGTATTACCAGACAAGCCTGATCTGATTGTCCTGCCCGAATTTTGTGATTTATCCGGGGCAGGAGAAGAATATCTTAAGATACGAAAAGATCAAATATTCGATTATTTTGCATCGGTTGCAAAAGGGAATAACTGTTATATTGCTTTTGGCACAAAAAGGCTTGATAATAATAATATATGGCGTAATTCCTGTATATTAATAAATCGGGAAGGGGAAACTGCCGGAATATATGATAAAAACTTTCCAACTATTGGAGAAATGGAGGATGGAACAAAAGCGGGCAATGAAGCCAGGGTAATTCAGTGTGATTTTGGAAAGGTAGCTATTGTTATTTGTTTTGATCTTAATTTTAATGAATTGTTACAAAACTATGCCGAACAAAAGCCTGACCTTATTTTATTTTCTTCTATGTATCACGGAGGATCAGCTCAAAGTGTGTGGGCTTATACCTGCAGGTCATATTTTGTAGGTTCAGTTTATAAAGGTGCCCCTTCAGAAATCAGAAATCCTTTTGGAGAAGTAATTGCTTCCTCCACAAATTATTATAATTATGCTGTTGCCAGGATAAATATGGATTATAAACTAGCACATTTAGACTTCAATCGCTCCCGCTTTGCAGCATTAAAAAAGAAGTACGGGCCATACGCGGACATTTATGAACCGGGCAAGATTGGGTATGTTCAGATTAGCAGTGAACATGAAAATATATCCGCAGCCCAAATGGTTGAAGAATTTGAAATAGAGTTGCTGGATGACTATTTTGATCGTTCACGAAATTTTCGTTTAAAAAATGAAAATCTTAAATAAGTACACGAATTAAATACACTAATAATAAATATTAAACTAAAAATATGAAATTATCTAATTTTTTTGCTCTATTCTTTATAGTTCCTTTTTGCTTTTCTGTGTATGGATTTTATCCTGCAATATTAAAAACAGACAAATTTTTTGAAACCTATCCTGACATTAAAAATAATATAAATGAGAAGGCAGGGACAGATAATAATAATTTTTTAGCTCAATCAAATAACATTAATGTAAAAGATTTTGGTGCAAAAGGTGACGGTAAATCTGATGATACAGATGCCATCTTAAAAGCTTGTAATATGCTTTCAGGCGGGTTACTCGAATTTCCTGCGGGTAGTTATAGAATAACAAAACCAGTTGATTTGGTTCTTAGCAGGAATGGCCCGTTTGGTATTACGGGTTCAGGAGGTACTGCAAAGATCATAATGGCTGGTGAAGGACCTGCATTTCGTTTCACAGGTTCTCATCAGGGTTCTGCCAATCCTTCAACTGTTACTGATCTTACATGGGAGAAAGAGCGCATGCCTATGGTGGAAGCAATTGAAATAACGGGAGAGCATCCCGGTGCAATTGGAATTGAGCTTCAACATACTCACATGCCTGTTATCAGCGGGGTCCTTATAAGAAATGTCCATCATGGGATTCATCTTTATTCCCGTAACAGGAATGTTATTATAAGTAACTGCCATGTTTATAATTGCAGTGGTACGGGTGTTTTTTTAGATTCTGTGAATTTACATCAAATAATTATAAATGACAGTCATATAAGTTATTGTAAAGGGGGGGGAATTAAAGTTAGCAAAAGTGAGATACGCAACTTTCAGATTACAGGAAATGATATCGAATATAATTATGATGAAGATTCAGAAAATGTTGCTGATATTTGGGTAGACTGTTCTGAAATGGGAAGCGTCCGGGAGGGCACCATCTCAGGTAATACTATTCAGGCAATTCCAAGCGCCGGTGGTGCAAATATACGTTTTACGGGCCCTCAGGGAAATAACCGAAAAATAGGTTTATGGGCAATTACCGGAAATCATATTAGCAATCAAACTATTAATATTCATCTTGAGAATACTCATGGGATCAACATAACAGGAAATTCCATACTTCGTGCTTATGAGCATCACATAATTATTGAGAACAGCCGGAATATACAATTCTCAGGAAATGTTATTGATTACAACAGTGATTACTTTACAAAAACAGTAAATGCCCCCGGAGGGATAACAATTTCAGGATCTAATAATATTATTTTTAGTGAAAATATTATTGATGGTATTGAATTTGGAGAAGTTGCCAATGGCGGGGCAGTTAATATTTCAAAATGCAGTGAAATATCAATAAGAGGTTGTCATATCAGTAATCCTGATTTTAGGGCTATTGATGTGGAAAATAGCAATAATATAAATATCACTGATTGTACAATTTTTAGTAAAAAAAGTGATAAACCAATGTTGTGTGGCATTGAATTAAGAGGGATTTGTACCGGGACAATTATCAGAGACAACAAAATTAGCTTAAGTAAGAGAAAAGCAATAATTAATCATGCCTCCGGAGTGAAAATCGGGAATAATTATATTGACAAATAACTTATTATAATTTTTAGATTAAAAAATCTGATAAACTTTTGCTAATTCTACCGTATTTTAAAAAAGGTTAAATAAATTTTACGGCAAATTATTTAATTACTTGTTAAAATATGTTTTGAAAAATATTTTGATATTATTTATATTTTTTCGAAGTTTAACCTTCCAATATAATTATAAATTGTTTCAAATTTGTAAAATACGACATGTCTGCTTCTGTTGATCACGCCTCACAAGTACTGTGGAAGAGTATACTCGATGGTACAATTGACTGGGAGTCAATAATAGATCCAAAAGGAAAAATACTTTATACATCACCTAACACTCAGGATTTCACAGGTTATAGCCCGGAGGAAGTTGTTGCAGATAATAAAGTTTTATTAAATTGTATTGATAAAGATCAAAGAGAAGAACTCAGACAGTTTTTTTGGCGAAGAATTAAAAATACAAAGGAGATCCTAAGGATTGAGTTCAAAATTTCTTCAAGTAATGGAGTGGAAAGATGGTTAGCTTCCAAAAGTCACCCTCTTTATACCGAATCAGGTGTTTTGGTTGGATTCAGGTTTAGCAGCAGGGATATTACAAACATAAAAAAAAGTCAATTATATCTGGAGAAACTCAACGTGCAGCAGAATGTTCTTGTTTTGGTTACCCAGGTTGCTGCTTCCAATGAGCCTTTTGAAGGCCGGATACAGGCAATTTTAAAAATTATTGGTGAATATACTGGTGTATCGAGAGTTTATATTTTTGAAGATACTAATACCGGGAATAAAACCAGTAATACTTTTGAATGGTGTAATGAAGGGGTTTCATCTCAAAAAAATAATTTACAAAATTTTGATTATTCTTTAATTCCTTCATGGGATGAGATATTAACCGCCAAAGGCACAATCATGGTTCCTGATATTAATACTCTTCCTGAAGATATTTATCAGATCCTTAGTAAGCAGGGTATAAAGGCAATTTTAATCCTCCCTCTTCATTTTAATTCGAAACGGGTTGGATTTATTGGTTTCGATGAATGTACAAAAAACAGAGTATGGTGTAACGAAGAAATATCTTTATTGCAGACAGTAGCTAATACAATAACAAATTCATTTTACCGGAGAAAATATGAAAAAGCTTTGGAAGAATTGAGTAATCAACTTCAGCAGCTTTTAGACCATCGCACTTTTGAATTACAAAAAAGTGAAAGTTATTACAGGGCAATTATTGAAATGCAGCCTGATCTTTTTTGCAGATGGCTTCCCGATACAACGCTTACTTTTGTAAATGATGCTTATTGCAAATTTTTTAATTGCTCGGAATCAAAACTTTTAGGTAAAAAATGGATTAATTTCCATAAGGAATATTTGCATTCACGAATAAATAAAAATATTAAAACAGTAATAGAAACTCGCAAACCTAAAATTTATGAACGTAAAGTAAGGAATGCAAAAAATGAAATCAGATGGTTTCAATGGATTGATATCCCAATAATTAACCCCGAAGGAGTAATAACTGAGATGCAATCCGGCGGACGAGATATTACAGATAAAATTCAATCTGAAAATCAACTAAGAAAAGCCAAAGAAAAAGCAGAAGAATTAGACAGAATTAAATCAGAATTCCTTAATCTTATTTCTCATGAACTACGAACACCATTAAATGGAATTCTTGGATTTAGTGAAATGATTTCCTCTACTTCATCTGTTGATAAGATATTGACATTCAATAATTATATCCGGCAAAGCGGAACAAAGTTATTTCGAATGATAGAAGATATCCTTACTCTGACAAATCTGCATGGAGGGAAGACTCATCTTAAAGAGGAAGAGTTCAAATTATTGCCTGTGATGCAAAAACTTTTTAATGCATTTGAAATGGAATCAGTACAATTAAAAAGAGATATTCAGCTTGAAATGAGTATTCTTTTTAATCCGGAATTAAGTATTGTTGCTGATAAAGAAAAATTAATTTTTATCATTACAAGGTTGCTTGATAATGCTTTTGCTTTTTGTGAAAAAGGAAAAATAACATTCGGAGCAGAATTTAAAGGTCTTTCTACTCATTTTTTTGTTAAAGATACCGGTGTAGGAATAGCTGAGGAGAACAGGGAAACTATTTTTTTAGCTTTTAAAAAGATAAATAACCGTAACAGAAATTTCCATGATGGATTGGGTAACAGTCTCTATATTGTTAAAGAATTGCTTGGAATAATGGAGGGGACTATATGGTTTGAGTCTGAAGTTAACAAGGGATGTGCCTTCTATTTTAATTTACCTTTCAAAAAAATATCAAATTAATTTTTATTTCTATAAATGCTTTTGTTTGGCTAAAAGATATTTTGGGAAATTCAATTACTTTTAGTCGAATAGAGCCATAATAATATGAATTTACAATTTATTGGAGAATTAATTACTGCCTGTAAATTCATTATCTTTGCAAAACATACAAACAAAAATATGTTTCTTTTCTTTTCCCAAATACAATTGCCATTTACCGATCCCGTCCTGAAATTTTTGATAATACTCCTTATTATTTTGCTTATTCCCATATTATCAGACAGGATCAGGATCCCTCATATTTTAGGGATGATCATTGCCGGGATTATTATCGGGCCATATGGATTTAATCTGCTTGCCAGAGATAGCAGCATAATATTATCAGGCACGGCCGGTTTGTTATATAATGTTCCTTGCCGGTCTGGAAATTGATATGAATGATTTTAAAAAGAATGCTTTAAAAAGCACGGTACTGGGTCTTTTGGGATTTATTATACCAATGATAATTGGAACATTAACCGGAGTTTATTTATTAAATTTTTCATTAATTACATCTGTTTTGTTAGCAAGCATGTTTGCTTCACATACCCTGATTACTTATCCTATTATCAGCAAATTCGGAATATCAAAAAACAGGGCAGTAAATATTTCTGTTGGCAGTTCATTAATTACAAATATTCTGGCATTGCTGGTCCTGGCTGTTATAGTTGCTATGTCACGGGGAGAAATAAGTAATTTTTTCTGGCTTAAATTATCCGCATCTTTTATTTTGTTCAGTTTAATCATCATTTTTTTATTTCCTATAATTTCCCGATGGTTTTTCAAACATTTCAGTGATAATGTCTCACAATACATTTTTGTTCTGGTAATGGTATTTTTGGGGGCTGAATTATCCAAGCTTGCCGGAATTGAAGGAATTATCGGTGCATTTATGGCAGGCCTTGCATTGAACCGGCTTATTCCCCGCACATCTCCACTGATGAACAGAATTGATTTTGTTGGAAATGCAATATTTATCCCCTTTTTTTTAATCGGAGTTGGAATGTTAATTGATTTCAGGGCCTTTACTAATATTGAAACAATATTTGTTGCAGTGACTATGTCTATTATCGCTACTTTAGGTAAATATATACCTGCATGGCTTACACAAAAAAGCTTTGGATTTTATAAAGAAGAACGTGGTTTGATTTTTGGACTGACAAATGCCCAGGCTGCTGCTACCCTTGCAGCAGTACTTATCGGATATAATATTATATTGGGATATAATGAAAATGGTGAGCCGATAAGGCTTTTAAATGATAATATTCTAAACGGGACGATTATTATGATCCTTGTTACCTGCACTATTGCTTCTTTTGTTACGCAAAAAAACGCACAGAAAATAGCACTCTCGGAACATGATGATGAACTTACTGAAAACAGGGAAAAACTTCTGATCCCGGTTAATAATCCTAATAATATTGATGAGCTGGTTAATTTAAGCACTATAATTAAATCAAAGAATAATAAGGATGGAATGTTTGCGCTTCATATCATTAAAAGCGATAAACTTGAAGATGATTCAGAAAAAAGAGCTGCTAAGCTGCTTGAACAGGCGAAAATAGCTGCTTCTGCAACTGATATTGAGCTACATACTTTATTGAGATATGATGCTGATCTTGTAAAAGGGATAATAAATATCACACTTGAGCACAATATTACTGATCTGGTACTTGGGCTTCACAAGAGAGGCAGTATTTCAGACACATTTTTGGGGGACCTTACCGAAGGGGTTGTATCCAGAAGTAATGTAACAACTTATATTTATCACCCTTTTCAACCTATTTCAACTATTAAAAGACATATAGTTGTAGTTCCGGAAAATGCTGAATATGAGATAGGTTTCCCATTCTGGCTGGTCAAAATCTGGAATATTGCATTGAATACAGGATCAAAGATTGTTTTTTATTCAACTGTATCAACAAAGAAGCTGATTCTGGATATTTGCTCAAAACATCCTATAAAAGTTGATTTTCGGAACTTTAAAAATTGGAATAAATTTCCTGTCTTATTAAAAGACCTAAAAGATAATGATAATCTTTTAATAGTAATGAGCCGAAAAAATTATCTTTCGTATCAAAGCGGAATGAATCAAATCCCTGTCTTTTTAAATAATTATTTTCAGGGAATGAATTATTTGCTGATTTATCCTATTCAATTTTATACGATTGGAAATCAGAAAGTAGATCTTAATAATCCTTCATTATTGGAAACTATTGAAAAAATTGATATTATAGGAAAAACTATAGCCGGGATTTTCAGGAAAAAATCATAGTTTAATATTTGCTATAACTTAATTCGCGTTTCATGATAAAATCTAAAAATCCACAAAAGCATTATAACGAAGATTATTTTAACTGGCAAAAAGATTTTGGAACTTTTGGTGCATGGGCAGAATTGTCAAAATTTCAAAAATATATAACTGCCGGAATGAATGTAATGGATTTTGGCTGTGGTGGCGGCTTCCTTCTGAATAATATTAACTGTAAAGGTAAAATTGGAATTGAAATCAATATAGCTGCATTAGAAGTTATTGAACAATTTGGGATACAAGCATATAGATATGTGCAGGATGCCCCTGACAACTGGGCTGATCTTATAATATCAAATCATGCATTGGAACATGTTAGTGATCCGTTTAACCAGATTTGCCTGCTTAGGAATAAATTAAAAACGGATGGCAAAATTATTTTTGTTGTTCCATGTGATTCATATTCTTACAAGCCAAATGATATTAATAATCATTTATACTGCTGGAGCCCGATGACCCTTGGAAATTTATTTACTGAGGCAGGCTATAAAGTGATTGAATCAAGAAAGCTGATCCATAAATGGCCGCCATTTTATGATAAGATTGCAAAGGCAGGCGGCCGGCGAGTTTTTGACATGATAAGTACAATCTATGGATTCGTAACACTTCCTTTTTCATATCAGGTTAAAATAATAGCTGAAAAAGCCTGATATAAACCCTGATCAGAGTTTTAAAGATTTGTATCTGTACTAAATTTCTTAACAGTTAATTTGCATAATTTCCCGGGAGGTAAAACAAAAGCAATTTCATTATTATCCTGACTTAATTCAAAGACATTTTTTTTATTGCCATTTAGTCTCCAGATATATTTCCCATTACTAAGGTTTAAAAATTTCGCTTTCATTTTTCTGGGTTCAGTTCCAAAATGAAATAGTTGTGCCTCAAATGTATCTTTCGAATTTCTAGTGGTAAGTATTGCTATATTAGTTGAAGGAGTTATCCATTTTACCCCGAAAACAGGTAATATCATGTGGTTTCCTATGCTTCCCGTGAGGCAGGAAAAAAGAAAGCCGGCATCAAAATAAGGCAACTTTTCCTCCAGTTTGAAATTAAAATATCTAATGAAAGAAAATAACCGGTCAGTCCATCGAACTTCAGTAGTATAGAATTCCAGGGGTAATGAAAGTGATTTTTGCTGTTCTTTAATTTCATTGCTAAGTTTTTTGATATTATGTTCCATTATAAATCTTTCATAAGATCTTGAGTCTTTTTTGAATATACTGTCGTATGAATTATCTCCGGTTATTAGTCTATATTTTATCAGGATTTTTGGGATTTGATTTTTCAAAACAGAAACACTCCATTCCAGACTTCCGGGTTGATAGTTTTCCGGTGCATTATCACCTGTTTTTTGCAGTCTTTTTTCTGCAATAAAACGTATTGGTTTAAGAAAATATTCATCTTTGGTCATATGGTATGCCAGCAAAAAACATTCATACATCATTGATTGCTGGGCAGGGAAATAATATAAAGTTGGTTCGGTATGATTTTCGGGTTGCCACCAGTTTTTTCCTAAACCTGCAGGTTTTCCGTCAGGCCAATGGATTGCTGCGGGGATTATTCCTTCAGGTTTTCCGCATTCACTTGTAAAGGTTGCTTCTACCCATGTTTTAATCCAGGGGATGATGAAATTTTCAATACGTTTATTGCCATTTCGCAGCCAGAGCAATAGCAATGGTAAAAGCAGCCTGGTATGATATGGTGTATCACACGCCCATCTTTCATCTGTATGTGCACGATCAACATTAAACCATGTTGATTTGAACTGTAGTTGGCCACGATCATTAATACCTGTCCATAAATTTTCAATAAAATCCATTACTTTGAGGGTACGTTGTTCCCAAACAGGATTTTCCGCTTGCATATTTAGCATACAAAAAAGAGGATCGGAATACTCTTCTGAAGTATGTTCAACATCAGTCATGATAGTAGTATAACCTTTTTGCATACGTGATAATTTGAACAAACCTTCAAATAATTTTTCCTTACTTTTTTTAGCTTTTTCATCATCGAAAGCAAGCAGTACCGGTACCCAGCTACGCCACATTTCAACATCATCTCCCCATCCGCCGCCAAACTGTCCGTCAGATATCTGTCTGTTATCAATCCACCAATGTATAAGCCAGCTTAGTTTTTCGAGGATCATCCGCTGATCATTTGCCCAGGCGGGAGCTTTGGAATTATATGGAACTATTTCTTCCCAGGGAGAATATTTTCCTAAATAGTTTTTTGCAAGTTCATTTTCCGGAAAAGCTGCCGAAGCAATTTTCATTAATCGCTCAGATTCTTTAAGATAATTGTCTCTTACATCCGGGACATTGATAATATTTCCACTTTGTATTAATTTTGCTATAAGCATGCGACTACGATAAAATGCAATCAGAGGAAACAATATATGATCTTCAGGAATTCGGGGAAGAAGATAGTGTTGCAGGGAGCATCTTATAAAAAAACCACAAAGATAACCTTCCGGTTCATTTCCTTCTGTTCCGGGTCTTGCATATTTTTCAAATCCATTTGCCCAGTTATCTGCCATAAAATGGATACTTTTTATAATATCCTTTTCTTCCTGGCTTATATCCATATTAAATGCCTGTTCAAGCAGTAATACCCTGTCTTTGTCATTACTGGCATTACCTGCCAGGTTAATTATACGTTTTAAATCGGAAGCTAAAAATTTTTTCTGTGAAAAGATCATTGACGGAAAGGGAAAAAATAAACCAGTCGCCAAAATAGATCCCATAAATTCTTTTCTTGTATAAAGCATATGTATTAGTGTGCTAAATAGGTTTAAGTAAAAATAATTAAAAATTTGGTTTCTTAGAGATTACAAATTTTATTTAATATCTGTAATGTTAACAATGTTTATTTCAAAATTTGAATAACAATGGGATAAAACTTTGTTTTTATTTAATTTTACAGCAGGAAAGAAGCTAAATTAATAATTTCATCATCCAATTATTTTCATTAATAAATAAAAATAAAACTGGATTTTAATATCAGATATAAAAATGGAAAAAATTCTAATAATCATTAATGATGCCCCCTATGGCTCAGAGAAGGCATATAATGCATTAAGGCTGGCCATGGCATTACAAAAGGGATATGTAGAGAAAACCGAAATTAAAATATTCTTCCTTGCTGATGCAGTTTTTTGTGGATTGCCGAATCAGAATACTCCAAATGGTTATTATAATATTGAAAGGATGCTCAAATCTGTTATCAGGAATGGAGCTGAAGTAAAAAGTTGCGGAGGGTGTTCTGAAGCAAGGGGAATTGATAAAATTTCTTTTATTGAAGGAATACGTTTAAGTAATATGAAAGAATTTGCACAATGGATAGTTGAATGTGACAAAGTAATTAACTTCTGATATGGGAAGCAATATTTTTGATTCTTTGGCAGCAGAATATGAAGAATGGATTATTGAAAATCATATTCTTTTTCAGTCGGAATTACTTGCCTTAAAAAAAGTGATTCCTGATGGCATGAAAGGCATTGAAATAGGAATTGGCAATGGCATTTTTGCCGGACAATTAGGAATTCAAAATGGCATTGATCCCTCTGAAAAAATGCTGGAATATGCCAGGAGAAGAGGTTTGGATGTAAAAAAAGGCGTAGCTGAAGATTTACCTTTTAAAGATGAAATATTTGATTTTGCAGTATTTATAACAACACTTTGTTATATTAATGATCCTGATAAAGCTATGAAGGAAGCATATCGTGTATTGAAGCCGGGAGGAAAAATTATTATTGCAATCATTGATAAAGAATCTGAATTCGGAAAATTTCTTGATAAAGGGAAAGCTAAAACCATATTTTATAAAGAAGCCCGATTTTTTTCAGTGCCTGAAGTTTCAGATCTCCTGACGAAAAATGATTTTATGCCCGGTGATATCTATCAGACTCTGGAAAATCCGGCTACAAACAAAATTGATGAACCGGTTGAAGGTTTTGGAACCGGGAGTTTTGTAGTTATTTCGGGATTGAAAGCTAAATAATTTATCAGGAACATAATATTTTTCACAGTATTTCAGTAAATTAAAATTGAGTAAAACAGGATATTATTTATTCTTTTTTTATTGACTTTTCTACATTTATTTCATAACTTTAATGAAATGAATTATAACTGTTTAATCTTTCGGATTAAAACAAACCTTATCACTTCAGGAAAAATATTACAATGGATTAAATAATTATTAATGTTATTGTAATTAAACATTCCTTATGGTTCTCAGGAAGAAAGGACCATTATTTAAATAGGGCACTCAATTAATGCGCATATTAAGCATTAAATAGTTTAATCCTCATAATTATTTAATTGTCAACACTCATTTTTCGTGTAAAAAACAGGAGTTAGCAGAAAAATCTACAACAAAGAACTGTCAAAAGAAATTTAAATTAATTATGAAAAAAGTTTCATTTATTTTAATAATTTTTCTTCTCTTTTCTGTTTCTGTTTTCAGTCAGTCACAACGAATATGGGAGAAGACTAAAGCTTTAAATACTATTTCAGCATACGAAGAATTTCTTGGGAAGTATCCGGATGGTAAATATACTGAAATAGCAAAAAAGAGCCTTGAAGACCTGGTATTTATGAATGCGAAGCAAGATAATACCATAATTGCGTATGAAGATTTTCTTAAAAAATATCCTGAAGGTGAGAATTCGGAATTGGCAAAACAAAGCCTGGAGGAATTGGAATTTTTAAATGCAAAAAAAGAAAATACAATTAATTCTTACAAAGAGTTTCTTAAAAAATATCCTGATCACAAAAATTCAAAATTAGCCCAACAGATACTGGAAGAATTGGAATTTATAAGTGCGAAGCAGGAGAATACTATTAAAGCGTATGAGGATTTTTTGTCAAATTATCCTCAATCCTTATTTGCGGCTGATGCATCTGATAAATTACGAAATTTGCGATGTGGTTTACTGCATTCACAGCCAACAATTACCGGATGTGAAGAATTTCTCCAACAATATTCAACAGGATCTGAAGTTAGTGATGTAAATCAACTTCTTGATGAACTATTATTTAAAAAAGCAGAAGAATTAAATACTGAGAAAGCTTATGAATTGTATCTGTCAAAGTTTCCTGACGGTCAATCAGCAGAAAAAGCCACTGCGAATTTAAAAGAACTTCGTTTTGTAAAGGCCCGTAAATTAAAAACTCTTGAAGCTTATGAGAGTTATCTGGAGTTTTACCCTAAAGATGCTAATTCTGAGCAATTAAGAAAAGAACTTAAAGGAATAAAAGAATTAGAAAAGTCAAGGAAGCTGGGTGAAATTGCACTCAGGATGGCGCCGCAGGATACACTTAATCTTTCAAGTTCTACAGTTACCGGTACAACGCAGTCTACCGGAAGTTATGCTTATTTTCCTGAAACATATAAAGAAGATATTGTGGTATTTAAAAGAATGATTAATGAAGGGGTAAATCCATACTTAATAAGGATTCAGGGATTCAAGCTAGCCGGCAAAAGGGAAATTTCAGGGGGATATACTATATATTCTGCAGGATGCAGGGGAGAAATAGTGCCTGCTGATGAAGAAGGTATTACTTTATTACAGTATTTCACTATTATAAAATGTCATGAGGTTTGTAAGCTTCTTCAGAGTAAAAATTAAAGCTAATTTCTCTTACTAAAATATTGAATATAAAAACATATTTTAAGAATGATGATCAGGACTATTCTGACTTTCCTTATTCAGAATAAAATATTGTTCCACAAAGGATGACCTCCAAGTGGGCAAAGACGTTATATTTATTTGATGCAATATATTGCATCAAATATTAATTTATCTTTGTTTTATGAAAGGCAGCATCAGATATATAAGTATAATATTGTTAACGGCGGTTTATTGTTTTGCAATAAATGTTGTTGTAAAATCAAATATATATTCTGATTTTCAAAATCATCCGGCTTCAGCACAAGAAAAAATATTTTCAGATTTTTCCGAAGGTCTATTATGCCATACCTTACAGTCCAAAATTTCGGTAAATAATATTAATAATTTCCCTGTTCCAAATTTCAAAAATTCATTCACGGGATTTTCGCTAATATTAAAAACAACTAAACAGCTTCTTAATACAAGATTTTCGCGAAATATAACTTTTTGTATTGATTTTTTAATAAATCATAGAAAATCCGTTATCATTTTCCCATTCCACTATTTTTGGTAATCCATTTTTTTATAATGTCAGGCAATGCCAAATAAGCTTGTTTGACCTGAATTGTCATATGCTTCACAAGTTTGTAAGGCACAATTTTTAATTAATAAAAACTTAAAAAAATGGATTTAGGAAATTCTATCATTGCCCTTATCTTATTGGCCATATTTATAGTACCTATTGCTTTATTACATTTAAGGCGGACGAATAAAGAAAAGAAAAAGCTGCAGTCTCTCAGGGAAATTGCTGCTCAACATAACTGTAGCATAAGTAAATACGAATTCTGCGGAGATTTTGTTTTAGGAATGGATGATAAGCGAAATTTTGTTTTCTTTTTCAAAAAGAAGAAAGAAGAGACAACATCGAAATATATTAATCTGGCAGAAGTAAAGACGTGCCAGCTTGTCAGAAAAATACGTAATGTTAAAATAAATAAAGATAATGAGGTTGTTATAGAACGAATTGAACTTAGTTTTATATCTTCAAATAAAAACAATTCAGAAACGAGTTTTGAGTTATTTGATGAAACAGTAAATATTCAATTAAGCGGGGAATTACAGTTTGCTGAAAAATGGTCAAAAGAAATTAATGAAGTCTTGAAAACAAATAAGAAAAAGGGTTAATATCCAAAAATAACCTGATAAAATTTTTCCGGATATTAACACTTTTTAAGTTGTATCTCATAATCTGTGTTAGTAATCAATCAGAGGGTTAAAAGTCCGGACTTTTAACCCTCTGATTGATTTTATTATTTCACTAAAATTACTTACATTTTAAATTATGAAGAAAGATGAATATAATCATACTTTTAAGATCACTCAATGAAAATTTTGTCAATGCCCCTTCCTTCATTATTTATCCTGTCTGAATCTCTTTCTCCCTTTTTAAAACGCTAATTCAACAAATGATTTACACTCTATGAAGATTTCATTGGTTAATTTGGTCTTAAAAGCTTCGCAACCTGAGGGCAGCTTGTCTGCCGGTACCAGTGAAAGATTCCGGTTCCCGACATTTTATACATTTTCTGGTTTAAAAATTTCATACTGTTTAAATTTAAATGAACAATACCTTTATTTATATATTTGCAAAAGGTATAGTTTATGGTGTGAGAAGATTATCAGAACAACATAGTTAACAATGAAATAAGCAGGTTATTTGCTGATGAAACCTCCATGTACTATCATTCACAACAAGAAAATGAAAATATTTGGGGGTTCCATCAGAACGACGTGATTATTAACAAGATAACTCAATTGTTTTCTGATGAAAAAAATTTTTATTTCATAATTTCTATAAATTCTGATGATCTATTTCCGAAATTATTCGAAATAGAATTATCTGTAATTATATCTTAATTCTAACACCAAAAAACAAATACTCGTTTCCCTTTTGCTTAACGTAAATGGGAAAAAATCCCGGAGTATCTATGCTATCCCTGCATAGAACGGAAGGATAATTAAGTAAATAAGAAAAATGTTCTAATCAACTATAAAATTCTGTAAAATGAAAAATGTCATCCTATTAATTACGGCAATGGTTCTTATCATCTCGGCCTGTTCCAATAACGAAACCAGGGAAGAAACCATACGGACTGTCAGGGTGGAAACGGTACAATCTTATGGTGAAAAAACCCGTATTACCTTTCCCGGCAAAGTAAAAGCTGCTTTTGATGTTAATTTAGCATTTCGTATTAGTGGCCCTATTACAAAAATACACGTTGATATTGGAAATTTTGTGAAAAAGGGAGAGATACTGGCTGAAATTGATTCACGCGACTATTCTGTACAATTAGCAGCAACTGAAGCTGAATATAATAAGATAAAAGGTGAAGCCGAAAGGATTATCAGCCTGTATGAAAAAAACGGTGTAACACCAAATGATTATGAAAAAGCAGTGTATGGGCTTCAACAGATTACTGCAAAATACGATGCACATAAAAATGCATTAGCAGATACCAAACTGCGCGCCGGTTTCGATGGTTATGTACAGAAACTTTTCTTTAATGCCGGAGAAACTACAGGCGCTGGTATGCCTGTTTTATCTATGATAAGCACCAGTTTGCCCGAAGTGGAAATCAACATTCCGTCGGCTGACTTTATCAGGCGCGATCAATTTGAATCGTTTTCATGCGAAGTTGATATTTTTCCCGGGAAAGTATTCCCCCTGGAACTTATAGGTATTGCACAAAAAGCTAACCTTAATCAGCTTTATACTATGCGAATGAAGGTAAAAAAAGGGGATATGAAGGAATTACCCGCACCTGGTATGGCAACAACGGTTATTATTGAGTTAAAATCCGGGGAACCATCCTTGGTGAATATTCCTCTTTCTGCTGTGTTTGAGGTGGAGAATGCTTCTACAGTATGGATATATAATGTCTCTACTCAAACAGTGGAAGCCCGCACCATAAAAATACGGGAAATCCATTCTGATGGAACAGTAGTTGTTTCCAAAGGATTGGACATAGGAGAAATTGTTGTGACTGCGGGGGTACATAAATTACGTGCAGGAGAAAAAGTGAAGTTATTGCCTGTCGTATCATCAACGAATGTAGGAGGTTTGCTATGAATGACTGGGGAAATTGGGCTTTAAAAAATCGCAAATTAATGTACTTCGTTATTGTAGTACTGGTTATTGGAGGGGCTGTTGCATATTACGATATGAGTAAATTGGAAGATCCTGAAATCAAAGTGAAACAGGCAATGGTGTTAACTGCTTATCCGGGTGCATCTGCACATCAGGTAGAACTGGAAGTAAGCGATGTGTTAGAAAAGAGTATTCGTTCGATGAAAGATGTTGATGATGTGTCAAGTCGTTCGATGAATGATATGTCGATAATAACCGTTTCTCTTTCAACATTAGTAAAAAATAAGGATGTGGAGCAAAATTGGAATATTTTGCGCCGTAAAGTGGACGATGTGCAAAGACATCTTCCCAAAGGTGTTGAAAAATCGATGGTGATAGACAACTTTGGAGATGTATATGGTATTTTCTATGCTATGACTGCTGATGGGTTTTCAGGCCGTGAAATGGATGCTTATGCCGAATTAATAAAGCGGGAAATAAAAGATATTGAAGGGGTTTCGGATATAATTATCTATGGTAAACAAAAAACATGTATCAATATAGAATTATATGAAGACAGAATGGCCACATTAGGAGTCCATCACACTGAAGTGCTTGCGGCCCTCGATGGTCAGAATAAAACTACCTATTCAGGTTATTACGAAAGTGATGGCTATCGCCTCCGTGTATCGGTCAATGACAAATATAAAACTATAGCAGATATTGAAAACCTGTTATTACAAGGACACGAAAATGACCAGTTACGAGTGCGCGATATTGCCCGGGTTAAAGAAGAATATGAAAATCCTGTTCGCAATGAAATGCGCTACGATTGTCAGCCTGCTATGGGCATTGCCATTTCGGCCATGGGCGGCACAGATATTACAAAAATCGGAAAACAAATAGAAAGAAAATTGATTCAGTTGCAAGAAAGCCGCCTGCCCGCCGGAATTGTTCTTAATAAAGTGTTTTACCAGCCTGAAAGGGTAAGTAATGCCTTAAATACATTTATGTTAAGCTTGTTAGAGTCCATACTTATTGTAATAGGGATATTGATGTTAACAATGGGCTTCCGAAGCGGGATCATTATCGGAACAAACCTTTTCATTGTTGTAGCAGGTTCTTTTCTTGTGTTGAATATGTTCGACGGAACACTGCAGAGAGTATCACTGGGTGCTTTTATTTTGGCCATGGGCATGTTGGTTGACAATGCAATTGTTATTGTTGACGGGATATTGGTGGATATGAAACGTGGGCAGGCCCGGCGAACTGCACTTACTTCCATTGGACGAAAAACCGGATTACCATTATTAGCCGCTACTGTGATAGCCATACTTGCCTTTTTCCCTATTTATCTTTCACCAGATACGGCCGGGATATATGTGCGTGATTTATTTATTGTATTGGCAGTTTCATTGTTGCTAAGCTGGATGTTGGCAATTACATTGGTCCCAATTCAGGCAAATTTCATGCTCTCAATAAGACAAAAAGACAGTAATAGGGAACTTCACAACAGCAAAGCATACAAAATGTTACGCTCGGTATTATCGCGACTTTTACATAACCAGGTGTTGACTATTAGCTTTGCTGTGATTTTATTGGCTGCGGGTGCCTTCAGTTTTCGCTTTTTGCCAAAAGGTTTTTTTCCGGATATGGATTATGACCAGGTTTATATCGAATATAAGTTGCCCGAAGGAAATAATACTGCCCGGGTAAAAGCTGATTTGAAAATGATGGAAGAATATTTTCTCAATCGTAAGGAAATTAAACATGTGACTACATCCATTGGAGGAACACCTGCCCGTTATAATCTGGTGCGTTCAATGGCTGATCCTTCTCTTTCGTATGGCGAGCTGATTGTAGATTTTAATTCGCCTAAAGAACTTATGGAAAATATCAAGGAGATACAGGATTATCTTATTTCCTCATATCCTGATGCTTACGTGCGAGTGAAGCGATATAACCTGATGTATAAAAAGTATCCAATTGAGTTGCAATTCAGCGGTCCTGATCCTGCTGTGTTGCACAGGCTTACCAAACAGGCATGTCAAATAATGGAAAGCAGTGATATAATTTATTTGGTTAATACAGACTGGGAACCTAAAATGCCCATGTTAATGGCAGACTATAATCAGCCCATCGCCCGCAACATCGGCCTGAGCCGTCAGGATGTTGCATTATCATTGCTTGCTGCAACAGGCGGGATCCCCATAAGTGAATTTTATGATGGTGATTATAATCGAACTATTTATCTTAAAAATGTCGATAAGGACGGAAAACCTGTCCAATCTCTTGAAAATATTCCCGTTTTTAGTATGGTGCCTTCTCTTAACGGATTGAACAGGCAAACTCTACAAGGATTAATTACAGGGACTGTATCTGAAGAAGAATTGTTGGAATCCGTATTACGTACAGTTCCACTAAGCCAGGCGTCAAATGGCGTGAAATTGTTTTGGGAAGAACCTGTAGTGATCCGCCGGAATGGACAACGTTCCATGAGGGCACAATGTAATCCGGTTTTTAGCGTATCTGCAGAAGACGCACGGCAAAGTATCGTCAAAGATATTGCGAAAATTCAATTACCGGAAGGATATACGATGAAATGGGAAGGGGAATACAGCGCAAGTTCACTGGCTACTAAATATTTATTCCGCAATCTTCCATTGGGTATTATTCTTATGCTACTCATCCTCATTGCATTATTTAAGGACTATAAAAAACCATTGATTATTTTTTGCTATATACCTCTTGTTATGGTTGGCGTGGTTGTGGCTATGCTGGTATCGGGCAAAACCTTTGGTTTTGTCTCTATAGTTAGTATGTTGGGCTTGATAGGAATGATGGTGAAAAATGGTATTGTACTGATGGACGAAATAACATTGCAAATAGCATCGGGTGTGGAACCGTACAAAGCTTTACTCGACAGCTCGGCCATACGTTTTCGCCCCGTTATGATGGCCTCACTTACCACTATTTTAGGGATGATTCCGTTGTTATCTGACAGCTTATTTGGTTCCGGCGCAACTACTATCATGGGCGGACTGCTATTCGGTACTTTTGTTACTCTGCTGTTTGTTCCGGTGTTGTATGCAGTATTTTTCAATATTAAAATAAAGAAATAATGAAGGCACAATATATTTCCATTCTAATTTTAGTTTTCGTTCTGATGAGTAAATATGGTAATGCTCAGGAACTAATGACACTTGATAAATGTCGGGGATTGGCATTGGAAAACAATAAAGCCATATCTATTGCTGAACGTAATAAACAAAAGGCTGAGTATACCCAAAAGTCATATTTGGCAAATTATTTACCAAAAATATCTGCATCGGGAAATTATTTTTATACCAATACAGAAATGAATAAAACTTTTCCTGGCGGATATTTGCCTACTTTTGTCCCTGATCCTGCCACAGGAGAGCTAGTGCCTAATATACTAACCATTACTCCTGATGGTTCTCCTATATTCAAAGAATATGCTTATTCTCCCGGGATGGATTTTTTGTTACAGTTAAACGGGATCTTTAGGGCGGGGATAGGTGTTGAGCAAGCAATATTTACAGGCGGGAAAATTACTTCGGCTTACAAAATGTCACAAATAGGAAACAAAATAGCAGAGGTGAATAAAGAACTTAGCCGTGCCGAAATTATTGTAAAAACTGATGAAGCATATTGGACATATGTGCAAACTAATGAATTGCTTAAATTAGCGTTATCGTATCAAAAAGTGGTTACGGAATTGTTACGTAACGTACAAAATGCCCGGGAGCTTGGATTGAAACATAAAAACGATGAGTTTAAAGTTCAGGTAAAAGTTAATGAAGCCGAATTACAGGTTCGGCAAGCAGAAAATGGTGTACGGCTCTCCCGCAGGAACCTTTGCCATGTAGTTGGTATCCCCCTTGATAGCGAGATAATTCTTCCTGAATCATTTGATCAGC
>CAZLXM010000026.1:21389-41500 GCA_964563105.1 uncultured Bacteroidaceae bacterium
TGGAGGATTACACAAAACGACCGGAATATCTAATGTTGGAAAAACAAATAGAATTAAAGGCAGAGCAGGTAAAACTAACCCAAAGTGACTTTTTACCCCAAATAGGACTTATAGCAAATTACGGTTATACTAATGGTATAAAATTAAACGGTGATAAACTTTTAGACAATAATTCTTTTTCAGCGATTGCCGTCGTGAGCATTCCTATTTTTCATTGGGGCGAGGGACGTAATAAAGTACGGACAGCTCAAGCGGAATGTGACATTATTCAACTTCAACGTAAGGAAATAGATGAAAAAATGGAACTTGAACTGACAAGAGCTGCAGATAAATGTGATGAATCGGAATTAGAAGTAAAATTAACTGCATCTTCGCTGGGGCAAGCTGCAGAAAATATGAATTTAAGCAGAGACCAATATGAAGCCGGAATGGAAACTCTTGCCAATTATTTAGAAGCACAAAGCGTTTGGCAACGTGCATGGATGGAGTATATTAATGCAAAAAGCCGCCAACGTCTCAATCAAACATATTACCTGAAAGCAGCAGGAAGGCTATAATATTAAAAACATTGCAGTATCCGTTTTTGTTGATAGAATTGGAATTCTGTTTATGAATAAAGTTCAGCTACTTTAAAAAGTAAACTTGTAATTCAGGATTTTGAGAAAAAATTTTATATTTCCAGTTTGATCTGAACTTGCCATTGCAATTTAAACCTGATGAAAAATGGGCATATAGTAATACAGCCTATGTATTATTGGGAATTCTTATCCATCAACTAACAGGAAAGTTTTATGGCGAAGTACTTCAGGAAAAAGTTTTTAATCCGCTTTCAATGGAAACTATAAGGGTCATTAGTGAGAAGGATATTGTTATGAATCGTTCTTCCGGATATGAATTACAAAATGGTGAATGGAAAAACCAAAATTGGGTTTCGCCTTCTTTAAATACCACGGCTGATGGAGCATTATATTTTTCAATTCTTGATCTTGTTAAATGGGATGCAGCAATCTCAAAAAAGAAAATTTTAACTTCTGAAGATTTGGAAACTATGGTTACCCCTGTACAATTAAATAATGGCAGTCAGCATCCTTATGGTTTTGGCTGGTTTTTAAGTCCTGTAAACGGTCATAAAGCTTTTCAACACAAGTGGTACGTGGCAGGGATTTAACACTTACATAGCGAGATTTCCTGATGATAAATTAACAGTTATAGTATTGACAAATTATTGATATAGTTTCTGAAGCGTATTAATTTAATATCAAATACAATATTTTCATTTTTGTTACATTGTTTTTTTATTCACACAATGTCTGATAATTTTCTGATACGATTTTTATAAGGTCACAAATTTCATAATTAAATTAATGAGCCATCCCGGATAAATACCCAATATCAGAATGCTTATCGTAATCAGGACAAGTACTACATTCCCGTTTAGTGTCAGCTTCGGAAGGTTTATAGCGTCTGAAGGGGTGAACATGGATGTAATTACCCGCAGATAATAATATAATCCGATCACACTGTTAATGATCATTGCGATTATTAGAATCATAAGCCCGGCTTTCATACCTTCCAGGATAAGATAGAATTTAGCTATGAATCCGGCTGTAAAAGGGATCCCTGCCAATGAAAGCATTGAAAGGGTTAATACCAGGGAAGCCCATGGTCTTGTCAGGAAAAGTCCCCTGTATTCTTCAATTTTCTCAGTTTCATTTTTACATGTTGAAAGAAGGCTTATCACTCCAAAAGCCCCTATTGTGGTTATAAAATATGATATCAGATAGAAAATTGCTGCCTGTATTCCTTTATCCGTTCCTGTTAACAGGAGAACCAGAAGATATCCCATATTGGCAATGGATGAACAGGCAAGCAACCTTTTTAAATTTTGCTGCTTTAATGCAAGCATGTTTCCAATAAACATGGATAATATAGCTATTATCGAAATTACAATAAAAAAATACCGGGAATCAAATCCCTGAATATTGTAAAAGAACCTGATTAATACTGCCATAATAGCTCCTTTGGATATAGTTGCAATATAGGCACTTACAGGAGCCGGAGCCCCCTGGTATATATCGGGTGCCCACATATGGAAAGGCGCAAGGGCTAGCTTGAAACCTATTCCAACCATCATCATTGAAAATCCTGCTAACACAAAACTGAGTGTCTCTTTGTTTTCTTTCAGCAAAATTGCTATCCCTGTAAACTGCATTGTTCCCGTTCCGGTGTATATTAATGCCATACCGAAAAGTAAAAATGCAGAAGAAGCTGAAGCCAGAATAAGATATTTTATTCCTGCTTCAACTGATGTGTCTTTTGATTTTTGAAAAGCTATAAGTATATAAAGAGAAATGCTCAAGAGTTCAATTCCCAGGAAGAAAATAACGAAATGTTCTGCAATAGCAAGCAATGAAGCTCCTAGCGTTGATGTGAAAAGTATCAGGTAGTATTCTTCCCTCATACCTTCGAGTTTCATTATATAATTGTAGGAAAGAATACTGACGAGCAATGCCGAGACTATTATGGTCCCCAGAAAAAAGAGACTGTAAATGTCAATGATAATCAAAGGTTCAATTGAATGAGGTAGTAAATGGCAGTTGAAAAATAAGGATGCAAAAGCCATAATAAAAGCGAGAAGCGAAAAACCATAAATTACATTATAATTCCTTGAGACTGTTATAACAATCATTATCACAACCGGTGCTATTGTAATAATAAGCAGGGGCATCAGGGAATAAAAATCAGCGAGGGTCATCATTCAATTTTTTTCAATATTCCAGTTAATTCTAAAAATGAGATTATTTTTTTATTATTGTTGTAGTTGTCAGAATTCTGTAAAGTGATATGCTGAACGGGAAGCGATTCCAATGTTTTGTCCAGGGCAGGGCCGGTCAGATGTAATATTGGTCCGGGAAAGAGGCCAAGTGCTACAATCAAAATAACAAAAATTCCGGAAACAATTTTTTCCCGTATATTAAGGTCAGCAATCTCCCAATTGTAGTTCATCTTTCCCAAAAAGACTTTTTGCATGATTCTCAAAGAATAAATTGTAGCAGCTATCAGGCCAAGGCATGCAAGGCATGCCATCAGCATATTGGCTTTAAAAGTTCCCAGGAGGGTTAACAGCTCGGCAACAAAATTTGCAAGGCCGGGCATGCCGAGTGAAGCCAGTGAAAAAATCATACCAATGGTTCCAAGTACTGGTGTTTTTTCCCAAAGTCCACCCATCAGGGTCATATCCCTGGTGTTGATACGCTCATAAAGCTGTCCTGCGAGGATAAACAAGGCTCCTGTACTTATTGCATGAGCTATCATCTGCATCACAACACCTTGATATGCAATGGAATTAAAGGCAAAAACACCAAGGATCACGAATCCCATATGGCTTACACTGGTGTATGCCACCAGCCGTTTAAGGTCAGTCTGTGCAAAAGCGAGTTTGGCGCCATAGAGAATACCAACAATTCCCAGGACCATTCCAATCGGTGCAAATGTTAAAGATGCCGTAGGAAACAATGGGATAATGAAACGGATCAACCCGTAGGCTCCGGTTTTTAACAATAAAGCAGCAAGAATAACACTTCCGGCAGTCGGGGCCTGACTGTGAGCATCTGGAAGCCAGTTATGCAGAGGAACAACAGGAAGCTTTACCAGAAATGCTGCAAGGAAACCTGACATTATAAGCATTTCTTTTGCCGCAGGGAGCCTGGTTCCCATTAACCGGACATAATCAAAGGTGAATGAACCAGTGGCATTTTCATGGGCAAAACTCAAAGCCAGTATGGCGATGAGCATTAAGAGGCCGCCTGCCTGGGTATAAAGAAAAAATTTGTAGGAAGCTGCAATTCTGTTTTCATGCCCCCATATTCCTATCAGAAAATACATAGGGACAAGCATCATCTCCCAGAAAAAATAAAAAAGGAACAGGTCGAGTGAAAGGAAAACTCCCAGGATTCCTGCAAGTATCAGAAGTAAATTGAAATGAAAGAACCCTACTCTCGAATTAATCTCTTTCCATGAAATTATTACTGAAATAATACCAAGGAATAATGTTAATATCACCATCACAAGACTTAATCCGTCCAGGGCAAGATGAAGGCTGATGCCAAATTCCGGGATCCATTCCAATTGCATGGTTATTAACCATCTACCGTCAATAGATATAGCTTTGGAACTTAAAATTATCAAAAGGGCAAGATCGAGAGTAATGGCCGCAAGGGATATAATCCGCGGCCACAGATTGCCCTTTCTTCCTGCGAAGAGGGAAAGCAGTGAACCTGCCAGCAAAATAAGTATCAGATAAGCAAGTATCATTTCAATATTAAATAAGTCAGGATCAATGTTATCCCAATTGTAAAGGACATAACATACCATCTTAATTTCCCGTTTTGGGTTAAACTCAGCAGATGATTGCCGAATAGTGTAAGGCGGGAAATACCAATATTAAGCCAGTCAAAAATATCGTCCTTGTCAATATCAGCAAGCCATATCAAAGGTTTTACAAAAAGGATATCATACAGTCTGTCAAAACCAAACCCACTTTCAAAAAACCTGTTTAAAGAGCTATGTTCAAATGATTCCGACAATGCGGGTTTCCTGTAATAAACCTGATATGCAAGATAAATACCTGCAAATACTATTAATGCTGAAAACAGTTGAAACACTATTTCAGTGTTTCCGGTTTCTTTAACAACAACTGCAGGTAAAGTATTTTCTGTCAGTGAGGAGAATAGATGAAGACTTACAAATGATTCCGGAAGTTCAATAAAACCTCCTGCCACTGAAAGAAATGCCAGGATTAAGAGGGGCACAGTGAGCAGTTTACCTGGTTGGAAAGATGGCTTTAATTTAGTTTTGCCAAAAAATACAATAAAAACCAGCCTGAAAGAATAGAGGCTTGTTAAAAAGGCTCCGGTAATGGCTGCGATCCATAGCCATGAATTTCCTGTGATGGAAGAGAAGGAGTACCACAGGATGGGGTCTTTACTGTAAAATCCGGCTGTTACAAGCGGAAGGGCCGAAAGAGATGCAGAGCCTGCAAGGAAAGTCAGAAAAATAAGTGGCATTTCTTTTTTAATCCCTCCCATTTTGAAAATATTATGTTCATTATTCAGGGCCAGTATCACCACACCGCCGGCAAGGAAAAGAAGGGCTTTGAAAAATGCGTGTATCATAAAATGAAATATCGCTGCCGACCATGCCCCAACACCAAGAGCGAGAAACATGTAACCTATCTGGCTGATTGTGGAATAGGCAAGAATCCTTTTCAGGTCATGTTGTCCGAGGGCGCTGAAACCGGCAATAAGCAATGTTAACACCCCGATAATGGCAATGGCTGTCATAACAAGTGGTGCAAGGCTGAAAAGTATATGGCAGCGGGCAATAAGATAAACACCCGCTGTTACCATAGTGGCGGCATGTATCAGGGCGCTTACCGGTGAGGGGCCTGCCATGGCATCCGGTAGCCAGGTTTGTAATGGTAACTGGGCTGATTTGCCCAGGGCCCCGAAAAGCAGTAGTGCAGCAGTAATAACTGCCAGCGGAGATCCGGCACTCCATTTTTCATTAACCTGCAACATCAGTTCGTCTATCCGGAAGGTATTGAAATTTACAAATAAAAGGAAGATTCCGATAATCATGGCGGTATCCCCGATACGTGTGACAATGAAAGCTTTTCTTGCAGCATAACCATTTTCCGGTTCTTTATACCAGAAACCAATCAAAAGGTAACTACATAAGCCTACACCCTCCCATCCCAGATACAGAAGCAAAATATTATCAGCAAGAACAAGAATCAGCATTGATCCGACAAAGAGATTCATATAGGCAAAAAATCTTGAAAATCCATCATCTGCCGACATGAATTCAATGGAATATACATGTATCAGAAAGCTTACGAAAGTGATAACAAAGCAAAAAACAAGCGAAAGTGAATCAAGACTGAAGGATATATTGACTTTAAGTTCTCCGGCATTTATCCATTCCCATATATCAACACTATATGAACTTAACCGGGGTAAGTATCTGAGAAATTCGATGCCACTTATAAGAGTAAGAAGCAATGAAATGCTAACCGAGCCTGTACCAATACAGGCGACGACTCTCCTGCTCAGCTTTGGACCTGCAACAGCCAGGATCAGGAAGCCAAGCAGAGGTATCGCAGGTATAAGGGCTATAAAATTTTCAATCATCGTTTTATTGAATATTGTCTTTTAATTTATTGACAGAGTCGGCATCGAGAGTTTTAAAATGATGATGTACCTGCAGAAGCAGTGCCAGGCCAATGGCAACCTCAACTGCTGCCACAGCAAGAATGAAAATAAACATCACCTGTCCGTCAGCCTGTTTCCAATGTTGACCTGCAATAATGAATACAAGGCCGGCACTATTAAACATAATCTCTATTGACATAAGCATGAAGATCAGGTTCCTACGCACAAGAAGTCCAACCAGGCCGATAAGGAACAGAGTCCCCGCAAAGATCAATTGTGTTTCAATCGCTACAGTCAGCATTTTTTATTTTTTTAAAAAGCGGTGGATTACTTTTTTCTTACGGCTGCCCAGATGATATGCACCAATGACGCCTGCCATCAGCAGTACTCCGGCTATTTCTACAGCCAGTATATAGGTAGAGAATAAAGAAATTCCTACCTGCCTTGTTTTTAGTGTTTTATCAATAGCCCCGGGAATCGGAAAATCACTTATAATCATTATGAAATCAACAAGAAGAATGACTGATAATATTGAAGGAATGATCCACATGCGGGGATTGAGCCATTTTTTTCCCATTTTCTTTTCCTCTCCAATATTAAGCATCATAATTGCGAAAATAAACAGCACCATTATTGCACCTGCATATATTATTACCTCCAGGGCTGCTATAAAAGGGGCATCAAGAAGATAAAAAATTACTGAAACAGCAAGAAGTGAAATGATCAGATTAAGAAGTGCATGAATGGCATTCTTTCCTGAAATTGCCAATATAGTTGATATCAATGCGATCGCCGCTGCCAGGTAGAAAAAAAAGTTCATTGTAATAGATTTAAGGTAAAAGTTCTTTTATATCAACGGGCTTATATTCTGTCTCTCCTTCTCCTTTTCCTTTTACACCCATATCCACTCCTGAGTGTTTATAAAAATTATAACCATGGTATTTCCCTTCACCGCTAATAAGCAGATGTTCCTTTTCATAAACCAGATTCTGACGGTTGTACTCTCCCATTTCAAAATCAGGTATAAGCTGAATAGCATAAGTGGGACATGCTTCTTCACAAAAGCCGCAAAAAATACATCTCGAGAAATTTATCCTGAAAAACTCGGGATAACGTCTTCCGGATTCCCCATTGGCAGCCTGCAATGAAATGCAATCTACCGGACAAACTGCAGCACAAAGATAACAGGCAACACATCTCTCGTTATTGTCAGGATCACGTGTCAGGACAATCCTGCCCCTGTACCGGGGAGCGAGATATGGTTTAACTTCAGGATATTCTATTGTTTCCCTCTTGTGAAAAATGTGAAGAAAGGTCAACCATATACTACGTAAGATACTATACATATCAGTGTTTATTTATGGTGTTTGATCTCATTTTATAAATATAAGGATGGCGCCTGTAACAAGCAGATTAAGCAATGAAACGGGTAAAAGGACTTTCCATCCGAGTTTCATAAGCTGGTCATATCTTGGTCTGGGCAGGGAAGCCCTGAGAAGGATGAACAAAGCTATGAAAAAGAAAGTTTTCAATAAAAACCAGAATACCGGTGGAAGAAATGACGGTCCAGTCCACCCGCCGAAAAACATAGTGACAATAATAGCAGAAATAAGTGTTATACCAAGATATTCCCCTACAAAGAACATCCCGAATTTCATACCTGAGTATTCCGAATGATATCCGGCAATTAATTCACCTTCAGCTTCAGGAATGTCGAAAGGTAGCCGGTGTGTTTCAGCAATACCCGCTATGAAAAAGACCAGGAAACCAAAAAACTGGGGGAATATGAACCAGCCGTTTTTTTGAGCCTCAACAATTGAAAGGAAACTAAAAGTGTCAGCCATCATCACCACTCCCATAAGTGACAATCCCATGAATACTTCGTATGTAAGCATCTGTGCTGTAGCTCTCATTGCACCGATTAATGAATATTTGTTATTTGAGGCCCATCCGCCAAGAACTATACTGTAAACACCCAGGGATGAGTTTGCCAGAAAAATCAGTACCCCGATATTTGAATCAAAAACATAAAAATCGGGGCCGAATGGTATCACTGCAAAAGTTAACAGAATAGTAAACATTTGTATTCCCGGGGCAATTGTAAATATGATTTTGTCTGAAAACGGAGGGGTCCAGTCTTCCTTGAAGAAAAGCTTTAAAGTGTCGGCAATAACCTGGGCAAGGCCAAAAGGCCCGACACGGTTTGGGCCAAGCCTGTCCTGCCATACTGACAACAGTCTTCTTTCAACCCATATCAGGCCTGCAGCTATGGATAAGACTATTAAGAGTATTGCCAGTATGATATACAGATATATCATTATATTAACAATTAATTTTTAAATAATTTACCAATAGCAGGCAGGTCAATAAATTTCATCCCGGGAAAATTCATCAAAAATCCGGCTATTCCGGATTTAATGCTGTTCTCAATTTTCAGCTTCACAACGAATATCTTTCCATTTATCTCAAGCTGCACAGGTTCCCCGCCATTAATGTTTAATTTTTTTGCATCATTGTTGTTCAGGAATATCGCAGGCTCTTCAATTAGTTGCTTAAGCGATGAAGCAAAAGAACTTAATTCTTCACTGCCAAATATACGGTAAAGAGGAACAATAAGCCATTCGTTTTCCTGAATCTCAGAATGATCAGGGATCATTTCACTGAAAATGTAATCGCCTTTTTTCTGTTGATCAATAAGTCTGATTCCGGGGTCTCCACCTTTCATTGAGCCATTTGGCATGTCAATATAATTGTAGAAAGCTTGTACCGAGTTCCATCCGGGGTACCAATAAAAAGGCACAAGCGAAGAAGGAGGGATTTCTCTTCTGCCCTCCATGCTGAATGCAAGGGGAGAATCGGGATCCTGAACAACGCGCTTTTCGCTGACAGCTTTGTGGGCATGCATAGCTGTCCTTCCGCTGTAACGCAATGTTTGCCTTGGTATTTTTAGATTCAGCATCCTGAAATCAGCATCGGGAATATATTCTCTGATCCTGGAAAAAACAGGCAATTCATCAGTCATTGAAGCTGTTATATCATCAAAACGTTCTAAATTTACTGATCCGGGAATATCCTGGAACTTTTTAAACATATTAAGCCATTGCCAACTTTCCCTTATTTCTTTTCCTGGATTTAGGGCTTTATAATATCTCTGAGCTCTTCCCTCATTGTTTACAATGGTTCCCTGCGATTCTGCAAATGTTGAAACAGGCAGTAAAATGTCAGCTTTCTGAGCAGTCTGGTTGTCCAAATGATCGAGGACAATTATTTTTCCGGCTATTTCAAACATAGCTTTTAAGGCTTTTTCATCCGCCCTCCTGAAAAGATCATTTTCAAGAATGACCAGTGTGTCAACCCCATGAGCGGGGACATGAGAAACCAAATCATCAAGAGATTTACCGGGCATAAGCGCTAAGCCCATACTGTTACATTCCGGCAGTATAGGAATGAACATTACTTTTTTATTTGATGACAGAAGTGAAGCTGCAATGTTCATTCCTGCACGCAGGATATTCTCATCACCGCATGTTATCCCTGATATGATCAGCGGATTTTCGGCATTTTCAAGAGATGATGCGATTTTTTCAGCCAGTTTCATGATTTCCACGTCAACATTTTTTAATCCGGTCGATTTATCTCTGATTATTGAATCAATGGAAAATCCGAGCTTTGAAATATCTTCAAATGAGCCCCTGAAAGATTTTTCAGCTATATCATCAAGAGAGTCTTTAATAGGGCTTGCAATAAAAACAGGGCTTTTTCTCTCCTGGGCTAATTCTCTGAAAGGAAGATCGTTCCAAAGCGGGATATCTTTGCTGAGAGCTTCTTTAGAAGGAAGATTTTTTATTGCCTGGCGTACTGCAAGAGCAATCATGGGAGCGGTGTTTGTAAGGTCTTCTCCAAGAATTAAAATGGTATCAGCTGTTTCAATCTGTTTCAGGGAAGGAACATAGACCCCGCTATTTTTTATAAAGCTAAGGGCTATCTGTGCCAGGCTTTGTTCCTTTTTTGATATGCCATGATAAAAATTATCTTTTCCAACAAGAGAAAATAAGGCGTAATTTGATTCAAGAGAAGCTCTGGGGGATCCAATGCCAGCAATTTTTTTATCTTTTGAGAATGAAAACTCAAGAATGGGAAGTAAATTATCAGTATCTATCCTTTCAGGGAAATCATTTTTGTTGTTGCGGATTTTTGCAGAAGTTATCCTGCTTTTATCATTTACAAATTCATAACCGAACCGGCCCCTGTCGCAGATGAAATATCCGTTAACTGCGCCGTTGTATCTGTTCATTATTCTCCTTAGAGAACCGTAGCGTTCGCCTGCTATTATATTGCAGCCAACACTGCAATGAACGCATACAGAGGGGGCATTTGAAAGGTCCCATTTCCTGGTGAAATGATTTCTAAGGGTTTTGTCTGTAAATACGCCTGTTGGGCATATTTCGACAAGATTTCCGCTGAATTCATTTTCAAGGGTTCCACTCTGATGGCGGCCGAAATATACATTATTATGAGTGGCAAAAACATTAAAGTCTTTGCCTCCGGCGTAATCCCTGTAAAATCTGACACAGCGGTAACACTGGATACAGCGGTTCATTTCATGGTTTATAAAGGGACCGGGTTCCTGGTCAATGTGAGTTCGTTTTCTGAAATCGAATCGTCTGTAATTATGTCCGCTCATAACTGTCATATCCTGTAAATGGCATTCACCTCCCTCATCACAAACGGGACAGTCGTGCGGATGATTTGTCATAAGGCTTTCTATTATAGCTGCACGAAAGGCTTTGGCTTCAGGGTCATTAATGGAAACAATCAATCCATCCACGACGGGTTCCATGCAGGACATTACAATCCGTCCTTTTGAGTCATCCTGATTGCGAAATTTTGTAACAGCACAAAGTCTGCAGGCGCCAGCCGAACCCAGGGCAGGATGGTAGCAGAAATGGGGTATGTATAATCCGAGTGAAAGAGCAGTATCAAGAAGACTTTTTCCTTCAGTTACTTCATATGATTTTCCATCAATATGAATTTTGACCTTTTTCATCTCCATGGACATTTTTTTTCTTCGATATGTCGTTTGAAATCATCATAAAAATAATTGAGCCCGCTTTGTAAAGGTTCTGCAGCCCCGGGTGCATGGGCACAGAATGTATGGCCGGGCCCCATGTATTTAGTATGAAATTTCAGAATATCCAGATATTCCATTTTTCCTTTGCCTTCTTCAATTGCAGAAAGCATTTTTTCAACCCATGGCAGGCCTTCCCTGCATGGAGTACACCATCCGCAACTTTCCAGTGCGTAGAATTTTTCCACATTTTGAAGAAAGGCAACAGGACAGGTTTTATCATCCAGAATTATCATAGTTCCGGTTCCAAGCCTGCTTCCGGCGGCTGCTACAGTTGAAAAATCCATCTTTACTTCAAGATCTTTGTCCGTAAGGAATTCAGTAGATGCTCCTCCTGGCAATAATCCCCTGAATATATAATTGTCAATCATTCCTCCGGCATGTTCCATAAGAATTTCACCCATAGTGACGCCAAGCGGAAGTTCCCATAAACCCGGATTTCTGACTTTGCCACTCACACCAAAAAGTTTTGTTCCGCCGGTACCGGTAAGGCTCAGGCCCTTGAACCATTCGGCTCCTTTTTCAACTATATGTGATATCCACGAAAGGGTTTCCACATTATTTACAACTGTGGGTTTTCCAAACAGCCCGCTTGTTGCCGGAAAGGGGGGTTTAGTCCGTGGTATTCCTCTTTTCCCTTCAAGGGCATTCAGAAGTGCCGTTTCTTCACCGCATATATATCTTCCGGCACTTGAATGGACATATATATCAAGATCAAAACCTGATCCAAGAATATTTTTCCCGAGATACCCCTCTTTGTAAGCTTCAGATATTGCTTTCCTGAGCTCAAGCTCGGCTTTTTTATAAGCCCAGCGGATAAAAATAAAAGCTTTTACCGCCTGTATTGCGTATGCTGCAATTATCATCCCTGCAATAAGCTGATGTGGATTTCCTTCAAGGAGATATCTGTCTTTGAATGTTCCGGGTTCCATTTCGTCAGCATTGCATACCAAATATTTAGGTAAAATATTTTCACCTTCCATCGGGACAAGGCCCCATTTTACCCCGGTGGGGAATCCGGCTCCGCCCCTTCCCAAAAGATTCGATGCTTTAATCAGATTCGTCACCTCTTCCGGGGACATTTCTTTTAATGCTTTCAGGGTACCGTTATAACCACCCTCCTGGAAATATTCCTTAAAGCCGGGAGGAGGGCTTCCCCTTTTAATATGTTCGGTCAAAGGCTTTTCCATTAAGGTTTATTTATATTTATCAAGCAGGGCATCAATTTTTTCAATAGACAGATTGTTATAGTGATCTTCATTTATCATCATTGCAGGAGCGTGATCGCAATCGCCCAGGCATGAAACAGGCAAAAGAGTGAAACGTCCGTCAGTGGTTGTTTCTCCAAAGCTGATCTTTAGCTTTCCTGAAATATATTCATAAACTGATTTATATCCCATTATCATACAACTTATACTATCGCAGATCAGAATTATATTCCTGCCGACCGGCTTTCGGTAAATGCGGCTGTAAAATGTCGCAACACCATCAACTTCTGCTTCCGACATATTAAGAAAATCTGCAATGTCGCTAACCGATTCATCCGATATCCATCCGCGATATTTCTGAACAATCTTCAAAGCATCAATACAGGCTGCTGCAGGATAAGGGTATTGTTGAGCCTCTTCCAATATTTCTTTTTTTTCTTTTTCAGTCAGCATTTTCAAAATTTTAAGTTTAGCGGTCAAGATCAGCCAGCACAAAATCCATAGCCCCAAGTATTGAGAGCAAATCGGGAATTGTGTATCCTTCGCTTATAAGAGGCAACATTTGCATATGGGGGAAAGATGGTGTCCTGATTCGCGACCTGTAGGATGATGAACTACCGTCACTGACCAGGTAGTAACCATTGCTTCCCTTGGCTGCCTCAATTGGTACCATTGCCTCACCCGGAGGGATGACAGGCCCCCATGAAACACCCACAAAATGAGTGATCAGGGTTTCAATATCTGTCATTGTTTTCTCTTTCCTGGGAGGGATCACCAGCGGGTGATCTGATTTATAATGACCGGCCGGCATATTATCAATACATTGCTGAATTATACGCAGGCTTTGACGCATCTCTTCCATCCTGACTATTGCCCTGTCATAACAATCACCGTTTTTACCCAGCGGGATGTCAAAATCAAACCAGTCAATTCCTGAGTAGGGTCTCTTTTTGCGATAATCCCAGTCAAATCCTGTTGCCCTGAGGCCTGAACCGGTAATTCCCCATTCAATGGCTTCCTCTGAGGTATAAACTCCAATACCTGCCGTTCTGGCTTTGAATATCCTGTTTTTGATAATAACATTATAGAATTCCTTAAGACGACGAGGAAGATAATTTACAAAATCCTGCATTAGTTTCTGCCAGCCATCAGGCAAGTCATGTGCCACTCCTCCAATCCTGAACCATGAAGGATGCATGCGTGCACCTGTAATTGCTATAACAATATCGAATATACGTTCCCTGTCATTGAATGTATAGAAAACAGGAGAAAGTTGCCCGAGGTCCTGGGCAAAAGTGCCAAGCCATACAAGGTGACTTGCAATACGAAAAAGTTCGCTCATCATGATCCGGATAACCCTGGCCCTTTCCGGGATTTCTATTCCTGCCAGTTTCTCAACAGACAACAGATAGGCAAGGTTATTCATTACACCCCCCAGGTAATCAATACGATCTGTATAAGGAATATATGAATGCCAGCTTTGTCTCTCTCCCATTTTTTCAGCTCCCCGATGATGAAATCCTATTTCAGGCACAATGTTTATAATATCTTCGCCATTAAGCTGAACGATAAGCCGCAGGAGTCCGTGAGTACCGGTATGCTGAGGGCCTATGTTCAGGAACATGAAATCGCTGTCTTCGCCTGAGAGTTCAAATCCGTAATCTTCAGGCTTGAATTTCAGGTTTTCATCCTCCAGGTCACGTTTCTGCTCTGTCAGAACATAAGGATCGCACTCTGTTGCCCTGGCATGGTGATCCTTTCTTAATGGATGGCCTGTCCAGCTTTCAGGCATCAGGATCCTCGAAAGCCGCGGATGCCCTTCAAAACGAATCCCAAACATGTCGAATACTTCACGTTCATACCAGTTTGCCGATTCCCATACAGAAGTGAGAGTTGGTATCGAGAGATCATTCTCACTCAAAGGCACTTTAATACGTATATCCTCATTTCTTTCAAAGGAAGTAAGATGACAGACCACGGTAAAGTCGCTTTCAGGCTGTTGTGGATTGCTTTCCCTTGCTCTCTCATCAATAGCGGTAAGATCATACAGCATTCTGAAAGGTTTGACTATTCCGGTTTTCAGGTATTTTAAAACAGGAATTAAAAAGTTTTTGTCAACCCAAAGTGTGGAGGTTTCATCTTTTGTAAGCTGCCAGGTAAAACCCGTCTGACTGCCGAATCTGGCATTCAGGTCATCAGATATGTTGGTTTTATTAATGCTCATAAATTTAAAAACTCTGAAAAAGATGTTAAACCTCATTCATTGGCCTGATATTTTTCATTTTGGACCTTTCTTCCATTTTCAGGTCTCTACAGATTATTTTTTCTGCCTTATAAACCCCCTGTGGCCCCATAATCCAGCTTAGGGGACGTTTTTCCTTTCCTATTGAATCACGGAGAAGTAAAATACCTTCCAGGAGAGCATCAGGACGAGGGGGACAACCCGGCACATAAACATCAACGGGCAATATTTTATCAATTCCCTGGACAACGCTGTAAATATCATACATTCCCCCGGAGTTTGCACAAGATCCCATTGAGATCACCCAACGGGGTTCCATCATCTGTTCATATAATCTTTTAATAATTGGTGCCATTTTCATAAACACTGTGCCGGCCACAATCATCAGATCAGCTTCCCTTGGAGTACCACGGATCACCTCTCCGCCGAAACGAGCCAGATCATAGCGGCTGGTAAGTGAGGTGGCCATCTCAACGAAGCAGCAGGAAAGGCCAAAGCCAAACGGCCAAATGGAATTCTTTCTACTCCATGCCAATAATTCATCGAGTTTGGCAAAGAAAAATGAATTATATAAGCCTCTTTCAGATAAATCTTTTTCAATCCCGGTATTTTCAACACCAGCTTTTTTCATAATATATCTTTTTGGGTTTTTGGAATATTTTTAAGGATTTTTCGACCATCGGGGCCAAAATTAAGTGCACCTATTCTTAATTCATATATAAGAAGTATGATCAATAAGACAATAAAAACAAAGACTCCGAAATAACCCAATGATCCCGATTCACGGGATGAAATGGCCCAAAGTATTATAAAAACTGCCTCAAGATCAAATATAACAAAAAACATAGCAAGGATATAAAAACCAGGAGAAAAACGCAAACGTGCATCACCTGTCGGAGGAATCCCTGACTCATAAGGTTCGTCGGTTGTTTTTTCCTGATGCCTTTCTCCAAGAATATATGACAGGCCGACCATCACTCCTATAAGGATCAAAGCAATCGACGCAAAAACAATGAATGGCCAGAAAATAACTTGTTGTTCCAATTAATGAATTTATAATTAATTGATTTAAAAAACAATGATTTTCCCCTGCCTTTTGCAGCAATCAATAATTAACTTTCACTGATCGATCAAGATCATAAATAAAGGCAATAAAAATCAAAAGTAAAAACAAACTTAAAAAATTATTGTTTTTTTGAACATCATTTTATGAAAATCCCATAAAATATATTATTTAATTGTTTATTAAGTTTAGCTATTCCCTTAACTTCAAGTTGTTGTGTTATTGTTTCAATATTAATTCCCGGTTCGGGTAATACCGCTATTACTTTATCAGCATGTTCAACGCTGGTGACATTTTTATTGGCAGGCGCCTTAATTCAGGCACTCTGAATAGCTGTGGTAACCCGCTTCTAGCTCTGAATAATTGATTTTTTTCGTCTCTTTAAATGATTTTTTTTGGATTTTTAATTTTTGCTTATATGCTCTTTAGCAGCTGATATACTGGCCAATGAATTGAATTTAACAAACCGGATAACAAGATAAGCTCAATAATGTTAAAATATTAATTGCATTGCGTATGCAAACAATAAATTAATTATTTTGTTTATATATCGGAATTTTAGTAAGCTTTCCATTATAAATTATAAAAGACAGTATACTTTAAGAGAATGAACTTCAACGGAATCAATGGCGAAACCAGGAGGCCTGATTATTTAATGACTTCATTCTAAATTGATTAAGAAGTTCTTTTATATAAAAGTATAGCTTTTTATTTGAAATATAGCTTCATAAAAATGAATACAAAGATTTTGAGAAAGAATAATGCTTCGGAAGTTGAAGTTATTTTAAGAGATTATCCGGATAATCTGAGTCATCTTATTTCTGAATTATTGGATATAAAAAATTTCAGATTGAAAATTGATGCAAGAAATAAACTGATAAGTATGGGTAAAGAGATTCTGCCCTATCTGCATAAGCTTTTACAAACTAATAATAATGATTTAAGAAAGGAAGTTGCAAAGGTTGTTGGATTAATTTCTGATCATGAATCGATCCCGTCACTTATTTTATTGCTTGATGATACTGAGTTTGAAATACGATGGATTGCAGCTGAAGCTCTTGTCGGGTTAGGAAGAAAAAGCATACGGCCTTTGTTGAAATCAATACGCGAAGGTAAAAGCTCATTATTTTTAAACAGGGGTGCCCATCATGTTTTACGAGATCTTCTTATTGCAAATGAGAAACGTAATCTGAGAACTTTATTGCGTAGTCTTGGCAACTATCTTTTAAGCAGTGAAATTGCACCGGCAGAAGCAGCAAAAGCATTGGAGAAGTATCAGTTTGCAGAATGGGTATGAGGAAAAGTTAAAAACGTTTGTGTTGCCCCGTCAGGGCTCGAACCTGAACTTTTCTGATCCAGAGTCAGACGTGTTGCCAATTACACCACGGGGCAAAAAGGATAGCAAAAATACAAAAAAAATATAAATTCTAAAATCATATTGCTGTACTTCTCCGGATTGAACAAGCCTTTAACTTCTTTGGCCGGAGAAATAAAATGGCTGAATATTAGCTCTTAAAATATGATTTTTATAAAATGGCGAATTAGAAGAAAAATCCGACACTGAACATCAATTTCCTGGCTCTTGAATCAAACGGGTAATTTTGGTTCCCAAGGGAAAGCTTTTCTCCTACTTTGCTTAAACCTGCTTCATATCTGAAATCAATTGCCAGAGTTTCGAAAAGATCAAAACCTGCACCTGCCTGAAATCCAATTGAAGCATCTTTAGATAAAGTCTTTAGCTCCGGGATAACCTCGCTGAGTTCCGAATTACTTGAAAGAATAACAGAGGCAACAGGACCCGCATTTAACCTGAGAAACTTGAGATATCCCCCTACAAGAATTGGGAAATCGATTTTATTATATTTTATCCTTTTAATATTTTCTGCATTTGCACCTCCAGACATTTCTTCCAGTAAAACCTTTCCTCCGGCAGTATTAAAATATAATTCCGGTTGAAGATAGGCTTCAAAAATTTTTATTCTTGACATTAAACCAATATGAAAACCTGTAAAATTTTCATCTTCTGAAAGCTTATAAGACAACCCTCCGCTATTGATATTAGAGATATCATCAAATTTCAGCTTGGAAAAATTCAAACCTGTTTTTGCACCAAATCTGATAAACTGGCCGGATACGGATGTGCCGACAATTGCCAGTATTGCTAAAAGAATAATAGTCTTTTTCATATGCGTAAATTTAAATTTTCGGCTAATTTACAAATTACTTCAAATAAATAGTTATTTTTTTTATAGCTTGTTCAATTCTTTCTTCTACCTCATTGTATCCTAAAATTGCTGCAATGTCGAAAACAGCAGGGCCTTTGGAAGTTCCAACAAGAGCAAGTCGCCAGGCGGTCATTAATTTAACAACTGATATTTGCTTTTCTTCCATCCATTTTTTAACACTGTTTTCAATTTCCGGAGCACTAAAAGGCGAAACAGCTTTCAATATTTTCAGTAATTCTCTTAATAGTTCCGGAGTTTCAGAACTCCAGCGCTTTTTTATAACCTGATGATCATATTCTTCAGGCGCAACAAAGAAGAATTCTGCGTGATCCCAGATATCTTTTACAAAATCTGCTCTTTCTTTTACCAGATGCACTACTTTTTTCACATATTCAGGACCAATATCCACTCCTTTTTCCCTGAGCAGAGGAATAAAGAGCTCACTTAATTCACTAATTGTTTTTTTCTGAAGATATTGATGGTTATACCATCGGGCTTTGTCAGGATCAAATTTTGCCCCGGCCTTTTGTGCTTTTTCCAATGAGAAAGCTTCAATAAGTTCATCCAGTGAGAATAATTCCTGTTCTGTACCCGGGTTCCATCCCAAAAATGCGAGGATATTAAGGCATGCTTCAGGAAAATATCCTGATTCACGATATCCGGCTGATTTTTCAAAGGTATCCGGATCAATCCAATCAAGAGGAAAGACAGGGAATCCCCCTTTATCACCATCCCGTTTACTTAATTTACCTTTGCCATCAGGTTTCAGTATAAGGGGGAGGTGTGCAAAATCAGGCATAGTGTCTTCCCAGCCAAATGCCCTGTACATGCAAACATGTAGAGGAAGTGAAGGAAGCCATTCTTCACCCCTGATAACATGACTTATTTTCATCAGGTGGTCATCAACAACATTTGCAAGATGATAGGTAGGCATCCCGTCTGATTTAAAGAGGATTTTATCATCCAGCAAAGAACTGTTAACATTAATTTCACCCCTGATAATATCATTAAAGGTAATTATTTTATTTTCAGGGAATTTAAAGCGTATTACAAAAGGGACTCCTGTGGCGATAAGATTTTCGCTTTCACATTTATTAAGAGATAGAGAATTTTTTAAAAGCATTCTTACAGAAGAATCATACATAAATGTCTCTTTACGGGCTTCTGCATCTTTTCTATATTTTTCAAGCTCTTCAGGTGTATCAAAAGCGTAATATGCTGACCCTTTTTCAATCAGTTCTTCAGCATATTTTCGATAAATGTCTTTTCGTTCCGACTGGCGATAAGGACCATAACTTCCACCAAAGGATGGTCCTTCATCCGGGATCAGTCCGCACCATTTTAGAGAATTAATTATATAATCTTCTGTGCCGCGGACATAGCGGGTTTGGTCTGTATCTTCAATGCGAAGTATGAAAACACCTTTATGTTTTCTTGCAAATAAGTAATTATAAAGAGCTGTCCTCAGCCCTCCGATATGAAGCGGACCAGTCGGACTGGGTGCAAATCGAACACGTATTTCCGGCATATATTGAGTTTTTCTGCAAAGTTAATTATTCTAAACAGTAAAAACCGAAAATTTACATGTCTCTTTCAGTTACTTTTAGTCCTAATAAAACACTTATGTCTTTAATTTGTTGCCGTAAATCCCCCATAGTCACACAATTATGAATTCCATACAGGGAAGGGAAATGCTGATCCCTGACTTTTTTGATATTATTGATACGTGCAATAACTTTACATGTACACATTACGTTATACAAATCTTCACCTCCAATGTAAATATCTTTGCCATTAACGATTTCACCTGTATGCAGTCTGACTTCTTTTAGCAGACTATGAAATTCCCAGAATGTTACCGGTTCCCCGGCCGGCCATTCTGCTGTGAGCCCGGTTGAGGATCCGGGCATTTCGGGCATATTTCTTAAAGGACTTTCAGCGTGTGGCCTGATGATATATGGCAGCCTTTGTTCACCTCCATAAGGGTTAACCGGAATACCGCAATGAAGAGCGATTTCTACTCCATTGTCAAT
>CAZLXM010000027.1:0-40015 GCA_964563105.1 uncultured Bacteroidaceae bacterium
TTCAGGGGAGCTTTGGATGTCAGGGCCGTTTCGATCAATGAAGAGATGAAAATTGCCGCTGTTAATGCTTTGGCCGAACTTGCACGGGAGGATGTCCCCGATGCTGTAAACCGGGCATATATGTCAGGTAATCTTGTATTTGGCAGGGAATATATTATTCCTAAACCTCTTGACCCAAGATTGATAACAAAAGTTGCCCCGGCAGTTGCCAGGGCAGCAATTGAAAGTGGTGTGGCAAGAAAAAAAATTGAGGATTGGGATGAATATAAACGTGAACTAAATCAAAGGCTTGGACTTGATAATAAGCTTATCAGAACATTAAGGGTAAAGGCACAACAAAATCCTAAAAAAATCCTTTTTGCTGAGGCAGCAGATTATAAAGTTCTTAAAGCAGCACAGGAATTACTGAATGAGAACATTGCCATTCCGCTGTTCCTGGGGGATAAAGAAAAGATATATAAAATCATTGAAGAGAATCATCTTGATTTTAATGGTGTAACTGTGATCAATCCCAGGTCTAATGAAGAGGAAGCCCGCAGGGGCAGGTTTGCGGGGATCTTCTATGAAAAAAGGCAACGTAAAGGCTTAAACTATGAAGAGTGTCATGAAATGATGTATAATTCGAACTATTTTGGGGTGATGATGGTTGAAACCGGGGAAGCGGATGCCTTTATTTCCGGGTTTTCAAGTAAATATGGAGATGTTATCCGCCCTGCAATCCAGATTGCAGGAACTAATAATCCTCAAAACCATATTGCCGGAATGTATGTGGTACAAACAAAGAAGGGGCCATACTTTTTTGCTGATACCACAGTAAATATTCAACCAACAGCTCAAAATCTTGTGGATACAACATTGCTCACTGCAACTGCTGTTCAAAGATTTAACATTGAACCTGTTATTGCAATGGTTTCATTTTCAAATTTCGGATCAGTTAAAGAAGAAAGCCCTCAACGTGTTAAAGAAGCTGTAGATATCCTTCACCGGGATTATCCGGAGATTCTGGTTGATGGTGAAATGCAGGCAAATTTTGCGTTTAATAAAAACTTGCGAAAGAAGAAATTCCCATTTTCAAAAATTAGAGACCATGAAGTAAACACTATCATTTTCCCGAATCTGAATTCCGGGAATATTGCCTATAAAATGATGCAGGAAATTGGAGGAGCGGAGGTTATTGGCCCGATAGTACTGGGTTTGGCAAAAGCTATTCACATTCTTCAAATGGAAAGTTCAGTGCGGGAAATAGTAAATATAGCTACAATTGCTGTTGTAGATGCTCAATGCATACAGTCAGGCGATTGCAGATAATACAATTTCTGCCGCCGCTGTTGTATTACTTTGATGGGTTGATATAAACTAATAGCTGATAATTACTGCCTTTTTTGCCTGAAAAAATCAGATAATAAATCTCCGCATTCGTTTTCCAAAATTCCTTTTACAATTTGTGTTTTTGGATGAAATACCTTTTTTCCGAAAAGACTAAAACCTGCTTTAGGATCGGCAGCCCCATATACTATTTTGCCCAGCTGCGCCCAGTAAGCGGCTGTTGCACACATCAGGCAGGGTTCGAGGCTTACATAAAGGGTACATTCATTCAGATAACGGCTTCCAAGATAATTTCCGGCTGAAGTAATGGCCTGCATCTCTGCATGTGCAGTTACATCATTCAGGCTGACTACTAAATTATGTGCCCTGGCAATTATTATATTGTTTACAACAATAACAGCCCCAACCGGGACTTCATCCTTATTGAAAGCTTCTCTGGCTTCCTTTAAGGCTTCATTCATAAAATATTCATCCGAAAACAATGGATAAGCCATAATTTTGCTGTGCTTTTCTTCCTGATAATTAAGTTATCTTTATAGTTTTGCAAAGTAATAAAAAAGTGAACAGAAGATATAGTTTTTAAAAATCAAATATATGTTTCGTACGCACAATTGTGGTGAATTAAATATTAAAGATATCGGACTGGAAGTTACTCTCAGCGGCTGGATCCAAAGATCCAGGGATTTGGGGGGTATGACCTTTATTGACTTGAGGGACAGGTATGGAATTACCCAGTTGGTCTTCAATATGGAAACTGATCCCATATTATGTAAAAAAGCCAGGGAAGCCGGCCGGGAATTTGTAATTCAGGTTGTTGGGACTGTCACTGAAAGAAGTAACAAAAATTTCAAAATACCTACAGGAGAGATTGAAATAATCGTAAACAGTTTTCGTATTCTTAATCCATCACTTACCCCGCCTTTCACACTTGAAGAAAAAACAGACGGCGGAGATGAATTAAGAATGAAATACCGCTATCTTGATATCCGGCGTGAAATCGTGAAACGAAATCTTGAGCTTCGTCATAAGATGGCCCGGGAAACCAGAAAATATTTGAGTGATAATAACTTTCTGGAAATCGAAACTCCGGTGCTGATCAAATCTACACCGGAAGGGGCCAGAGATTTTGTTGTCCCTTCACGAATGAATCCCGGTGAATTTTATGCCCTTCCCCAATCTCCCCAGACCTTTAAACAGCTTTTAATGGTAGCTGGGCTTGATCGTTATTTTCAAATTGTTAAATGTTTCAGGGATGAGGATTTACGTGCCGACAGGCAACCGGAATTTACACAAATAGATTGTGAAATGTCATTCGTGGAAAGAGATGATGTTCTGAATACTTTTGAAGGACTTATAAAGCATCTGTTCAAATCTGTTCTGGATATAGAATTAAAGGATGATTTTCCGAGAATGTCTTATGATCATGCAATGAATACCTATGGTAATGATAAACCCGACCTGAGGTTCGGGATGCATATTAATGATTTAACTTTTGTGATCAAGTCCGCGGGTTCAGATGGAGATGAGGGGGCTCAGAAAAAAAAGAATTTTAAAATTTTTGATGAAGCTGAATATATAGGAGCTTTAGTGATTGAAAACGGGGCAGAATATTCCAGAAAACAACTGGATGAACTTTCGGAATTTGTAAAAAAACCTCAATTAGGTGCACAGGCTTTAATATGGGTAAAAAATAACATAGATGGAACATTGAAATCTTCTGTGGATAAATTTTATTGCGAAAATGATTTGAAAGCCTGGGCAGAAATTTGCAATAGTAAAAAGGGAGACCTTTTACTCATACTGGCAGGTAATAAACAAATGACTTTAAAAGCTTTAAGTGAATTACGCCTTGAGATGGGAATGCGCCTCGGATTGAGAAACAAAGGCGAATACAGGCCTCTCTGGGTTATTGATTTTCCTCTTCTGGAATGGGATGATGAAACACAAAGATTTCATGCTATGCATCATCCTTTCACTTCACCTGTGGAAGAAGACCTTCCGTTGTTTAAAACTGATCCGGCTAAAGTAAGGGCAAAAGCTTATGATTTGGTTATAAACGGGGTAGAGATAGGCGGAGGCTCTATCAGGATACATGATGAAGAGCTGCAAAAACTTATGTTCAGGAATTTGGGATTGTCAGATGAGGAAGCTTCCCTTAAATTTGGATTTTTAATGAATGCGTTTAAATATGGGGCCCCTCCACATGGTGGAATTGCTTTTGGATTTGACCGTCTTACTGCACTGTTTGCCGGGATTGATTCAATCCGGGATGTTATTGCCTTTCCCAAGAATAATGCCGGACGTGATATAATGATTGATACACCGTCGGAGATTGGGCAGGATCAGATGGATGAACTCGGACTTAGTATAAAAAAACCAGATAAAAAAATTTAATTATCATCATTAAACATAAAATATTATAATCCTTTAAGCGCAAAAATCAGTATTCTGAGATTGAAAAAAAGTGATATAAATGTATAATCAGCTATTGAAGTAATTGAATTAAATCTGTTCTGTTTTTAAATAAACATTGATTATCTCTCCAAAGAAAAATCTGTGAAAGTCTTTAGCAGAGGAATAGTTTGAAATTAACTCTTTATCTGTGAAATTATCCTCATAAATGCTATCTGCATATAACTTTTTACATTCCAGGATCATACGTGCCTGTGCAAAAGATACATTATTCAACTCTGTGGAAATAGGGATTAATCCTGTTTCCTGCTGTAATCAACATCCATTCATCTCCAATAGTTTTGAAAACATTTCCAACAATTTGATCTGCTGTGATTTTTTTGTAAGTATTATTCATAAATTATTTTTTTATTTATTTACCTTTGTTTAAACCTTGCCTGGTACAACATAATCAAATTTTGTTAATATTTAAATTTTTTATTAATTTTTTTCCTGCTCTTTTTTTAATAAATTTATATAGTATTATATAACAATTAAAAAAGATTAACGTATATTTTATTATATAGTTAAAGTATTATAAATTAATTAATAAGCAATAATTTTTACCCGTCATGAATAAGCTATTTAAGTTTGTATTAATTTTTATGATCAGTATTTGTGTTTCCATTCCGAATTCATTTGCCCAGGATGAAATTCTTTTTAGGAAACACGTAATTAATTCCGGTTGGCACGGTCTTTTATATGGATTTGCCATTGACGGAATTTTTGAGCTTCAAGATGCTGCTGCAGCCGGTATTCCTGTAATAAGTGCCGGTGTTTCAGTAATGATTCCTTTGTTAACCGGCTCTTCAAAAGGTATTACAGTAAATTCACTTATGTTAACCAATCATGGAAAATATATGGGGTGGATACATGGCGCTTCCCTGATGAGTATTATAGGAGGTTATGATGCCTGGGATACTGATATGTATAAGGCTTCATTAGCTGTGAGTGCCTTGTCCAGTATAGGATTGGGAAGGCTGGGATATTCACTGGGAAAAAATAAACCCTGGGAAGAAGGATATGCTGCATTATTAAAGCATTACGGTGGCATGATGTCATTTACGGGCTTTTGTACTGCAGCCGCATTTATTGATGATCCCAGAGCATTTGGAGGTGCTGTTATTCTGTTTGGAGCAGGAGGATACCTTCTTTCCGACATGGTATACAAGTTAAATCCTTATACCCGTGGTGATGTCCGTTCAACTTCAGTAATAAGCGGATTGCACGGATTACTTGGTTATGGTTTGGCTTTTGATATAGGTTTTGATAATGAATTTTCCCGTACCGAGTGGCTCCTGCCTGCTGCAGGATTTCTTACAGGCACAGCTATTGGTCATTTATGGCTGAAAAATACAAATCTTACACCTCAACAGGGGACTTATACCGGTTACGCTGCCGGCGGAGGCGCTATTCTCGGGTATGGTATAGCTCTCATGATAAATTCGGAAAAGATAACCCCCTGGTATACCATACCCTATGCAACAGGTATGGCCAGCTATGCTTTTGCAGTTGAAAAGTTCAGAAAGAAAAACCTGGCATACAATATAGATACAACTCAAAAGAAAAATCAGTGGAATATTTCATTTTTGCCACATAACTTATTTATCAACCAACAGTTTAATGGCAGAAAAAGATCACCTGAATTAAGTACTTTTACCATGCAACCTGCAATTACTGCAAGCTTGCAATTCTAAAGAAAGGTAAAAGCTGGTTCTAAAAGACAAGGTATGAATAAACCATCAATTTTGACCTGAAGAAAAATCGGACTTATAAATTAAGTGAAATTTATTGTCTGCTTAACTGTTAAGGTTAAAACTGTATTAGAGAGAATAAGAAATCAATTCCCTGTATGATTTTTATATACTTCAGCATTCATTAATTCCTGGATTTCGGCCGGGTCATTTATTTTTATTTTTATTAGCCAGCCTTCACCATAAGGATCTTTATTTACCATTTCAGGAGTATCAGCAATTATTGGATTTATTTCCAAGACTTGACCTCCAACCGGCATAAAAAGGTCAGAAACTGTTTTAACTGCTTCAACAGTTCCGAAAGTATCCCCTTTTGCAAGGTCTTCCCCCTCCGTTTCAATTTCAATGAATACAATATCACCTAATTCTGAAACAGCGAATTCAGTGATACCTATAACTGCATTTTCTCCATCTATTCTGATCCATTCATGATCTTTAGTGTAATATAAATTTTCCGGGAACAGCATAATATAAAAATTTAGAATATATTGAATTTATAAAATTAATCTGGTGGAATCAATTTGTTTATAAGGGATTAAGAAACCAGCATTTAAAACTTATTATAATGTTTTTTAAATTTCTCAAATGTAAGAAAAAAATATGAAATCACTGTACTAAAGTAAATCTGACACTAAAGCCGATATTTGTATTTGAGGTTGGATAGGAAAGAGAAACAAATGGCTTATTAATTCTCTGATCAAAGAATAAGCGCAGATTGAATCGATCACTTAAAACATAGTCAAAAGTAGTTTTCAATGTAATTATTCTTTGCCCGGCAGTGATCTGGTCACTGTCTTCGGCAAGTTTTCTGATTACGGTCCTGTTATCGCGAATGGAAATATCTGCCCGCGCATTTAAATCGCTTTTATATTCTTTTTGATTGATTATCAATTGTACCTCTTTAAAACGGTAACCAGTTCCAATAATTATTTCTTTACTATTCATTTCATTTACCTGATTATTTGAAGTGCTCAGGGAAAGCGTCCTTGAACGGTTGAACTCAATTCTTGTTGAAAGACTGTTTTTCCAGTTTGCATTCAGATCAAACAAGGGACTGAACTGTTCATTTATGGAAACAGATGATGCATCATATGCAGGAATAAAATTTAGCTGATTATCTAAAAATCCTATATTTTCAAAAGGATTTGAAATATATTGACCTATATTGTAAGATGAACGATAAGCATGATTAATTGATATGCTATTAAAGTATTTTTTTAAAAATTCAATTCTTGAAAGCCCGTCATAAGTTAATCTCCAATTAGGTAACATATCAAAAATAGACGGAAATGCTTTCAGCGTAACTTTATCAGGGTCTTTGCCCCCATAAGCGGCAAGGAAAGCTGATATTAAAACCTGCTGGGAATTAGGGCCAAAGCCTTCATAAAATCCGGCTGAATCAGGCAGGAATATTCCGGTTTCTTTTGCGTATCCTGCAGCCAGGCGCTGCGAAATTATCTGCCTGTACTCATCTTTTAATTTTGCAAAAGCATAGGATCTAAAATCAAGATCCTTTGTATATATTCTTTCAAATGCTGTTTTCCAGGAGAGATATGACATTGAAAAATTACCGCTGATACGTTTCCCTCTTTCGTCTTCTGCTGGAAGTAACCCATTGTTATCGGCAATATAAAATTCACTCAGATTTTTAGCCAAATTCCGGTTTGCAGTCAGATCAATCCGGAGTCCGCTGAGAGGTTCGATGGTTGCCCTGAGATTAAACCTTTCGGAATTATTCATTAAACAGGGTGCATTAATCAGGGAGTCTTTAGAAAGCCATCCTCTGTTAAAGGCATTCAGTGCAAAATTCTCATCCTGGATACCGGATATAAATGCAATTCCCGGAGCCTGGATGCCATTAAAATTTTGCATTCCCATTATTGCTGTTCCCGGCTTGTAACCGGGTAATACAGTACCTTCACTAATACTATATGAAATATTCAAATTTTTTATTCCGGTAATGATCCTTAAACTGTTATCGACAATAAATTCAACGGGGCTGGCCCCTAAATTTCGTTTTCCAATTATTTCTATATTTGCCCTCCGGACTTCAACAGGTGAAATTATACGCACCCTGTTTTCCCCCAAAACTTCAACTTTAACCTGTACATCCTGCCCATTCTCATCTGTAACTTTAACTTCAATATTTTCGGTCTTAAGTTTATGTGTATATAAACGTCCTATATCGGGCCGTAAAACCTGATTTGGACGGACATAAACCAATGTTTTGGTTCGTTGCGGAGTCTCCCTTGTACCCGCAGCCTTAGATCTCGATCTTTGATCTAATTCTTTAAGATAGGGAACTTTGTTATATAAAGTGGTTAAATTTATTTGAGAGTTAATCTGTGATGTATTACTGTTTTTAAGAATATTTCCCAGATCAATATCCGGATTTGCAAGAATGGGCCCTGCATCCCATCCATAGGTTGCTGTATAACGTGTTGAAACGTTTAACCAGTTTAACAGCGGGATTTTATTTATGGGAAGGTTATAATTAATGTTAAACTGATGGTTATAAGCAATAGTCCTTCCAAAGCTGTAAATTTCCTGTAATATTGAGTCTTTTTTCGCTTCATAATCATTTTCACCTCTTCTCATCCTTCCTTCAGGTTCATCAATCCTTGCCACATTAGTTGCGGAAAAATCAAATTTCAGACTTCTGGTAAGATCAAAATTCATATCATAATAACGGTTCCAGAAAAAATCTTTATTAAAAACCGGCTCAATTTCAAGATAAGGGTTATTCAGATTTCTTAATTTTCGTTCCATATACATTCTGTTCATGTCGGTACGGAATGATAAACGTGAGGGAGAGTAATAGAAATTAAAATCTTTGATTAATCTGAAGTATGGTGATGAGAAGCCCTTTATTTTGCTTAAAGGTGTAATATTTTTTGGCCTTGCGTTAAAGTTATAGTTTAAGCCTCCTCTATACATTCTCTGCTCATAATAATCGGTAGCAATATTTCTGCTATAAACCTGATTATAGGCATAGCTGGCTGACCAGTTGGCCAGATCATAGATTCTTGGTTGCCCCTGTTTTTTTCTAACACTTACATTTGTAAGATTGAGGCTTCTTCTGCGAGTATAATCCTGGGCGATATTCTTAATCGAGTCACGTTCATGGACGTTAGCTGCATTTTTTAATGCTGCCCTTAAAGGGATATCAGGATCGAGCGGATTATATTGCGGATTTATTATTGATTCAGAATATCCTGCATATACCGGAATTGTTATTCCTGCTTTTTCGGGAAAAAATTTTCCCAGTTCAAAACTGGATGATACATCATATTGTATAACTTGTTCCTTAGATCTTTCCTGGACTTTTTTCTCTATACTTCCAAATCCGGGAGTACTTGTATTTCCGGCTACAGTCAGTGAGCCAAAATCAGAAAGTCTTGTTGTGACTCTCGCATTGGCAGCCCATCCGCCATCCTGATTGAATTCAGTAAGCCTCAATTCATTCAACCAAATCTCACCGGATTTAGGCATCATATCATCGGGATATGTATTGGAGCCGGCTTTTGGATTCCTTACTCCAATCATAATAGTCCGTATGTTTGAGAGATTTGGGTTCCCTGAAATGCTTACTTTGTTCCCTTTATTATCATAAATTACAAATACGCTATTTATATCCACATTTGAACCGATTTGGCGCATCGCATCATTTCTGGCTTGTTTTGCCTGTTGGAAAACTTCCAGGTCGATCTCAAAACGATTTTCCGCGGGCCAGACTATAAGCCGGTCTACATCATCGTTACCATTATATCTGCCGGGAGGGGTAACCTTTAAAGGTACTTCATACTCATAAAAGTTGCCTTTATAGTCTGATCCAAGACGAATAAATGCAGCCAGTTCATGATCGTAAAGTATTTTTCCGGGAATTGCTTCTGCATGTGCTTCCATTTCAATTTTTCTGTACTGCCTGATATCAAGGTTCACATTTTTATATGCAGCCCTTGCATCACCATCATCCAGATCATTTACTTTTAAAACAATCGATTGTTCATTCAATTGACGCAATTGAGGCTGGGCAGGGTCAATAACCCTTGTAATTCCCGGAGGGAGAATATAATTTACCGGTTCTTTGCCTGCATTTTCTTCAATATTTACTGCAGAGATATCAAAACTCCCAACAGGTGGTTCCTGTCCTGTCCAGCTTTCACCTCCTTCAGTAAGATCAAAATTATATTTTCTCCATTCCCCCCTGACAAGATGAAGTTTTGCAAAACGCAGTATAACGGAATCTTCAAAATTAGTCAGATACATTCTGATAAAGCGGATAGATTTAAAGTCCTGAATATCCCCGACCTTTTTGTTGTATCCGTAAATTGGCACTCTAAACTGGTACCAGTTGACTACAGATTTGGTCCCGTTTACAAAAGAAGCTTCATTTCGTACTTTATCAACTATAAAGTTTTTTCCCGGTTCAAGGTCTTCAGGCCGCATACTGATACGATAGGAAAAGAAGCTTTCATTCTCATTGAGTGTATTATCTCTGTTAATATCTTCAGTGTTTGGCAGTGTTGAACCTGTTGTAGGGTATGATTCAGTTGATTGTTCAGCTGTCTGACTGTTTCCCTCAGGTCCGTTATAATGTTTATATCGTTCAAGGATACCCGTTTTATCACGATCATAATCTGATCCCCTATAGTAATGAAAATTATCGCTTGAGGGGTCAGTTTCCAGTTGAGCATATGCTTCCGGAGTAAGGATATTTTTCATTGTTTCCAGGAAATCTTTAAAAAATGAACGTTCATCATTATCAGCTAATCCGTCTAATCCAATATCCTGATACTTTCGTGATTCCGGTTCATAATTGAAAGCAGGTACCAGTGATTGTACACGGGGGACCCGTCCCCATACTGTTGTATCAACGAGGCTTACTTCTGCGGTTGAAGGAAGTCCGTTTTCAAATGCTTTTCTTCCATCTTTAAGGACATCTTCTGAAATATTTCCGAGGTTGAAATAAAGATCTCCTCCTTTGTGGTTTTCATCATAAACAAAGGGGTCCATGAGCCAGAATTCAATAAATTCAATATTTGAAGCTTCAAAATCACTGGAAACAACCTCACGCATCACACCCCCCCAACGTTTATCAGGTTCCTGCAAGGATCCATCCGAATTTATCTTTTCAGTATCATAATTATAGGGTCCCCTTTCCCTGGGATAAAAAGCCAGGTTCAAAACCGAAATATTTGTTGGAATACCGCTTGGAGTCTCTTTTTTCGGGAAAATATCTTTTTCAAAAACTTCCCGGACAAAATGAGTGGATTGTTCATCGGGATTTTCCTTTAAATGAGATGGGGTATATACAGTATTTCTTAGAAATAACGGGTCAATATAATACCATGCAAGCTTTGCCCTGTTAAAACCATATCTGAGATCATTACTTTGCTTTGCTTCCGGAAAGTTATCAGTAGGAGTGGAGGAAAGTGACCAGGCAGAAAATTGCTTCAAATCAATGGTAGTTTCACTTCCTTCAAAATCATCAATGTATGCATTTCCTTTTTTCTCAATGGCACGGGAATGCCCCGGGATCAAATGAGCAAATTCTCCGGTGAAAGTAATAGTTGAGGGTTCTTTTGCATCCAGTAAGGGGATTTTATCAATTACATTGGTAAGCCACTGTGAGCGTGTACTGAAAGATGAGTTTAAACCCCAGATAGTGTTTGATATTGGCTCATCACCGATATTTACTTTTTGAGTAAGGGGCCTTTCTGTAAGGTTGAGAACTGTTCCCCCGATATTAAAATTATCTGTGATTTTGTAATCCAAATGTGTTCCAACCAGCGTTTTTGTTTGAATATTGAAAAGTGTATTACTTTCCAGGGATATTCTGACAGGAGTGCCTGATTCAAGCAGGCCCTGATTAATGATCGTTACTCTTCCCAGAGTATAGTCTACTGTATAATCAACATTTTCATTAAGCTCCCTTCCTCCTGCAGTTACTTTAACAGACCCGCGGGGAACATTCATGGCATTCAACATGATCTCTGAACCTGAAGCTGATTTATAATAACCTGCAATTTTGTATTTATTCTTTTCTGCAATTTGCTGTGCTTTTGTTTTTGTTGAATCGTATAATTCTTTGAAAACATATCTGTTAATAATAACAGGGTCATTTCCAAGATGTTCAATGATAATATTTTCGAGATCTTTGCCAAAAGGTTCCAGGACAGGAAAAATTACCCTGCCGGTTGATGAGATTATTGTATATCCTTCTATAAAGTCAAATTGCCCGTCAGGATATGGATCTTTGTTTGAGTTAAGGTTATCGAGATTTAAAAGCCGGAGTAAAATTCGTTTATTCAATTCACCTTCAGGAATATAATTAATTGCATTACCTGTTTTATCGTCCTGATACAGTACTTCAAGGGAGAAGTCCTGAGGGTTAACCTGAAAGGCCCCTATTGCATAAACATTTTTCATCATAAGCTTCCAAAAAGGAGATGCCGGGGTAAGGTTAGTTCCTTTGATAAGTTTGAGGAATAATGTATTTGGTGCACTTATCCCCGATGATGAGCTCATTTCTCCAACCCTGTAAGTTTTGCCATTATATGTATACTCATATGCAACTGCAAGTATTTCATCTGCATTTAATGCAGTATTCAATGAAATGTATCCCAGTTTTGAATTAAATGAATATTCTCTTTCAGTAAGTCTCCTGGCATTTTCAATTTTTTCATAATCTCTTCCAAGATTAAAATCGGGTTCCAAAGGCTGAAATATATTTGTAACTTCATTAACACTTCTAATGCCGGAATAAGGGCCTTCACTCATTATACTATAAAGATCATTAAGTTCATTTCTGGGGTGATTTCCTTCTTCTGCCGGATTGCGGCTGAAAAGCGGGGAGAAAGGCTTTGCTTCTCCAATATCATTAAAAGCCAGAATATTCCTTGCTTCTTCAAAATTGCTTGATTTGTTGGTGATCCAGACCTCAATTCTGTTTATTGTAATGCCGGAGTTTATAACGGGAAGATTTTCGAGTGCCCGGTTATAATTATCCCTGAAGTATTCAGAAATAAAGAAATGTCTGTTTGCATCATAATTATCGGCTGTTACAGAGAATTCATTTAATTGTGCGCCTCCCTGAATATCAATAACTGAGGTTTCTCCTTTTTGCTGTGAAAAGACATTGGTAACTGTCAGCTTTCCAAACTGCATTTCAGTTTTTAATCCAAACAGACTCTGACTTCCTGTTATAAGTGAACCTGAGAGTGGCAGCGACACATTTCCTGCTTCAATCTTTTTTATTATTTCATCTTCTTTTCCTGAATATTCCAGTTTAGTCCGGTTTTCAAAATCAAAAGTAGCTTCAGTATTGTAATTAACATCCAGTTTCATCTTATCTCCAATATTTCCTGCAACATTCATCAATATTTTTTCTTCAAAATTAAAGGAAGGGGTTCGCCTTAAACGTTCACTGATTGTCGGGTTTTCAATTTTTGACATATTGAAACCAAAAATAAGCTCTGCACTTCCTGCAGGTGTGATATTTATGACGTTTGTACCGAAAACTCTGTCGAATGCTTCTCCGCCTATATTCAAACTGGGAATAAACCCTTTTTGTGCCTGAATGTTTTCACTCTTTGATTTTAAATACCAGTACTCCTTTTTGCCCTCATTGAGCTGATATTCCTGAAATTCTTTGAAAGTCATTGTTTGAGTGGGACGATAATTAAAATTCCCTATTTTTTCGGTAAAATAATATTGCTTTGTAACGGGGTCATATTCAATGACTCTCTTTATATTTGAGGGAGATCGAAGATAAAGGGGTGATTCCGGTGGTGAATCATAATAAGAATAATTGGCTTTGTCAGAAAAAGGGAATTTAAGTTCAAGCGTATCAGGAGGCTGAGATTTTATTTCAATTTGAGTTAGTTTAAAAAATAGAAATGCATTCCTGTAATCTTTTTCTGCAGATAAACTGCAGATGAAAAGAAACAGGAGCAGAAATATTGCCGAAACTGATTTGTATGAAAATCTTTTTTTCAAAGGTTGGTCACAACATTTTCAAAGCTTGCTTTATAAGGTCTTCTACAGATAAAGGTTGATTTTTGTTTAAAATATTAACAATTATTTTTTCAACCTTCTTTTTTTGAAAGCCTAAAGCAACTAATGCAATTAACGCTTCTTCTTGAATTGTATTGCGTTCAGGTATAAATAAATCTGTTGTGCGGGAACCTTTTACTACTTTATCTTTAAGATCAATAATAATCCGTTGGGCAGTTTTTGCGCCAATTCCTTTAACACTCTGTAATGCATACACATTTCCTTCTAGTATGGCGAGCTCGGTTTCTTCCGGCCCCAGTGATGAGAGGATCAATCGGGCTGTATTCGCGCCAATGCCACTTACTGTAATTAATAATCTGAATATATCACGTTCGTATTTGTCTGAAAATCCAAATAGCAGAAATGAGTCTTCACGTATAACTTCATGGATATAAAGCCTGCATTTACCATTTTCAGGTATATTTTCGTATGTATGCAGGGAAATATGAATAAAAAAACCGGTATCACCTGATTGTAGTACAATATTGGCAGGTGCCCGCTCAATTATTGATCCTTCAATAAATTCATACATAATTAAAAAATTTGTTTAAAATAATTAAAAGAAGTTATATATGTTTTTCTGATATTTTGGTTAATCACAGGAAATTGAGAATCCTGCTTTTTGCAGGTCTTCCCAGTAAAGAGGATATGATTTGTTTACAACTGCAGGTTCATGGATAGTTAGCATGCCTTCTTTCAGGCACATGGGTGCAATTCCGAGTGCCATACGGTGATCATCATAAGTAAAAATTTCCGGATTAGGGGCGTGTTTTTTACGGACTCCATCCCACTTCATCCATTCACCGTAGGGATCCGATTCAATATGCGCACCAAACTTTTGCATTTCCATGATCAATGCTTTGACACGGTTTGTTTCTTTTATCAGCAGTGTTTTTGTACCACGGATATTAAATGGGATTCTCATTGAAACACATACCGGAACAATGGTTTGTACAAGATCAGGATTAAGGATAAAATCAAAACTGAAAAAATCTGTCCATTTACCTGTTTTTTTTAATATTGCTCCTTCCGCTGTAAAATTAGTCTCAACACCCAGTTTTTCAAAAATTGTTTTAACGGCAAAATCTCCCTGAATACTATTCTGTTCAAGCCCTTCAATCATTATTTCAGCCTTTTTTGCCAGGGAAGCAATAGCATACCAATAAGATGCCCCACTCCAGTCGGGCTCAACATTAAATTTTCCGGCTGAATATTTTCCGGCTGAAACAATGATCTCATTTTCCTTCCAATGACAGTCAATACCGGCCTTTCTCATTAATTCCAGAGTTAAATTTATATAACTTGCAGAAGTGGTTTTCCCCTTAAGTTTGATCTTTAATCCATTTTTTAATAAGGGAGCTATCATTATTAAAGCACTGATAAACTGGCTACTGATTGAGCTGTCAACTTCAACATCCTGGCTTTTAAGCATTCCGCCTTGAATTTTAACAGGGGGATAAGCTTCTTTTTCAAGATATTCTATTGGTGCACCCAGTCTGCGAAGAGTTTCAATAAGTTCACCTATCGGCCTGTTTTTCATTCTTTCTGATCCCGTCAGGATTATTTCACCAGGAACTAAAGCATAATAGGCCGCTAAAAACCGCATTGCTGTTCCGGCATGTCCCACATCTTTAATTATTTCATTATTATTAAGTGCATTAATAACGGCCCTGGTATCATCAGTGGAGGAGATATTTTCGATTATCATTTTCCTTCCCGATAACTCCGACATTAATAATAAACGATTACTGATACTTTTCGATGCCGGTAAGCGCAGCTTTATATTTATAATCCTGGTTTTATGGGAAATAGTACAGTACAATGGATTAAATTTATCGCAAATATAGTGAAAATGAAATCAGCTTAAAACTCCCTGCTTTTTTATATTCATGAAAAACTTATATTTCATTTTTGGAAAATGAAAATATTATATTCTGCTTGAGAAATATTATTATATTTGTTACTAGTAACATAAATGACTATCTCAAAGTGTATAAAATAATCAGTTTATATAGATTTTCATTTTATGTGAATTAATAATCTTAAAAATTAAGACTGATATTTTAAGAAATATTTGTTATTTAAAAAGAAATAAAAATTAAGAAGTTCAAATTGAAATATTAAATTATAATAACTCGAAAATAAAATCAAATTAACATGAAAAATCAGGAAAAAGCTAAATCAGATTTTCGCTATGATACGGGCGAGGCAAAGGTTCCATGGGCAGCTGTTGGTGAAAGTATATCTATTGAAGACTTATCTTCAATGATAGAATTTCTTATCCCCGGAGATCAAAATAATTCTGCATATAAAAAACAGCTTGACAAGGTAAGAGAAGAACTTAAAAATTTGTTAGGGGCAGGTCAATATGCATCTAAGCTTACTTTAGGAAATAAGGTAAAGGAATTGGAAGAAGAGATTAAGAAGTTTCTGAATGTTAAATATGCCTGCTTTATTACTAATGCTACAGCAGGCTTTGAGATCGGTTTAAAGTTTGCGGGTATTCAGCCAGGCGATGAAGTCATTGCCCCGGCAATAACATTTTTATCAACTGTAGCATATCCCCTTGAAATTGGAGCGAAAGTGGTAATCGCTGATGTTGATCCGATAACATTAAATATAAGTCCTGAAGATATCAGACGTAAAATAACCAGTCGTACAAAAGCTATTATGCCGGTTCATCTTGGTGGTTATCCCTGTGATATGGACCAGATTATGGAAATAGCCCGGGAGTATAACCTGGCTGTTGTTGAAGATGGGGCACATTCATTTGGTGCTTTCTATAAAGGAAAAGCTACAGGGGCTATCGGAGATTTTGGATCTTTCAGCTTTCATGAAGTAAAAAATATCAATTCCATTGGTGAAGGTGGTATTGTTATAACAAATACTCCTTATGGTGAAAATTTTGCAAAAAGCCGTTTCGGAGGTTTTGATATTTCCAATCCTATAGAAAATTGGTTATATGATGTAGTGGCCCTTAAAGCTAAGGGAGGGCAATATTTTATGGCCGGGAATCATTCTGCTACTGAAATCCAGGCTGTAGTTCTTCTAAACCAATTGAAAAGGCTTCCTGACATTATAAAAATAAGGAAAATTAATGCTGAATATTTGAATGAGAGATTTTCTGAAATTGAGGAGATATTACCCTGTCCACTTGATACAGCAGATATACAAAGTTCATATCATCTTTATTTGTTACAGCTGGATCATAAGAAGTTGAAAGGAGATATTCAGGATTTTAAACAAAAAATGAATGAAAGAGGAATAATTCAAATACCTCACTTTGCTCCTTTATATCGTTTCTCTTACCTGAAACAATTGGGACATGATACTGATGCGATGAAAAAGAGTTGTCCGAATGCTGAAGAAGCTTTTCTGCATAAATTTACTCATTTGCCATTATATCCACTTAGTGATGAGCAGGTGGAATATATGGCGGATAATGTGATAGGGGCGGTGAAGGAGATGAAAAGGTAGTGACGGGTGACGAGTGACGGGTGACGGAAGAGGGGGTATGGAAAGAAGGATACCTTGCAAGAAAGAACGAGGCGGGAGGTGAGAATGGCACATGAGAAGAGAAGGGGGGAGGAATGGGAGGAGTGAGAGAAAGGCGATGGTTTAAGACAGGTTGGGAGGTATAAAAGTATCAGGGCTGAAAAGAAATTAAAGAAGGGGATGATGGAGGCGATGAGTAAGAAAATACAATTTAAAAATTTTACGATGATGAATGATATTATTCAATTAAAAATTACCCTGAGTTGGACAAAACCGCCAATTTGGAGACGTGTGCTTGTAGATAAACGAAACACATTTTTTAAACTACACAATATAATTCAAATTGCTATGGGATGGGAGAACTATCATCTATACGAATTCGATTTTAAGGACTATCGTATAGGCATTCCAAATGAAGAATTTGATGATTTTTATTCTGGCAGGCCCAGGCCCAAACTGTTGGATGCTAAAGATGTGACGTTGGAAAGTATTATTAAAGATGTTAAGGAAAAATTTATTTACGAATATGATTTCGGTGATAGTTGGAGACATGACATAGTTGTGGAAAAATTTTTACCTCTCGAAAACGAGATAACTTATCCGATTTGCCTGGATGGAAAATTAAATTGTCCTCCCGAGGACTGTGGCGGTATTCCCGGATTTTACGAACTTATTGAAATTATTGGAGATAAACGGCACAGGAGGAGAAAAGAAATGCTTGAATGGCTTGATGGCCCCTATGATCCGGAATATTTTGACAAAGTAGAAGTGAATGAAAAATTGAAAAATTTGGATCAATATATAATGGAATTTGGGGATGATGAATAATTGAATTTGTCAATGTTATATTGATTTAATATTTATTTCCAATGATATTGATCTGATTTTATAAGATGAATAAAATTTAGAGAGTATTATATCTTGTTTTGCAGCTTATTTAAAAAAGCATTCAGATGGAGAATATAAAATATCAGGTTAAATATGTGGGATTTAAATAAAAAACTAAATGAAATCCCTCTTCATTGTTCTGTATACAGGGGATAAAAAGTCATAGTTTCCATTTAGATTGGATAATTAACAATAACTTACTTATTTTTATATGGACAGTAATCGCAGAGAATTTATAAAAAAAGCCGGAATAGCGGGCATTGCTATTAGTACTGCAAAATTTGGTTTATCGGGTAATGATCCGGTCAGAAATAAGATGACTGGCAAGGAGGTTTCGTTCAATTTAAACAAATCATTTAATATTGAAAATATGATAGATTTTATTAGTCCGATTGACGGTGACATGCTTCATGAATATGACGGGATTATTTCGGGGAAGGACCTGGTCATCAAAGTGAAAATTCAGGCTCCTCCCGGAAGTAATATTACAGTAAATAAATTAAATGCGAATTATGTTGGCGGAATTTATGAAGCTGATATTAATTTAAATAAATATGAGAATACTATTGAATTAAAGGAAAAAAATAGTGGCTTCAGGAAAAAAATTAAGGTTTACCGTTTAACCAGGTATGTAAATAAGTATCGTTTGTCGCTTGATGATAATATCTGGTTTATGAAGGGTTTAAATGAGAACGCCCATAAGTATAATTCCCTTTTTGAGAATCCTTATATGGGAACACTTAAGAGAGTTCATGATAAATACAAGACAAAAATTCATATTAATTTATATTATCAGACCGAAGGCTTTAATCTATCTCAGATGACTGATAAATATAAAAGGGAATGGAAGGCAAATGCTGACTGGTTAGGTTTGAGTTTTCATGCTTTGGCAAATGATCCGGACAAGCCATATATAAATGCCGGGTATGAGCAGGTAAAGAGAGATTGTATTTTAGTTCAGGAACAGATTAAAAGATTTGCAGGAAAAGAACTTATGGGGCCCGAAACTACTATTCACTGGGGTGAAGCAACTGTTGAGGGATGCAGGGCCCTAAAAGACAGAGGTTATACTATTTTTGCCGGTTATTTTAATGTTGATGATAATAAACCTCCTGTTTCCTATTATTTAACGGAAGATCAGAGAAGACATCTTAAACAAAGATTTATATGGAGGGATAATAAGGAAGGTTTAACTTTTTCAAGAATTGCCCAGGTTATAAATTCATTTAAAATAGATAAGGTCATTCCTGATCTTGATGAAATAAAAAAGACTTTTAATCCGCGATATATTGATCTAATGATACATGAGCAATACTTTTATCCGCATTATGTTTCATATCAGCCTGATTGGGAGGATAAGGTTATGACTGCTGTTAAATGGGCTCATGATAATGGGTTTAGGCCCGGATTTTTAAAAGAAAGTGTATTAGCTTAGAATAAAATAATTTTAAAACCGGGTTGTTGAAAATAGTGAAATAAAGGGTTTTAAAATCTTGAAATTAAAATACTATTGAAAGTCTGCTTTGAATATCTTGCAGCTTTAATTTTTTAGTTATGGTTTTTGAACAGGGAGGCCTTAATTATATATTTAATAATCCTGACCTTGCCCATATTCCTGCGTATGAAAAACGATAAAACTATATGGAAAGATTTTAAAAGTGGTGATAGCAATTCCCTGTCTTACATTTATAATCAGCATGTAGACTTTCTTTATAATTATGGCAGTAAATTTACTTCAAATAAAGAACTTATTAAAGACAGCATTCAGGATTTGTTTCTCGACCTTATAAGAACACGTGATAATCTTGGAATTACTGATAACATTAGATTTTATCTTACTTGTTCTTTTCGCAATAAACTTTTCAGGAATATGAAAAAACCTGAAAACCTGACTTTTTCTGAAAATTTGGTTCTATTTCAGGCGAATATTGTTTATTCTTTAGAAAAAGATATAATTAACCGGGAGGACAATTCTGGGCGTGCAGAAATGATCAGGAAGGCACTAAAAGAAATAAGTCCCAGACAAAGAGAAATTTTGTTTTACCGGTTTAATTGCGAATTCTCATACGATCAAATTTGTGAAATAATGTCATTGAAATATGATTCGGCGAGAAAACTTGTTTTCAGAGCTTTAAAAATTCTGAAAGAAAAATTACAGGATAAAGAGATATTTCTGTTTTTCTTTATTATTTTTCTAATGAAGTATTGTACTTATTTGTTCTCTTTTGTTTAAAATAATACATTTTTATTACATTGAATCTGATAATAATTCTTCTCTGTTTCAATATTGTATTTACTGATCCTGATGTAATGTTTCTCAATTCATAAATATAGTCATTCAGTAAGTGAAAAACGACTTGCAGTTTTAATATTAAATTCTTCAATAATCAAGGCCGGAGACTAACTTGCAGATATAAACCAATTTTTTATTTAAACATAAAACTCTTTTAAAACTTTTTTCAGCTTATTAATTAATTTTTGAGTTTTTATTGTCCACAAAAAAAGGATTTAAGTCTTTCATATTATAAAGGAAAGGTGCTATAGTTGATATTTAAAGTAAGGTTTAATAAGAAAAGCAAAATTATAATTGAGTTATTTCCATTTTATAAAATAATACTGCTTAGACAAAATACAGTTACAACATCGAAAAAGAATATAAATGCGGAAAAATTATTTGGAATATAGCCTTGAGGAATTAATTGATGATAATGATTTTAGGGACTGGATTTTGCATGGTACTAATAGTTCAGAATGGGAAGGGTTTCTTTCTGATAATGTGGAATTTAATAATAAGGTACAAAAAGCAAAAGAACTAATATTTCTTTTAAAAGACATAGATGATGAAAGGCTGGCTGAATCAGACATGCTAAGTATGTGGAGGAATATAGAGCATTATGGAAAGCTTCGGAAAGAAAGAGTCCGGGTAGTGACATTCAGGAAACTGTTGAGGTATGCAGCAGTTTTTTTATTATTTACAATAGCAGGAACTTTATGTTATTGGTATTTTCCCAATCCTGTTAAAAAGTTTGAATTTATAAGCGGCGATCCTTCTTCTGCTAGTGGAGAAGCAAGACTTGTCCTGCCAGATGGAGAAGAAGTGAAGATAAAGAATGACAATTCCCGTATTATTGTAAGTGAAGGTCAGAAGATTATTATAGATGATGAACATTCAGTTGATTTAAGCAATCAGCCGATTGTTTCAGAAACTGTTAAAATGAATGAAGTTATAATTCCTTATGGTAAGAAGTCACATATTGTCCTTGATGATGGTACTGTAGTCTGGTTGAACGCCGGGAGCCAGCTGGCATTTCCAACTAGTTTTAGTGGCAGGAACCGGGAAGTATTTCTTCAGGGTGAGGCATATTTTGATGTAGCACATTCTTCCGGTAAGCCATTTCTTGTAAATACCGGTGATATTACTGCTAAAGTTCTTGGTACTCGTTTTAATATTTCTGCTTACAGTTCAGATAGTGAGGTTATTACTGTTTTATTGGAAGGAAGTGTAGCTATTAGTGATAATAGTCGAGGGTTAATGAAAAAGGAAACTATTTTGGAAGCGGGTCAAAAGGCCAGCTATGAAAAGGATACAAAGGCATTAAGTGTTAAGCTTGAGGAAGATCCTGATTTTCATATTGCCTGGACCGACGGTTGGTTTAGATTTTCAAGAGAAAGCCTTATAAGTATTTTAAAAAAATTAGAACGTTATTATAATATTGAAACTGTTTTTATAGAGCCCTATGTATCAACAGATTTAATATCCGGAAAGCTTGATCTTAAAGATTCACTTGAGGATGTGATGAAAGCACTTTCGGATGTTGCTGAAATTGATTTTAAGATTGAAGGCAGGAGAGTGATTATTAATTCTAAGAAAATTACTAACATGCAACAAATAGCTGTTTCTTCCATTGTAAGTAGTTAACATTATAGAAGCATCCGACATAACAGGGGATGCAATGAAGGATGCTTCTATTTTAGTAATGGTCATTAGAATGAAACAAATTATTATTATAAACAAATTATCTGATTGAAATAACTAACATAAACTAAATGCCTATGAAATAGTAAAGTGAAGCTAATTAATGACTATTAAAAAATGCTATGGATTTATGAATGCAACGATTATAAACTGCTTGCTCATATATTTTTCCAGGCTACATGATTAAATTAATTCCTCATCAAAACAGATATTTTCTACCTTTTTAAATCTATAGATTTTTTAAAAGTCTTTCTCTAAACAAAAAATACCGGGGAGTCTGCCAACCCCCGACGTTGAATTAACTTAAAAAAATTAATTTAAAACATTCAAAATTATGAAAAAAAAACCTGAAAGAACATGTTTTCTTTCAGAAAGCATGTTTAGCATACTACTTAAGATAAAACTGCTAAGCTTGTTTATTATTGCCCCTCTTGTATCAGTATCTGCAAGTTCTTATTCCCAAGTTACAAAGTTTACTTTTGAATTGAGGGATGAATGTGTTAAAGATGTATTTCATTACATTGAAAACAATAGTGAGTTCATTATTCTTTACAATGAAAAGTTTGTTGATATTAACCGTAAAGTTTCTGTAACAGTTCATGATGAAACAGTTGAGTCAGTACTTAGTCAGGTGTTTTTGAGTAGCCCTAACAGCTTTAAGATTTATGACAGACAGATAGTTATTTTGGCTTTGCCTAAGCTTTCTTTAACTAAATCTGCTTTTGTTGTAGAGGAGGTAAAGCATATAAGCGAAGTATTGGACCAGCCAAGGACAAAGGTTTTAACCGGGCTTGTTTCTGATGGATTGGGGCAGCCATTAATTGGAGTATCAATTGTTGTTAAAGGTACTACCATTGGTAGTATTACCGATATCAATGGTAATTTTAGTATTGAAGTTCCTTTCGAGGCTGAAACTCTTGTGTTTTCCTATGTAGGAATGAAAACACAAGAAATTAATATTTCAGATAAGATTTCATTGCATATTATAATGGAAGAAGAGTTAGTTGGGATGGAGGAAGTTGTCGTAGTTGGGTATGGAACTCAGAAAAAAGAGAGTGTGGTTGGGGCGATTTCACAGATAACGGGGGCCACGCTTGTCCAGTCTGGCATAAGCAATGTAACGAATGCAATCGCTGGAAAGCTTTCAGGAGTTTTGACTATACAACAGACAGGTGAGCCGGGGGATAATATGTCAGAGATAGTTATAAGGGGACTTTCAAGTTGGAGTGGAAGTAGTCCACTCGTGCTTGTCGATGGTGTAGAACGTGATTTTAGAAACATGGATCCCAATGAGATAAATACCATTTCAGTTCTGAAAGATGCTTCAGCAACAGCAGTGTTTGGAGCAAAAGGAGCAAATGGAGTTATAATTGTTACAACTAAAAGGGGAACATTGGGTAAAACAAAGATGGATTTTTCTGGTTCATATGGTATTCAATGGGCAACACGAGGTAGAGTTTTTGTTGATTCCTATACCACAATGTCCATGTGGAATGTTGCACTTATGAATGATCAGAAGTTTACCCAGATGCTATCACAAGAAGAGCTTGAAGAATTTAGGAACCCTTCAAGCCCGTTAAAGTCAATTGAATATCCAAATGTAAATTGGTGGGATGAATTAGTATTACCATTTGCCCCAACCTATAATGCAAATTTAAATATTTCGGGAGGAACAAATTTTGTAAAATATTTTGCGTCACTTGGCTATCATCAAGAAGATGGCCTTTTCAGAGGGACCAAAGAGGGTCATCAGGATACAAGATTCTGGAATAAAAGGTATAATTACCGTGGTAATGTTGATTTTTCTCTTACAAAATCAACAAATTTAAATTTAAATTTAGGTGGAAATATTGTCGTAAAAAACGAACCTGTCATTCCTGTGTCAGCTTCTCATGCATGGCGGACTTTATATTTTACTGGCCCTGGAACATATCCAGCTTATTACCCAGATTGGGTACTTGAACAAGTTCCAGATATTGATTATCCTGATGATTCTGGAATGAGGCTTGCTATTCCATTTGGAGAAAATTGGACAAATCCATATAATAATTTAAATGATGGCTCTTTTAATAGATATCTTGGTTCTACTTTATTTACCGATCTAATTTTGGATCAAAAGCTTGACTTTATAGCTAAAGGACTTTCTTTTAAAGGTAAGGTCTCATTAAATACTTATTTTAACAATACGATTTTAAATGCTTCTTATGTAAAACCACAATATAGATTATATTTTGAAAAGATTGGTATAGAAGGTGAAAATCCATGGTTTAGAGCTAATCAGGGACCCGAAGTATTTAAGGCCCCAAAAGTTAATCTTAAGGTTGGAGGGCTTAATCCAAGTTATTATAGTGATTTTTATTATGAGATGGCCTTAAACTATAATAATACTTTTAATAGACACTCGATCTCAGGAATTGCTTTAATGAATCTTCAACAACGTAATATGAGATTAGATTTTCCTTATTATAATGCTGCCTTAGTAGGGAGGATAAATTATGATTACTCACGAAAATATTTTGCTGAGTTTAATATTGGTTATACCGGTTCTGAACGTTTTGCCCCTGGTAACAGATTTGGAATTTTTCCTTCAGGAGCTATAGGTTGGGCCATTTCCGAGGAGCCTTTTTTCAAAGATGCATTGCCTTGGATGAACAGGTTTAAGATTCGATATTCTGAAGGATTGGTTGGAAGCGATATTGCGAAAAACAGATGGCTTTATATTAGTGAATATATTAAATCCGGGAACTATATTGTTGAAGATAAGGCTCCTAATACAACTGCTCAATGGGAAGAAGCACATAAAAGGGATTTAGGATTTGAGATTGGGTTATTAAATAACCTTTTTGCTTTTACTATTGACCTTTTTAATGAATATCGAGATAAAATGTTGGTGATACCTAAAAATGTTACTATGCTGGTGGGTAATTCCTTCAAGGAGCTCAATTTGGGTAGTATCAAAAAGCACGGGATTGATTTCGAAGCAGAATTTAATAAAATTGTTTCAGCAGATTTCAATTATTTTATTAGAAGTAATTTTGGATTTAACGAGAATCGTATTATTAATAAGGCTGACTATCCATATGCTCCTGATTATGTGAAAGCTGCTGGAAAACCTTTAGCAAGCGAAAGTGATTTTAATGGTGTCCTTTTTCCTATTTTCGATGGTGTTGTTCTTACTGGTAGTAAATATTTTACATCAATAAATAATATTCATAATAAATCCGCACCTATTTCTATTCATCAACTTAATCTAAAAGATTATAAATATCTAAATTATCGAGTTGACGGAACAATAACTCCATTGGATATTTATCCTATTAAGGGATTAGAGTATCCTCCTATAACATATTCTATTTCTGGAGGGTTTTCCTATAAAGGTTTTGATTTTAGTTTATTATTTCAGGGCAATGAAGGGAAATACGTTCTTTTTACAGATAATTTCCAAAATGAATTCACACAGGGAAATAAAAGTGTTCATATTGCTCAGGTTGATTACTGGAGACCTGACAATCCAAATGCAACACATGCGACGCTTCATTATTCTGCTAGTGCAGGAACGCCGCAACTTGCCTGGGGAGGTGGTGATGAACTTGTAGGGTATAGGGCAAAAATTGAAGATCGATATTGGAGAAATGCTAATTATCTCCGTTTAAAAGATATCTATATTGGATATACATTTAATATGAAATCTCTTCAAAATCTTGCAGGAGTTTCTAATTTGAATTTATATCTAACTGCGAATAACCTATTGACATTTACCAAGTTAATAGAAGGAGATCCTGAAAGAAAGGATTATCTTTTTTGGTCATATCCAAATATGGTAACTCTTAAGTTTGGGATTAAAGCAAGTTTTTAAATATTTAAATCTTTTTTCATGAAAAAATCTATAAAAATATTTATTCTGATCGTTTTACACGGATTCTTCCTGATTTCTTGCCTAGAACAATATCTAGATAAGGCACCAGAATCTGGTTTGACTGATGAAGAGGTTTTTACCAAATATGTAAATTTAAAAGCTTTTTTCGATAATGTTTGGTCAGGAGTTAATAGGAATCACAATATTGCAATGAACACGCTTAATGCTGCCTTAGATTGTTGCACTGACTTTGCTGACCAAGGATATTTAATGTGGTGGCCTTATTATAAATGGGGGCCATTGGGTGATAATGTTGGTCCACATTATTATAATTCGATTCTTGTTAATGCATTTAAAAATATTCGAATATGTAATATAGTTTTGAAAAACATAAGTAGATTGACCGACGGCACGCAGGAGGAGATAAATGATTTAACTGGACGTGCACATTTTATTAGAGCCTTTCATCATTTTTGTTTTTTTAGATTTTGGGGGCCTATGCCATATTTAACTGAACCATTAGGGCCTTATGATCAATGGGATATACCTCGGCTTTCCAAACATGAAACATGTATTCGTATTGCCGCAGATTTTGATTCTGCAGCTTATTATTTTGAAAAAGCTGGAAAAATGCGTCGAGATGCATTACCCGGACAGCCTGGACATCTCAACAATCCAGAACAATCAGTACCTAATGGAGTAGCAGCAAAAGCTATGAAAGCTCGTGCACTTTTATTTGCTGCAAGTCCTCTAAATAATGAACTAGGTATAATTGATTGGGAGGTTGCTGCTGTTGCTAATTGGGAAGCTATCCAAGTTGCCCTTGACTATGGATATGGATTATTAAGTGCAACGGATTATAAAAAAAATTATATTGGGACTACATACACAAATGAACAATTATGGGGATTACATGGAGGTTCATTAACTTATACAGATGGGATTACCAGAAATTTGGTAAACGGTGTATTTTCTAATACACCTACCAGAAACGCAGGAATGATGCCTACTCAAAATGGTGTTGATTGGTTTGAAACTAAATGGGGGGATCCATTGAATACTCATGAAGATAGAGAAATAGCAACAACTTTAGGACATTATAATGAGCAGGATCCTTTTGTTAACAGAGATCCAAGATTTTATATTGATATTATTTACAATACAGCTCCCATTGCGGGTTATGGAACGGCTAAGATTTATACTGAAGTAATTGATGGTGTTACATATGGTTCTGAACTCAGACCAATTGAAGGAGTTTGGGGGATTACTCATACAGGATATTATATGAGAAAATATTGGGGCGATCAAAGTGTGAAAAATCAGATCAAACCTCTTTATACAATTCCATGGATTAGGCTTGGAGAACTATATTTAAATTATGCTGAAGCTGCTAATGAAGCTTATGGGCCAAATGTTCCTGCTCCTGGTGCTTCAATGTCAGCCGTAGATGCCATCAATTTTATAAGGAATGGCCCAGGCAGGTGGACTGAAGATGAAATGGCACCTGTTCAATCACGTTTTACTGTTAGCACAGAAGCATTTCGTCCCAGAATTAAGAACGAGCGTAACGTTGAATTATGTTGGGAAGGGCATTATTTTTTTGACATCCGAAGATGGATGGATGCTCCAAAGGCTTATGCAGGGCCTATTATGGGTATTATTCCTGAAAAGGTCCCTGTTTCTGAAGAATATCCTACTGGATATAAATATCAACGTGCTCCCATACCAGCTGATCATCAAAGCCGATGGTTAGGTGATAAACATTACTATCTTCCTTTCCTGACAGAAGATTATTACAAAATGAAAAATTTTGAACCGGGTGAAGTATGGTAATATAACTATAAAAAATAATATGATGAAACTTATAAATATATTTATTCAAACAGTAAAGCTTTTAAGTGTCCTAGTACTATATATTTTCTTTTCGATCACAGCAAATGCCCAGAAAGAAACTAGTGAAAAAATGATTATGGTGAATATGAACCTGGTTGATGATAATGGAGTGCCTTTATCAAACATTAAAGTTATTATTGGAGAAGGATTAGTACATACCGAATCTGATTCTAATGGTTCAGTAACCTTTATGGCCTTGCCAGAAGACCTTATATCAGTTAAAACTCCAGATTATTTTGAAAAAATAACTTTTGTAAAGGATATTTTGAAAGATAATACTATTGTTTTAAAAAAATCAGTCTTCTTTAATTCGCCGGATGAAAAAATACCCCATCCTTTTAGTGTCGAGAAGAAACGCTTACTTACAGGTAGTTCAAATAAGATTATGAGCTCACAGCTTGAAAAATATCCTACTATAGATTTTCGGAATTCATTAACGGGACTTGAAACAGGACTTCATGTTATAGAAATGAATGGTTCGCCGGGAATGACAGCAGAAGAAAAACTTGGCTCCTATCGAATAACAGATAAAGTCCGTGTATTTGCCAGAGGCAGATCTATGATATATATAATTGATGATATCCCAACAGATATTACTGAAATGCAGCTAGATCCTATGGAAGTGGAATCAGTAACAATTATTAAAGATATTGTTGATAAGACATTATTTGGGCCATTAGGAGCTGACGGTATCATTTATATTAAAACTAAACGAGGAATGGCGAACGAACGAATCATGACTGTTAATGTTGAAGATGGTGTTAGCTTGATTGACAGAATGCCTAAGTATGTCGATGGAGCTGATTATGCGAGGCTTAATAATATCGCTAGAGAAAATGATGGATTAAATCCACTCTATTCAGATTCAGATATTAACTCTTACGCTAAAAATGATCCTTTTGATTTATATTATCCAAGTGTCAATTTCAGAGAATTGTTGCTTAAAAAGTCAAGATCTTTCAGAAAAGCAAACATATTTTCAAAAGGAGGAAGTGATATGGTAAAATATGCTTCATTTCTAGGATACAGTGGAGAAGGTGATAATTTTAAAATAGGTTCAGTATCTGATTTTAATCGTCTTACAGTTCGTTCAAATATCGATATGAAAATTAATGAATTTATTAATGTACAGTTTGATATATATGGAGGCCTTACATTCAACCGATCACCAAATTATGGTTATGCAACTGCTGAAAGCAGTGGGTATACTAATCTATTAGAATTCAATTATGCTATAAATGATATAAGAAGGATACCACCAAATGCATTTCCTGTCTATGCCAAAAATGATCCTTCACTTAAAGATCCTTGGTATGGGGTAAGTTCTCTTTATCCTATAAATCCGGTTGGTGCATTAACAAGAAATGGCTCCTATATTGAAACAGGAAGGCACGGTGCTGCTAAAGTAGCTTTTGATTATGATATGGTTAGCATAATTCCTGGTTTAGTTTCACATACGTACCTTGCGTTTGATGCATATAATATATTAAGGAAAGGTACAGCAGAGGATTATTTTGCATACATTGTCACACCTACAAAAACATCTATGGGGAATGATACCATACTTTTAACTAAAGTTCATGATGGGGTTGACGCACCTCAATTAAGGAACCTTCACGATTATTATCATCAAAGGTATGCATTTTATGAAAAATTAAGTTATGGAAAAAGTTATGACATGCATTATATTCAATCCTCGCTTTGTTATTTTATGTACAATATAGCCAAGGATGGTATAACAGAACCTCAGCGTACCACTTCAACAATCCTGAATCTAAAATATACTTATAATGATAGATATACAATACAAGGGGTGTTAAATTATGCAGGAACATATACTTTGGGCGAAAACAACCGATATGGGATATTTCCATCAATTGGAGCAAACTGGATTATTTCAGAAGAAAGTTTTATATCAAATATTAAGTTTATAGATTTTCTTAAAATTAGAGCCCAGGCAGGAATCATAGGTCAGGAAAATTTTAGATCTCCTTTCTTATTTAGGGACAGTTGGGTACGTTCAACTGGCACTGTTTTTGGCCCATATTCCACTAATTTGTGGTTCGGTGATCAAACAGAAGTCCCTTATGTTACATATCCTGACAGATTGGGTAATAAAGATTTAACATGGGAAAAAAGAAAGGAGATTTCAGTAGGCATTGATGGATTACTTATGAAGAGGAAATTATCAGTTGAGTTTAATTATTATAATAACCTTCGTGAGGGAATAATTACTCAACTTGTAAATTCTACGCCTTATATGGCTGGTATTTCGTATACTCTTCCAAATTACAATAATAACAAAATTAGATATCAAGGTTTTGAGACAGGAATACAGTATATGGATCGAAAAGAAAAATTCAGGTATTCTTTTGGTGGAAATGCTACAGTTCAAAATTCAAAATATGTTAAATATGATGAACCTGATTATAGATTTAATTATCAAAAACGAACCGGTAGAGCAACTGATACATACTGGGGTCAAACTTACTTAGGAAAATTCAAAACAGATGAAGAAACACTTTTAATTCCTCAATTATATGACGCTGTTCTTAAAGCAGGGGATCTTAAATATAGGGATATGAACGGTGATAATGCTATTGATGATAATGACCAAAGTGCTTTAGGTAATACTTCTCCTCGTCTTTATTATTCCTTGAATGCAAATTTTATATATAAAAATATTGAATTAACCATTATAGGTACAGGAAGTGCATTCTTTGATCTGCCTTTAAATAACGCTTATTATTGGAACGGATGGGGGGATGATAATTATTCTATGTTTGTCAGAGACAATATTGGCGGAAAGTATCCAAGGCTGACTTATTACAAGGTAAACAACAATTTTGTCAACTCAGATTTCTGGTTAGTGAACGGAGATTATTTTAAGCTCCAAAATGTTGAAGTTGCATATAATTTACCTGTAAAAATCACTTCAACTATTGGGGCAAAAGAAATACGGATTTTTACAAGAGGTGCGAATTTATTAACCCTGTCCAAAGTGAAAGATATTGATCCTGAATCACCTTCTTCTGGTATAACTGTTTATCCATTGAATAAAACATTTACAGGTGGAGTTAAAATAACTTTTTAATTTTGATAAATATGAAAAATAGAATATTTATTTTTACTGGAATGATCATAATTTTTTTTACCTCATGCATTAATTTTTTAGAACCATATCCAAATGCGGATTATCTAAGAGAAGACATATGGGAATATCAAGATATGGTTCAGGGCTTGATAAGTCGCTGTTATGATTATATGCCAAGAAATTATAATGACAATGAGGGTGCATATCTTGAGGGTGCTACTGATAATGCTGAACTTACAAGCTCCACTCATGTGATAAACAGATTGTCAAAAGGCACACTGACTACTAATCAGGATCCGTTTCTTACATTTTGGGATCGGAATTATAGAGCCATATATTTAACTAATATGTTCCTGAAAGATAATAAAGGATATAATACAAGATTTCTTTTAGATAAACATTTGAACAATATTCTTTCCAGACGTTTGCAAGGTGAAGCCTTTGCCTTACGAGCTTGGTTTCAATGGGATCTTCTTCAAAAGTTTGGAGGTAAAAGTAATGATGGTCAATTGCTTGGTTTCCCAATAATTACTGAGCCTTTGGATTATTTAGAGGAAATCAATATTTCTCGTAACACTTATGATGAATGTGTCAGACAAATAATTAAAGATTGTGATTCAGCCTTAAAATATTTGCCACTTGCGCATCGTGACTTTCTTGTGGAAAATCAGAATGATTTACTCTATGCTGGAGGTAAATATTGGGGGCGAATGGACGGAATTACTACCTTGGCTCTTAAAGCCAATGTTTATCTTACCTGGGCAAGTCCTAGATTTAATCCTTCTAATGATATATCACGCTGGGATAGTGCAGCAATAAATGCAAAAAAGGTAATTGATTTTAAACTAAATGTTGATAATGTGACAGGCGGATTTAATCCGATAACCCAAGTTAATTGGTTTAATCCTAATTTTCCGGGGATAGTTTTTTCAGCACGATATCAGAATAATAATGACGCTATGGAACGTATGTTTTATCCAGGCGGTTTCCAAGGGAATGGTGTTATAGGTGCTACACAGGAACTAGTTAATTCATTTCCCATGAAAAACGGTTATCCTATTAATGACCCTGCTAACAGAGGAGGATATGATCCCGAAAATCCATATAAAAATCGTGATCCGCGTTTTTATAGCACAATCTTTTATAACAATTCACTTGCTAAAAAGAATAATACAGGTGCGTTGATGTATACTTTTCAGAATTGGATGAATGGTGGTAAAGATGCAGCCGGAGTAAAATCTACTAATAGCCTTACTAATTATCATATTAAAAAATTTGTTTATATGGGGCTTAACTGGTCTGACGCAACTATCAGTCGTCAACCTCATTCAAAATTTTTTATACGTTGGGCACATATGTGTCTGGTTTTTGCTGAAGCTGCAAATCATGTTGTTGGCCCAATTGATGAGGCAAAATATGGGATGTCAGCTAGAACAGCTTTGCAATACCTTCGTGCAAGGAAAACGCCAGATGGTGAAAATGGCATATCAATTGCTGTTCCCAGTGAACCCGATGCATATCTGCAGGAAGTAGCAGCTGCTGGAGAGGCCGCCTTTGATATATTAGTTAAAAACGAAAGAAGAATTGAAACTTGCTTCGAAGGGTTAAGATTTTTTGATTTACGTCGTTGGACAACGGATTTATCAGAACTTAATAAAACCGTCCATGGTGTTTCTATCCAAAAGAATGATGGCACTGAAACGTTTACATACGATTTTAATTATAGAGTCGGAGCACGTTCTTTTTCATCGGCATTTCTGCCTATTCCATATCAAGAAATTTTAAGAGTTAGCAAACTTGTTCAAAATGAGGGATGGAATGGATGGGATTAAACAAAGATTATGAAATAATTATTATTAAAAGTTCTCAGTTATAGTGTTTTATTATACGTATAAAATATAAAATAAACAAATGAAGAAATTATTATTTTTTTTATTGCTTACAGCATCTTTATCATCGTGTTATGAAGATTACGTTAAAGATTATGATTTTAATGCTGTTTTTTTCCCTTATCAAATTAATGTTCGTTCGGTTGTGGTAGGCGAAGGGTTAAAAATAAAGGTTGGTGCAGAATTGGGAGGCGTTTTAAGAAATACAAGGGATCGAAATGTTTCTTTTATTCTTGATAATAGCTTGATTACTCCTGATATTCTGGAATCCATGAAATCTAGCAGTCATCCTCATATTAGTGTCCCGGTAAGTTCTTTATTAGAGCTAAAACCAATGCCCTCATCCTATTACACAATGAGTAATCCCAATACATTTATAATTAGTAAGGGAGATCACCAAGGAATGATTACGATACAAGTAGATTCATCCACTTTTCTAGCTGATAGTTTAACTATTGATCCCTTTTATGCAATTCCTTTTCTTATTACCAGTGCTGATGCTGATTCAATTCTTGATACAAAACGTTCAGCGGTGATAGCAATTTAATATGAAAACATGCTTTTTGGTAATTACCTTCATGGTGGAGTTACTTTAGTGAAAGATCCACTAGATAATGTTGTTCAAACTATTGTTTATCCTACTTATGTATCACAACCTGATAATAAGATATGGATACTTAAAACTGTTGCACCAAATGCTGTTTCAACAAATGGATATAGCGATATAACATCAACATCCAAAAAAGAGATAATACTTACTTTGGATGGAACAAATATTTTTGTTTCCAGTGCACCAGGTTCTTCATTTTATATTGAACCAAATGGCCCAAGTACATATAATGCTGCAAAGTTACTTCAGGAAAGAAAAATATTTTTAAATTACAAGTATCAAAATGATGATGGTAATACTTGCTATGCTCAAGATACACTTACTTTTAGGAACAGATTGCGTGATGGTGTAAATGAATGGCAAGATGAAAATCCCTCCCATTATATTAAGTAGATTTATTCAATAATATTATTTTAAAAGAAATTCTAAGATTGAGTAACAAACAAATTATATTGCCTGAATTAAAAAATTAGCTTTAAGAAAAAAATTTTCTCATTAAAATTAGCCAGAATTAGTTTAATTAGTCTGTGATGAAGAATAAAAAATATTTATTATCAAGTTTGATCACAATCATTTTATGGTCATGTGGTATTAACCAGTCAAAAAGGATTTCCAAGGATTACTTTAATTATCCTTATGAAGAATTTTATGATTATTATGTTATTAAAGCATGGCGAATTCTGGAAGAACGAGTGCCTGCATATACACCTGAAATGATTGCTCGCCATACTAAATTAGTAAATAAACTTCCGTGGGTAAATCCTACTTTAAGTAGCAATAAGCAGATGATATTAGGAAGAACTCCCGGCTGGCCTAAAAATTCAAATTTTGCGGAAGATCCGGAAATTCCACCACAAAATATATTCGGATATCAGATTACAGACCCACATGTAAAAAATGAAACTAAAGTAAAAATGATCCTTATAGCTGGGCAACATAGCTGCGAGATGACTGGTAATTGGGTTCTCGAAGGTATGGTAAATTTTCTTGCTGGAATTGAACCTGAAGCTGAGCTCTTAAGGAAGAAAGCAATATTTTATGTTTATCCCGATGTAAATCCAGAAGGCCGTTATCAAGTTGTTAATAATATCAATTTGAAAGCTGCTCCGGATCCTGGTGCTAAGAGTGATGGTTGTTATAGAGGTAATCCTGAAATATATTCTGCTGGGTTGAGTGATCACAATCGCGTTTGGAACACTGATGGAATGTTTTCAACAATTGATATATTAAAAAAGGCGATGATAACGGATACAGATGGTAAAGCTGATTATTTATGGGATATGCACGGTCCTCAAAAACATGCTAATTGGCGTACACCAATAGAGGAAGCCAGGACGAATGAATACGCAATGGCACTTATGAACCGAGAACCTGATGTTATTCGCTGTGGCCCAGAGAGTGGATTTAAGATAAATGTTGCAAATGGTCCACCAGGTAAAATAGGCTTGTGGGCTATAAGCGAGGAGGGGCTTCGAGTATCTTATCCATATATATATGAGCCTGGTGGTTGGAGTCAGGAACGCTTTAAAGAATCAGGTCGCAATCTTGCTTTGGCTCTATATGATGTCTTATCAGATAAAGATCCTCTACTTTACAAACAAATTGATATTAGTAAATATAAAGGTTCTTTTCCAACAGTTGGTGACCTTAATAATGATGGTAAAGTCGATTTTACCTTATCTTACTTAGGCCCATATTCATGTCATTTGCGTTTAATTGCACTCGATAGTGAAGGTAAATTTTTATGGCAGTTTGGAGACTCATTAATTACAAGTCATGGCCATGTTGCTTATACAAAAGATATTAATCCATGTCGAGGTATGTGTACAATTTATGATATTGATGATGATGGTAAGACGGAAGTTTTAACTGAATTCTGGAATGATGGATCTCCTGTTTTGTATATACTTGATGGTGAAACTGGATCAGTAAAAAAATCTATTCCTTCTCCTTTATTTAGTAATGAAAAAGATTTTATCGGAAAAGAAAAAAATAGGCCAACATCAAATATAATGATTGCTCACTTACATGGGAAAGATAAACCTGTTTCTTTAATATTGAAATATAGTGACACAGATCCTATTCAACCAATTGTGGTTGCATTGGATAATTCACTTAATACTTTATGGCGTGTTAGTCTTAAGCCTTCAGAAACAACTCATCATGCTACGATTGCGGATATAGACTCTGATGGAAATGATGAAATAATTCTTGGCGGGATTGTAATTAAAAATGATGGATCAGTTTTATATAATCGTGAGGTTAACACACATACAGATTTTACAGATGTGATTTATGAAGAAGGGGAAGACACAAAAATATTGTATTCTATTTGCGGAACAGGACCTGCATATTGTGTTGATCCAGCTGGAAAGACTATATGGGAAAAAACTCAAGAAGAAGTTCCTCATGGTCAGGGCATATGGGGTGGCAATTTTATACCGGAACATCCCGGTAAGGAGGTTATTATCCTCCGCAGCGGACATTTTGGGGATTTTCTTACAGTCAACGCCAAGGACGGATCACAATTAGCTACATTTCAGCATCGTGCAGGCCTAAAGGATCTGTCAGGTGACCGAAAGTATCCGGATACCCCTATGAAAATAAACTGGATCTCATCAAGAGTTGAATCCCTTTGGATTCCAGTTGATCGTATTATTGTTGATGGGAGAGGTAACATTGTACAAAGTCTTGGGAAGTACGATGAAATGGTAAAACAAGCATTAAATGCCGGTACGAGTAAACAACATCTTGCTGTTCAGGCAATACCAGTTGACGTATGTGGTGATAACCGCGATGAATTATTGCTTTATCAGCCTTATCAGGGAGAGGCATTGTTTATATTTACACAACAGCCTTCAACGACCAAGCCTAAGTTTTATATTCATAGTGCGAAAGTATATAATTTCAAGAGTTATTTATAGTATATTAAGCAAGATTAGTTCAATTGAGGTTCATCATTTAACCAGAGAAAGAATCTTGGATTATTCAAAACAGATTGTATAGCTTGCTACTAAAGCCAGGAACAGAAGCTTTTTATAAATGCAAAAATTGACGTTACAGGCAGGATTGAAACCGAGGCTGCTGATTTTTGAGAAATGTTATTATAAGATATTCACGTAAGGAAGTAGTAGTCCTTTGGGTTGATTCTGTTAATCATAAAATTCTGGAATAAAGGCAGCAAAACTTATGTTTTACCAGTTGAATCCAATGTATCTATTAGGTTAAGGTTATGGATATGTCAGTCATCGGTGTTTTTATCCTCTTATTATATTCTCTGATATAAGGATAAAGAATAACTCAGTCGCTTATATAGGTAACATTGCATATGAGTATAATAAGGTATTTCGGTAAAACAAGTTTATATAGCCTTAAAAAACAATTAAATCGGGTAAGGTTATTCCACCGATAATTGTTATCATAAGCAATTTTGAATACAATAAAACTAAAATTTAGATTATGAATGAAGCTTTGATTAAAGGGAAAAACATTGAAAAAGTATTAATAGGATCTGTTAGGATTCGTATTTTGCTGATATTAGTTCTGCTGACATTTGCTTGCAACAGGTGGCCCTCACAGGAAATTATTATCAGTAAAAAGGGACACTCTTCCGCGAAGATTATTGTAGATGAAAGAGCGAGCAATGAAGTACTTTTTGCTGCTGAAGAATTAAAAAACTATATAAATAAGATTTCCGGAGCAGAGATAGAAATCACGAAAGACAAGGATGGATTAAGTGGGGTTAAGATATATGTAGGACCTAACAGGGCAATTGAAGCTTTAGGGGTTTCAGCAAAATCTTTGGAGAAGGAAGGTTTTATTATCAGGACTCTGGATGGTAATATAATTTTATTGGGTTATGATGATATTGGGACCCAGTTTGCTGTTTACAGTTTTCTTGAGGATTATCTTGGTATTCGCTGGCTCTGGCCTGGGGAACTTGGTGAAGTTGTGCCACGATCCAGGACTATACGGATTGGTGAGATAGATATCACCCAGCAGGCTGATTTTAAGTGGAGGAATCTGGGGCCGGACGGAGCTCTCTGGGGAGCCACGACCGGACCGACAGAGATGCATGCCCGGGAGCTTTTACTGGGTATAACAGAAGATCATCAGGCAGAAGTATATTTGTGGGAAAAGAGGAACAAATGGGGTGGGCTGAAAATTTCAGGCGGGCATTCGTTGTCGGAGATATTTCCGGGAGATATTTATGCTAAGTCTCATCCGGAATATTATGCTCTGGTTAATGGTAAGAGGGATGTTCCTGGGCCGAATTATGATCATAAACATGGTAGCCAGCCATGTACTACAAATCCGGATGTTATTCGTATTGCAGGAGAATGGGCCACAAAATTTTTTGATAAGCATCCTGATCATGATGCAGTTAACATGTCGATGAATGACGGGTATGGATATTGTGAGTGTGAGAGATGCAAGGCATTGGATGCCAGTTTTCTTGATGGAAAAAAGCTATCAGAAAATTCTTCAATAACAGACAGAATATATACATATATTAATCAGGTTGCAGAAATAGTTCAGAAAAAGTATCCAGATAAGTATATTGTCTGTTTTGCTTATGGATTATATAAATTGCCACCAGAAAAGATTTCTCTTAATCCAATGGTTATACCACAATTTACAATGCATGCAAGTATGAATGCAAATTCTGAGTCAAAAAAGGAAAATATGAATAATATCAAGATTTGGAAAGATGTCTCAAATAGAATGGGTATATATGAATACTATATCAATGGTTCATGGCCGGGATTGCCGAGGATAGCTGTCTCTCTTTACGCTGAGAACATTAAAGAATTGTATGAAATAGGAGTAGACCTTTATCAGACACAATCCGGGAATGAATTTGCGACCAATGGGATTAACTATTATGTAGCAGGTAAATTATTGTGGGACACTTCCCTTGATAAACAAAAAATCCTTGATGATTATTTTGAAAAAGGATTTGGAAGAGCAGGCAGATATATCAAACAATATTTTGAAAGAATGGAAACAGCTTGGATTGAAACCACAATGGAAGGGAAGAACATTGATGCGGGTCATATCAGAACAACGAATATACTTGATCTATATACACTGGAATTAATTGAAGAATGCCGACAGGACCTGGATAAGGCAGTAACAGCAGCTGATAATGATATTTACAGGAAAAGAGTGGAGTTTATCAGGAGCGGTTTTAAATATACTGAATTAACTGTAAGTGCTGTACAGAAAGCGAAAGAGTTAATCGCACTGGGAATACCTCTGGACAGAGGAATATTCAACCTTGATGAAGCTGCTAAAGCAAATACTTTACTGGAGGAAAAGGGTAAAACCCCAAAGGCGGGTGATAATCAATTAAATAATGATAAAAACAGTTTGATAAAGGAAGCCCTGGATACATGGATTAGCAGGGATGTATATGTGGAAGAACATAAAAATACTCATGTATTACCCTATTTTTGGATTAAATACAATGATCTGACCCGGAATTTTAATCCATCACAGAAATTAAAAGTCTTGGTAAATTGAGAAATACCAAATCATATTATACACCTAATAAGCGAATAAATGTCATGAGAGTTAAAGTAGTGATTATTATATGTCTTAATTTTATCTTGTTGCAGGAATTACCGGCACAGAAAACTGATGTTTCAGAGGAGTGGGATCATCGTAATCAGATACGTTCAGCATTATTTATCCCTGATGAGTTGCCAGAACTGGATGTAAAATTACATGGAACATTTAGTCCGATGGCTGGTGTTACAGTGGAAAGGATAACTTATAATACTTTACTTGGACTGAGAGTTACTGCCCTTCTTTATCTTCCAGACCCCAGGCCTGCTGGTAAAATTCCGGGACTTATAGTTGTCAATGGGCATGGTGGAGATAAATATTCATGGTATGCATTCTATTGTGGAATATTATTAGCTAGGTCAGGATCAGCAGTACTTACATATGACCCAATAGGTGAGGGCGAGCGTAACATAAATCGTAAATCTGGGACAAGGGCTCATGATGTACGCCTTGAGCCAATTGAGATGGGGCGACGTATGGGTGGGCTGATGGTGTCTGAAGTAATGCAGGCGGTTAGTTGTCTTTCACAAAGAGCTGAAATAGATAAAAGCCGAATCGGTGCCATGGGCTATTCTATGGGATCGTTCGTATTATCCTTGGCTGGAGCGATAGATACAAGACTTCATGCGGTGGTCCTTGTAGGGGGAGGTAATCTTGATGGTATTGGAGGATATTGGGATAAAAGTAAACCTATGTGTCAAGGAATACCATATCAGTCATTGACATTTCTGGGTGATCGGCCAGTGATTATTTATTCCCTTCATGCATCTAGGGGTCCGACATTAATTTATAATGGTTTTCAGGATAATATAATATCTGCAACTCCACCTGGATCATGGAAATTTTTTGATGAAATGTTTGATCGTACTGTTACCTATAGAGGTAGTTCAAAAGGGTTGTTTGAATATGGTTTCACAGAAGGCGGCCATCGACCATATTTTGTGACAAAGCCAGTGATAATATGGTTAGAAAAACAACTTGATTTACCATTTTGGACAGAAGATGATATTAAGAGAATGCCGGACACACATATAAGTAAATGGGCAAGAGAAAATGGTGTTGTGTTAGATCCTGTATATTCAAACGAGAATAGTGAGGGTGGTGTTAAAGCTTTAGGTACAGGAATACCGGGATTAACAAGGGATGATCTAGCG
>CAZLXM010000027.1:40025-41255 GCA_964563105.1 uncultured Bacteroidaceae bacterium
AATGGGAAAATGTAAAGAATAATTTTATATATGAAAGCTGGGTTGAAGCTGCAAAAGCTGCAACAATGAAGAATAAATAAAAACCAAATCGATGCTTAAAAGTAATATATCACGTAGTAAATTCTTAAAAACTACATTTGGATTAACTGTATTACCTTCAACAAATACATTTGACACTATGTTATCTAAACTAATGCAGCCAAAAGATGATTCATTCGTAGTGACCGATCAAATAAAAACGGCATATGAGGTTGCTCTGAAAATCCTCAAGCCAACAAAATCTCAGTTGGAACACGGGCTTGAATTGCACAGAAATTCACTGGTATTTGATGCGTATGGCAAAATGCCTAGAGCAGCAGTTGATGGAACAACAATTGCTACAGCAATAAATACTAATGCTTCACAAATTGAGATTAATGACATGACCTTGGATCATATTTATACGCGCATGGTAAATATTCAAAAGGAAAGAGAGGAATTCGAAAATTTCTGGAAAGCATCCGGGGTAACCTGTGTATTCACGAATGCTGGTGAAGAGAGTAATTCTATAAGCAGATTAATTAAACGTTTAGCCTATTGTACTTACGTTACCGACATGATGAAAGATATTGTAATCAAAGCAGTCACTCCGGAAGATATCGTTTTGGCTAAGAAGAAAAACAAACATGCAGTTTATTTTACAGGAAATGGGGTGCCGTTACCACAGGATTGGGTATCAGTTGAGGAAGAATTAAGGTATATCAAAGTTTTCTTCCAGCTTGGTATACGTATGATGCATCTGACCTATAATAGGCGTAATCCTATAGGTGATGGTTGTGGTGAGACTTTTGACGGAGGGTTAAGTGATTTTGGAAAGGCCGTTGTGAAAGAGATGAATAAGGTGGGAATTATTGCCGACATCGCTCATTCAGGATGGAAGACAAGTCTGGATGCAGCAAAAATATCAAAGAAGCCAATTGTAGCAAGCCATAGTTCAGTTGCGACCCTTAATGAGGTTGTCCGTTCAAAACCCGACAATGTTATAAGTGCCATTGCTGATACGGGTGGATTCATCGGTATAACAGCTATTCCAAAGTATCTCGGTGGTAACGGAGATATTGCCGCATTTATGAAACATATTGATTATGTAGTAAAGAAATTTGGCTTTGATTATGTTGCTATTGGTTTTGATACAGGCGTTAGCTCACTATATAGTGCTGCTGAGAATAGAATAATCTCCTCTTTAACATC
>CAZLXM010000028.1:0-41219 GCA_964563105.1 uncultured Bacteroidaceae bacterium
TGGCATCACTTCCGAGAAGCTCAATAAAACTTTGATTGGCATTAATAATTTTCAGCTTTTCATCGAGAATAACAATTCCGGATGGAAGCTTTTGGAGCATGGCAGAAATTATTTCAGATGCTTCTTTGGCGGATTCTTTTTCTTTCTGTGCTATTTTTTCTGATTCTCGCAAAGCTTTTTCAGCCTGGGCAAGTTTCTCGTTCGATATTTTTAATGACTGAATATAATCTTGTTTATTTTTAGTAGTATATGTATAGCACATTTCAGGTATTGCAATTCCCTTAGCAATTGCAATTGCGAAATCTCTGCATGAATTGAAACCACAAATACCACACCCAAAATCTGTTACATGATCCTTTTTTAGCATACCCAGGATTTCCTGTATTTTTTCTTCAGAAGGATCCGGGATCCTTTGGTCATCATTTTTAAAATCTCTTGTGAAATCAAGATTTGAAAATTCGTCAATTTCTTTTTGCCATTCTTCAATATTGAATTTTTTCAATCTTTTTCTTGCATATTCCTTGACATTTGCCTGGCGGATAAATTTTTCGCCCTGCTTACTTGTACCTGGTCCCATTAAATATTCGGTATAAAAAATATTAAAATGAGACTTGATTTTGTGAATATCAAATTGAAATTCCTTTAATGCCTCTTTCATCAGTGCTTCACCTTCAACGGTAGTTATATTGCCCGTAAGAAGGTCATCATTTATTTCAGCTGCCTTAACAATACCTGATGCTATTGGAAATAATGCACCTGTATAACCATAAGGGGCATCAAAATCACTATATTCCATTTGTTTTTCATCAATCCCGTTTTCAGAGAATAATGATCTTAATTCGGTAAATGTTAGTACTGAATCAATTTTACCCTCTCCATTTCCTCTTTCATTTTCACTTTTATGTGCAATTAATGGTCCGATATAAACAATTTTGTAATCAGCCCCATATTTTTTCCTTACCACCTTAGCTGTTGCCATAGCCGGACTTAGTAAAGGGGCAAGATTTGGAATAAGTTCAGGCTGGTATTTTTCAATGTACATAATTACAACAGGGCAATTCGACATTACATAATATTTCCCTCTGTGATTTTCAAATAATTTTTTGTATTCTTTTGCTAATAAATCAATCCCAAAAGATACTTCAATAACCTTCTGAAACCCCAATTCACGGATCATACGCACAAACTTTCGGTAATCAGTTATATCGGGAAATTCACCTGCAATTGAAGGGTCCAAAATAGCGGCAACAGGAATTCCGGAGCTTAGAAGCCCCCTTGTCTCATTTTTACTGTCCAGATATACAATAGCCTCAGGAGGACATGCTTCAATACAACTTCCACAGGCAATACAACGTTCAGAAACTATTATCGGAAAAGCATGATCACTTTTCACTTGTATTGCATTAACAGGACATGCATTAACACATGCGAGACATATTGTACATTTATCTTCTTGTATACTTAATAATGGTTTCACTCGTTAAAAAATAATTACTTAACTTAAAATTAATAATTATAAACAAGATGCTCATCTTTATTGTTAAAATACTGCATTTTAGTTTTAGTTATTCATCCTTTTAAGATAATTACAAATTCCCTAATTCTTTTTCAAGAATAGCAGTAATAATACTTTCTGAAACTTGTTCGTAAATATGATCATCTATCTTTAAAACAGGCCCCTGATTACAATTTCCAAAGCAATGGTTTCCTTTGAATTTAACTTTTCCTTCCAGTTTATTTTCTTTAATATAATTTTGTATTATGGAAAGTGTCTTACGGTTTCCCCTGGCAAAACAAGAGCTTCCTAAACATATTGTAAGTTCCTTAATCTTACTCATTTTATATAAATAGTTTCCTTAAATATTTAATGTATAAACTGTTTTCGTAAATGATAAAAAATATTAATGCTGAAATAATTTAATTATTTAATGCAGATCCATTTCAATAACAAATAATATGAATTCATGATTGTTTTTTCCTTCCGGTGAATGGCAGTAATATCTTACTTTTGATTTTATAAAATTCAAAAATAATACTTTTTATTCAGTTTAATTATATGTTTTAAGTAATACTTTAATAGTCCATTTTCTTATACCGGATTATGAAAATGTTTTATATTTCTGCTTTGATATATTGCTGCGAAAATGTGATTTTGTTTGATTTTTATTAATAAGTTATGTTTATTTAGCTGGGTTATTTAAAATTCAACCCTCAATTTGACAAACATATTTCGTCCGGGTTCATATTTAATAAATCCGCGATTTGATGCCAGATGATTTATATAAGCCCTGTCTGTAAGGTTTTCGATACCTGCCGTAAGAATGAGGCGCATTAAATTAAGGTTTACAGGATTTGAGAATATAACAAGATCATACTTTGCATATCCTTTGGTAACAGATTCACCTTCGGCAATTTTATTCTGGTCAGCAGTCATATTAACAGTTAATTCTGCATCGAACCATTTTGGAAGATTGTAGCGGATCCCTGTTCTGCTGTTCATTGGCGGGATCATGGGGAGGTGTTTATTGTTTTTGGTATCTTCTCCTCTTACATAAGAAAATGATGAAAAGAAAACCATGCCTTTCCAGAAGTTATAATGAATACTCATGTCAAATCCGTATAATAATGCCTTGTCAACATTTGAATTGATCAGTGCGGGAACCGTAATACTGTTTTCAGGATCCGATACCAGCGGAAAAGATGCTTCACCCGGCATTTCAACTATGAGATTGGTCATTGTATTCATAAAAGCATTTGCTGAAACCTGGAGTTTGTCTTTCCATATTTTTGTTCCTAAATCGAAAAAGTATCCATGTTCAGGTTTTAGATTCGGATCTCCCAATAATACTGAAGCTCCTAAATCTATGTATTTGAATCTTTCATCAAGTGAAGGTGATCTGAAGGCTTTTGATACAGACAGGGTAATATCGGCATCTTTACTGAGATTATACAAGAAACCCAGATCGGCGCTCCATGAAAGGCCTGTAACATTGCCTGCATGAAAAGTTAAACGCTGATTTGGAGGATTATCTGTTCTTGTTCCGTTTAAAATTCTGTATAAAGGGTCAACAACCTGATCATTTTTAACATTTAATAAATCAATACGTCCGCCTGCTGTAAGTTTTAGTTTATCATGAAGCATTCTTGTTTCGTCCTGCAGAAATATTCCCGCATTACGATGCCATGATTCAGGAATTGGTATTTCTCCCACTTCAATTTTATTTATTTCAATAATATTACCTTCGTTATCAAGTACCGGTTGATTAACAAGTTTTCTCCTTTCCGTTCTGAGATGCCTCTGCCATATATCAATACCACCAGTAATATAATTATTATTACCTGCAATCCATCCCGATTGAAAATGTACCCCGTCAGTGGTATGGTATCCGGAAGGATAAGTGCTTGCATTGGGATTTGGCTTAAGTTCCACTTCTCTTAAAATATATTGATGGAAATATTTTATTTTAATCTCATGGAATTTATGGCCGGGATTTTCTATCTCATAAATTACGGAGAACATATCACGAAGTTCTCTTGGAAAAGTTGCTGTGGCTGTAGCGGGAAAAGCTTTACCTCCCGGGATTCCAACATTTTTCGCAAAAAATCGCTGATAATTAATTTTAATTTCATGATGATCGGCAGGCTTATAAGCTAACTTAGCAGATATATTATTGTCCATGAATTGTGAGTTCGCTAATTCTCCCTGAGGGGTTTTAGTGTTTTCCGCATCCCGGAATGTACCTGAAAGGCGCATGTTCCACTTTTGATCGCCCATGTGTAAGGAGGCATTGCTTGTCATTAATTGATTAACCGCATGATATGACCCTGCAATGCTTCCTCCGGCAGTAAATTTGTCATTATAATGCCCGTCTTTACTTATGATATTTATAACCCCTCCCATTGCACCGGTACCGTAAAGTGATGAAGCCGAGCCTTTAATAACTTCAATTCGTTCAATGTCATAAACATCGATCATGGCAAGGCCGGCGGCAACATCTGTTGATGTTTCAATTCTGTTACCGTCAATTAGAGTAACTATCCTGTTTTCCGACAGTCCCCTGATATTTACACTTGTTCCCCAAATACCATCCCGTGAAAGATATAATCCGGGTTCATTTTGTACAACATCTGCCATAGAAAAAGCAGAAAGTTTCTCAATAGTTCTTTCTGTTACTACAGCAAGTGGCATAGAAACATTACGAAGGAGTTTATCTTTCCGGAATGCACTTACTGTCACTTCACCAACAGGGACTGCTGAAGGGAACATGTCAAATGAATATTCGGACACAGTTTTGTCGGAAAGAATAAGTTGTTGGTCAATAAGTTTATAACCTACATAAGAAATAATTATCCTGATACTATCTGTTTTAAGTCCGGAAAAGGAAAACCTGCCTTCTTTTCCTGTTAGGCCTTGCGATATAAGCTGATCATTTTTAAGATTATATATACTTATGTGTGTGCCGGCTAGAGGCTCTCCGTTTGAGCTGTTTTGCACCCTTCCATCAAAAGTATAAGGTTGTGCCCAGGCTAAAAAAGTGATAAAAGTAAATTGAAAAATTAAATAAAACTTTTTCATGATTTTTGTCCTTTATTTTTAATTAAAACCGATTTGATCTCAACTCCTTTCAGGCGTCCCAGCCTGCCGGTCAATGCTCCAATCTCGTCAGTTGTTCCTTCAAGGACAAGAGAAATGATATTAATATCCTTTTCACGAAAAGGAAGGCCCTGCCTGCCTATAATTATATTTGAAGAATTGGAAAGGATTTCATTAACACGTGAAATAGCTTCTTTTTCCCCGATAACGATAAGTAATGTGCCGATTCTCTTTTCCATAAGTTATACTGCCGGATCAGATTGATTTTAAGAATCCTTGAAAGATGATAATGCAACTTTCTCAGAATATTGTTATTTGAATAACAAAGGTAGGAATTATTTTTATATATATAATATTTTATTTATAATTTGTATATTTACGTATCCGTAGTTCATTAAATTTAACATAACTATATATTCAGTTTCATACAAAATCTATTCTTTAAAAAAGAGTATTATATCTTCCATTAATGTAATATTAATATAGTGATGATTTCCTCACCAAAATTCAGGATTAATGAACTTGGGATTAACATTGTATATTTCCGGTTCATTTTTGCAATTCTTTTTTTTATAGTTCAGTTTGTATCAGCCGGGGACCAATCTGATAAAAGTTTACCATCCGGCCTGGCACTGTCGGTTTTTGATGTTGATGCCACTCCACCTGTAGGCACCCGCTTAGCATATGATACCATGATTAATAACTGGGATCTTGGTTTGCGCGCAAAGGGTGTTGTTATTACCGGTTCAGGTTTGCCGATTGTAATTTGTTCTATTGACTGGATAGGCATAGCCGGGGAGAGCCAGGATGCATTTAAACTGGCACTTGCTGAGGCTGTTGGTACGAGTCCTGAACGGGTTGCTGTTCATACACTGCATCAGCATGATGCTCCCCGAAGTGATCTGGGCGCTGAACGTATTTTAAAGGAAGCGGGATTAGATCCCGGATCATATGATGGAAAGTTCACCCGGGAGTTTATTATAAAACTTGCAAATGCAGTGATAGCTTCGATGGAGAATGCAGTCCCTGTTACGCATGTGGGGCATGGTGAAGCTGTTGTTTATCAAGTGGCTTCAAACCGGCGGATACTCGGGGCTGACGGAAAAGTTAAAGCTACCCGTTGGACTGCCTGCAAGGATAGTGCTTTACGAGCTGAACCGGAAGGATTAATTGATCCGAAAGTGTTTTTACTTAGTTTCTGGAATGAAGATTCTCCCGTCGCATTACTTAGTTATTATGCGTGCCATCCACAAAGTTATTACCGTACAGGAATTGCAAATCCGGATTTTCCCGGAATTGCCAGGTTTTATCGTCAGCTTGCTTTACCTGATGCCATCCATATCCATTTTAATGGCGCAGGGGGAAATATTGGCGCCGGAAAATATAATGACGGGTCAAAGGAGAACAGGGAAGTCCTTGCCAGCCGCCTGGCTGATGGAATGAAACGTGCATGGGAAGCAACCCGGAAAGAAAAAATATCTTCTGATAAATTACAATGGAGAGTTGAACCCGTATTACTTCCACCGGCGAAGCATGTTGAAATGCTTGCTAACGCTCCTGATTCAAAAGAACCGGAATTTTTATTAAAAAATGCATCAGATCTTATTTGGTTACAAAGATATCAGCTGGGAATTACAATTGACATTGCCTGTCTTTATGCCGGTAATATCCGGATACTTCATATGCCTGGAGAATTGTGTGTAGAGTATCAGTTACATGCCAAAGCTTTCAGAAAAGATTTATTTGTGGCCATGGCTGCGTATGGAGATTATGGCGCAGGATATATTTGTACTGCAGAAGGTTATAAACAAGGTGGTTATGAAGCAGGTACAGCTTCAGGGGTATCACCAGGGGCAGAAAAGATAATCATGAATGCAATAAATAAGTTACTCAAATTCTGAAAGCCGTGGTTAAGATGTCAGTTTACAGAAAGAAAAAGGGAATGCATATAAGTATTTGGCTTTAGTGTCGAATTATGCCTTTATGTATTCTTTCACAATACAAAAAGTAATATTTTGAAAACAATAAATAATTTAAATAAATTAATCATGGAAAAAAATAAATACTCTCGTCGTGAATTTGTAATGAAGAATTCAATTGCCGGCCTGGGTACTGCTATGGCTATTGGCGGTACTAATACATTTATTGCCGGTTGTGCTTCTGATACTGGTACTCCTGCAATTCTCGGAGGAGAAAAAGTAAGGACAAAACCATGGCCTAAGTGGCCTATATGGGATTCGCAAACTGATGAAGAATTACTTTTAAAAGTTATCCGGAGCGGTGTATGGTCTCGTTCAGATGTGGTTACTGAATTTGAAAAAAAATGGGCAGAAATTAATGGTGCCAAACGCTGTGTTTCGGTAGTGAATGGTACAAATGCCCTTATTGCTGCTTTGGTAAATTTAGGTATTGGAGGCGGAGATGAAGTTTTAATGCCACCATATACTTTTATCGCAACTGCAGTTGCAATAATTCAAACCGGTGCAATTCCAGTTTTTGTTGATATAGACCCTGAAACATATCAGATAGATACAAGAAAAATTGAGGCTAAAATCACCCCCCGGACCAGGGCAATATTACCGGTTCATATTCTTGGACTGCCAGCTGATATGGAAACTATAATGTCAATTGCAAAAAAGCATAATCTGGTTGTAGTTGAAGATGCATGCCAGGCCTGGCTTGCCGAAATAAATAATAAAAAGGTTGGTACCTTTGGTAATGCCGGATGCTTTAGTTTTCAGAACTCAAAAAATATTCCGATTGGCGAAGCCGGAGCTATAATAAGTGATGATGATGAGTTTATGGACAGATGTTTTTCATATCATAATTATGGGAATCCATACGGCTCTGTTGTTGGAGAGGTTGGTACAGGCACGGTCCTTGCCGGGACGAAACTTCGCCTCACTGAATATCAGGCTGCAATTGGTTTAGCACAGATGCAACGCCTGGAGGAACAACAGATAAAAAGAAATGAAAACGCTAAATATCTGAAAAATAAAATAAGTAAGATTCCTGGAATTGTTCCTTATAAATTGTATAAAGGAGTAAATAAGGCAGCTTTTCATTTATTTGCTTTCCGCTATAAAAAAGAAGCTTTCAAGGATTTACCACGGGCAACATTTATCAAAGCTTTAAGTGCAGAAGGTATACCTGCTTCCGGAGGCTACAGGCCTTTGAACAAAATGACATATATTGAAAGTGCCTTAAATTCCAAAAATTTTAAACTAATGTATCCTCCGGAAATGCTTGATTATAATAAATATATGGAACAAAATCAATGTCCTGAAAATGATCTTTTATGTGAAGAGGCTGTATGGTTGTTCCACAATCTGCTGATTGCTGAAAAATCAGATATGGATGATATAGCAAATGCCATTGAAAAAATTTACAGAAATTCTGAAAAAATAAAGAAAGTTTAATTTCAATTTTGAATCAAAACTTTTATATATATTGGAAAAAATTAATTATAAAACTATAATATGAAATCAAACTTAATTCTTCCGGATAATCCGGAAAGTTCAGGGCATATTATTGCTACTGTGTACAATTCCGGTTTTATTCATTCACATGATACGTATAACGGATTATCTACTGCCAGTGATGGTAAGGTATATTATGTTCTCTGTTCGGAATTAATGGATGTTGCCGGCCAGATGTACTCATTTGATCCTTCTAACGGGAAGATTGAACATCTGGGTGACCTTAGTGAAATGGCAGGCGAAAAGGATATGAAAGTGGTAGCTCAGGGTAAGAGTCATGTTAATTTCTTTGAAATGGAAGGTAAGTTGTATTTTTCAACTCATCTGGGATATTATAGTATTATTGACGGGATGGAGATGCCCGGAATTCCTGTTGGCGATTATAAACCTTACAGGGGTGGCCATATACTTGTTTATGATATGAAAAGTAAAAAGGGAGAATCTTTGGGGATTGCCCCCGGGGGTCAGGGGATATTGACAATGACTATGGATACTGAACGAGGACTGATTTATGGCCTTACCTGGCCCTCAGCTTATTTATTCCGTTATAATGTCAAAACCGGAGAAATGAAAGATCTGGGCCCATTTACCGGGAAAGCTGAGTCAAGTAAAGGAGAGGATTACCGGGTTATTTGTCGTTCGATTGTTATTGACCCTTCAGATGGAAGTGCATATCTCACAAATGCAGAAGGGCAGATAAAAAGACTAAGAATAGGGCAGGATATACCTGAAATTATTTCAGGAGAAGATATGAGAAAAGATTATTTTGGCAGATATGAAGTTTCAACAGCCGGGAGTATGGCATATAACTGGCGTCAGGTATTCTGGTATGCCCCGGAAAAAAGGATATATGGCGTTCATGGAAATTCCGGTTATCTGTTTCGTTTTGATCCGGCTATTCACCGCCTTGAAGTACTGGAGCGTATTACCTCGGAACCTTCTAAAATTAGCGGGATGAATGATCAATTTAGCTTTGGGTATCTGGGTTTTAAACTTGGTCCTGACGGGCGTACGATTTATTATTTAACGGGTGGCCCAATTTATATTGAAGGAAAAAGAGTAACCGGCGAAGAAGCAATTGCCAGAGGTGCCGCACGAGGACTTGAAAACCTGCATTTGATAACTTATGATATACCTTCCGGAAAATACAGGGACCACGGGCCTGTTTTTTATCCTGACGGACAAAGGCCTCTTTATGTAAATTCATTGGCTATAGGAAATGACGGAACTGTTTATACACTGGCACGTGTTACTGAAAATGGTCATACACGTACTGATCTTATTAGTTTCCCGGGTCCGTTAAAATAGAATAACTAAATATTTTCATGCCTCTTTATCACAAGTTATTAAATTTACCTCTAAATTTATATTTATGATTAGAGGGAATTCAGGGCTTTTTATTTTATTAATAGCTGCTCTTTTTATTTATTCATGCAGACATAAAGAACGCAGCGATGATCAGATTATTACAGCTACTTTAAAGGGGCCCGGGGGAATGGCTATGATAAAGATGATTGATGATAAGCCCATAATTAAGGGATTAAATACCACTTTTCTTATTAAAAATGAACCAAACCAGGTACGTGATCTAATTTTCAGGGAAGCAGTTGATTTTGCTGTCGTTCCAACAACTATGGCAGCAATGTTGTATAACAAAGATTTACCTTATATATTAACGGCTGTACCTGTTTGGGGTACTTTATATCTGTTTGGAAGCGATACTACGATTTATGAATGGAAAGACTTAAAAGGTAAGAAAGTTAGTTTAATGGGTAAAGGAATGACTCCCGATATTCTATTTCGTTTTTTTGCTTCAAAGAATGGAGTCAATCCGGATACAGATATAATTGCTGATTATTCTTTCCCAACGCATATTGAACTAGCCAATGCTATTGCTGCCGGAATTTCCTCTTTAGGAGTTATTTCAGAACCACTTGTAAGCCTTGTAATGGTGAAAAACCCCCAAGTCCGTTCCATAATTGATTTTAATGAGGAATGGATAAAAATATTCGGCGATTCTATTCCATTTGCACAGACTGCTTTATTGGTCCATAAGGATTTGGCGGAAAATAAACCTGAAGTAATTTCTAATTATTTAATAGAGCTGGAGAAATCAATAAATTTTGTAAATAACAATATGGATGATGCATCTGTCCTTATTGAGAAATTTAATATTCTGCCTGACAGGAGTATTGCAAAACATTCCATTCCACTTTGCCATTTCCATTTTACACTGGCATATAAAGAAAAGAAGGGAATTGAGGAATATTTAAAAGTCTTTTATAATTTTAATCCTTTGAGTATTGGGGGCAAATTACCAGATGAAGAGTTTTTTTACAAAATATCGGCTTATTAGCATTATTGCTATTATTTTTTTATTTGGGATATGGAAACTTATCTCTGTATTGTCAGATTCTGAGCAAATAGTCCCTTCTCCGGAACAAATTATTTTTACTGTATTTGAAATTATAACAAGACAAAATTTTTTTCCTTCAGTATTAAGTTCTATTTACAGAGGCCTTATTGGTTTTATTATTGCTTTTATACTGGCGTTTTTAACAGGTGTTCCGGCTGGTATGAGCCGGAGTATTTATATTTTTCTTAATCCTGTCCTCGTTGCTATCCGTTCAACACCTGTAATTTCCTTAATTCTGTTAATAATTATCTGGGCAGGAAACGAACTGGTCCCGGTTTTCATTGCTGTTCTTACAATGTTCCCCATAATATGTGTAAATATTATTGAAGGAATAAGAAATGTGGATAAAAGCCTCATTGAAATGGGGCATGTTTATAAAGTAAATAAATACAGAATACTCACCGGTATTTCCATTCCTTCGATTTTGCCTTTTCTGACAAGTGGTATTTCAAATGCCCTGGGTTTTGGATGGAGAGCTATCATTATAGGTGAGGTATTAGCACAACCTGGCCTGGGGATTGGTACACGGATGCAGGATGCGCAAATATTTCTAATGGTGGGTGAACTAATTGCATGGACCCTTGTAGCAATATTAATCAGCTATATTTTTGAAGCTATTATGAGAATTATAGAAAGAAAAATAGTAATTTGGAAATAGAAATAAAGTAAAATGCCATATTTAAAAAATGTATATAAAACATTTGATGGACTGGATTTGTTTTCCGATTTTTCAATAAACTTAACTAAAAATCGAATTAATTGTATATTAGGACCTTCAGGTTGTGGTAAGTCAACTTTATTAAATTTGCTTGCAGGGACAGTTCAGGCCGATAATGGAGAAATTGGCGGAATTCCGCCGGAAATATCCTATGTTTTCCAGGAACCCAGATTACTTCCCTGGAAAACAGTTCGTAAAAATATTGAATATGTATTAAAAGATCATATGCCGGATAAAGAAGTTGAGGAAAGAGCCGGGAAATATTTGAAGATTGTGGAAATGGAAAAATTTTCCGATTATTTTGTGTCACGTTTAAGTGGAGGAATGAAGCAACGTGTATCGCTTGCAAGGGCATTTTCCTATAAATCAGAACTTATATTGATGGATGAACCTTTTAATTCCCTCGATTTTAAATTGAAAAAAACTGTCACCAATGCTTTTTTAAGGTTGTGGGAAGAAGATAAACGAACAGTTATATTTGTAACCCATGATATTGATGAAGCTGTTGAAATAGGGCATTTTATATTTCTTTTTTCAGTTCCGCCTGTAAAGATACTTCGCAGATTCGAAACGGCTGATTTTAACGATAAATTCCTGCTTAAAAAAGATATCATAGAATTAATCTGAACTAATTACTATTGATATCCCTATACCCTTTGCACATTGGGATGATATTCCGGCTGACAGATTAGCTGTGGCTACAAGACCTGATGATGTAATAATTGAAGGGGCTAATGTAATGGAAACCTGGCTTTTGAATTTAGTGTAGCTCGTAATATGTTGCCATATGAATTAGCTGTTCAAAGATTCATTAATAAATAATTACTGATTTAAGCAACTTACTGGTGGGTATATAACGCAGGCCCCGGTTCGCATAAATTTTTGCGCTATCAATATTATTTCTCTTATAAAAGTAATTAATAGCTATTGAAAAATAGGTAAGTTCAATGGTATTGCCAAGTTGAAAATTATTTACAGGGAATTTGCAGTTTTGTTCGAAATAAATTAAATATTTTTCTCCACTCTCATTCTGCCCCTGAGAAAATGCTTCCTCTGCCATTCTAAGACAGGCAATCATTTCATATTCATGTAATAACGACTGTATAAGAGTATAGTTGTATTCTGACTTAAATTTGTTTACTGAATTTAATAAGTCAACTGAATTATTCAACGGTCCTAATTTTTTGTGTATATAATGTGATAGTATTCTTAGTGCTTCCTGATTATTCCCTTTTATTTTCAGCGCTTTATTTATAAAAAATTCTACCTGGTCTTCCTCCAGGTATAAATAGCTCATTTGCATGTAATAATTAAAACTCACTTCATTAATAACATGCTTATTTGAAATTTGCGAAATAAAACGATTAAATAAAGCTCCGCAATATTCTTCCTTATCTGTATATTGCAAATATTGATTGATAATATTATTGAATATTATAATTATCTGGTTATCATCCACGGCACTAAATCTTAGGAGCTGAACCAGGTAATCAATATCTGATATCTCCTTAAAATCAATTTTTTCAATTTTCGAAAATAATGCATTATATAAAAGGATTTCTGATTGAGGGTCAGGAGAAAAGAAATATGCTTTCTGGCACAACTCATACGTTAAATATGCTTCTTTATCCTGTAGTTTTGTTAAAGCTTTATTATAATACTGGTAACCGGGAAGATTAAAAAAACTAACTTCATGTACCTCACTGAATTGTTCAATAATAACCTCTTCAATGGATTTGTTTTTATATTGTTCCTTTTCAATTAATTTTGATGAATATAGATAATTAATAAATTGTTGTTTGAACTCGCCAAGGAATATTGTCCTCTCAATTTCAGGGTCGCCTGTTTCTATAACCAGAGAGTTTGCTCCGGGATTGGCTATCAGATAAACATGATTGGAAGTCGCCATTAGTTTATAAGGTATTTCAAGTTTTTCTAATACAAGAGCATAAATAATTGATGCACTCACACAATTGAATGTGCCAATTCTCAACATCACGGGAAAGTATTCATTCAAAACATATTTTTTCAAAAAACGTTTATGAAGAATGGAGTTAATGATCTTTATTTTTTTGTTGATACTTTTTGACTCTACTTTTTTCCTATACAGATCTTCAAATATTTTTTTGTAAGTATTGTAATAAATTTCAGATGTTTCAGCAGAAAGGTTCTCATCAATTGCTAAAAAAAGATTGAATGTATCGCTTTTGTTAAATACGAAATTATAGATGGCATTACGCTCAAAATCTGAATGGAACTTGAGGTCAGAAAAAACGACTAAAGAATCACCCGGATTTTGCGGATATAATAAAGTGCTTAATGAGTACATGATTAACATGCTCAAGCTTATTTTCCTCACTAACTTGTTGTATAACATTATTTAATGTTTTCTTTTCAATTACCTTGAAATAAATTATAAGTCTTGTCGGGTATAAAAAGTCTATAAGGATTAAAGCTTTAAAAGCATAGCAAATTAAAATATTTTGCCGGCTTATGGAATATTTATCTGTATTTCAAATATAGACTTATTTTATTAACCTTCAAAGAAGAATTTATGTTCATATTTTAATTTTTATTTAATAAATTACATTGAATCAGTATTTTATATTTTTTGATTAAAAATATTAGCCTAAACTATAAAGAAATATAATTCCATTAATTTTTTTGTATAATAAGATAACAAACAGATCTTGAATAATGATTTTCTATTTTGGATAAAATATTAAAATCTAATATCAAAATTAAGTGGTTTCAGTGATTTTTCACTGATTTTTGATTTATTTTGCCGGATTGATTTTTCAGCTTAAAATTAAATTATATTTAAAAAGAGTATGTTCCCGTATATCATTAATATTTATTAAGTAAAAAAATCAAAAAATAAATCTAAGAAAAAAGTAAGGTTTTAAAGAAATATAATTAATGAGGACTGTTTTAATATTTTTTATTTCAATAATAGGTTTAAATCTTAAAGCACAGCATGATAACAACTTTCAATATTGGTTTATCACTTATGCAAGAGTACATCTAATGTCTGATTTTCAAATCTCATTTCAACAACGATGCGATTTCAGTTTTGACAAATTTCAGGCCAAAACTATCTTTTCAGAAGCCTCTATTGCATATGATGTAACAAACTGGTTTAATTTAGCTTTTGGGTATAAGCAACTATATTTTCGTGATGAAGCCGGAGGATATTATAGTGAAAACAGGCCTCAATTGGCAGGGACTTTGTCAGCCAAATATTCTGATTTTTCCTTTTCCTTAAGAAACAGACTTGATTACAGGCATTTTACTGTTAAAAAAACGTATTTTTCCTATAATAATAAATCTACAATTCGTTATATTAAATATCCGGTCCAGCCTTTCTTATCTGAAGAGTTTTTCTATAATATTGAAAATCCAAAAATTGAAATGTTACGCATAAATAGTGGTGTATATGTCCATTGGAATTTCTGGAGAGTTGAAATCTACTTCGGGCATCAAATATCATCTGGCGGTGAGATGAAAAAGAAATATAATGCTTTTGGGAACACTATAGCATTTGAATTTTAATCTTTTGATAATTTAAAGGTTAAACTTCTAAAATTTTAATTAATTAGAATTTATCAGAATTAGAATTTATCAGAATTAGAATTTATCAGAATTAGAATTTATCAGAATTAGAATTTTAAGTTACATATATTTCTGTTAAGGGGTATAAATTATCCTTAAACAACTTTTTAACACAGATTCAAGGCATTGAATATTAGGGCTTCAAGATGCAACTCAAATAATACTTTTCCGTATGAAATATAAAGCATATAAATTATGCTATTTGAATATTTATTTTAATAAAATACTCATATTGCATATGAAGCATCTACTTTTTACAATCTTCATGATATCATTTATTATGGGGATTGAACCCGTGTTATCGGGTCAGCCAAAAATTATACCCGATCCTTTAAAGGCTGAAGGTATGATTACAATAAATGAATTAAAACCATCTGTTTCAAAAGTTCATCCACTTGCAAAGCAGGCAATTGCGAAAGGTGAAAAACCTGGTGAATTTAAAAATGTCAGTTATCAATATGCTCCCAATGTCAAAGCGCTCACCTCTGCCCAAAAAGCTCAGATGGTCATGAAACAGGATGGTATTCTGGACCTGCCCTCCACGAATATTTTTATTCCCCATCCTGATACTGTTTATGTTGATCCTGAAAGTGATCTTATATTCCGATCTGAGGTAATTACTGATAAACAGATGTTAATGATACGGCCAAAATTATCTGAAGTGTTTGAAGATATTAATATTCCTGAACAGGAGGTAAATATAAATTTGGCAAATACTGTATCTCTTGCAGATGGTGTTATTGCCCTGGCCACACAAAAAAATGATAAATATTTAGTTAATCTTCAGTTTGATAGTATCCGATTTCCTGTTGATACTGCCAAAGGGGGCTCTCTAAGCGTTACACTTGTGGGACAGATACTCATTGAAAATCCCCGTATTGAAGGGAAATATTCAAAAAATGATGGTTATAAACTGGTTTTTAAAGCGGCAGAACAAGTTGATCTTAAAGTTTATACTACCGTAAAAGCCAAAAAAGAAATAAAAAAACCAATCTGGGGAACTGAAATACCTGCAAAAGACCTTGGGAAATGTGAGCTTGGCTTATTTATATTAATCAATATGGAAGGTGAGGTGACTCTTTCTTTTGAGGTACATCAGGGTATTAATATGCAGCTTGGAGCCAGGGGAGAAACGTTTTATTACATTCCTACAAGTCTGAACAATATTTCTTCACTTGATTACTGGTGTGACGTGGACTATGCGATTCAAGCGAAAATGAAGGCTTTTGGAGGTATTCAGTGTGTTGCAAATTTAAAAATAAAGAATACTTCTGTTTTAAATGTATATGCCAATGGAGGTATGGAAGGGACCATAAAAACTGACAACTTAAATCTGGATGCAGATATCGGATTCAGGATAAAATCCGGTGGAAAAGCGGCATCCCTAAAATTTACCCTTATTGATAAATATTATTCACTTTGGAGGCTTCAGCAGCCTGATCTTAAGAGCTATAAAATGATAATCCATGAAGCTTGTGCTTATGGGGATTATGTTGTTGCGGCAATTCCGGGAAAAAAAGATACTATTCCATATACCGGACAATTGAAAGTATTGGTAAAGAAGCCAAACAATCAGGTAATGGAATATAATGCCGGCACTAATAATGAGGGTTTATTTATCGCTACTGGTATTGACCTTAAAAAAGGCGATAAGGTTATGATAAAATTACCTGATTTAAACTCACCAAGTGAAGGTGTATCCCCTACAATTCCTTTCAATGAAATAAAACTATATGTAGCTGATTATTATGCCGGAATAGCATCAGGTTCTGTTGCAGGATCACATAGTAAATGGTCTAAACTTGCTAATTCGCCCTCAACAGGCAAAATACCTTCAGTATTTAAAGATCAGGGAAAAGGCCTGGCAGGAAGTATTATTACTTCTTCAATGGCACAAAAGGATATTATAGCTAAAATAGAAGAACTCAAAAACAACCTGATTGTTTATCGTGGCCCAATAGAATTTGAAATTCAAAAGACTTTTTCTCCCGTTGTTGCCAAGGGTAATCCCGGAATTAAAACTGAAACTAATGAAAAAGAGAAAGAAATAAGAAACAGGGGAATGGTAAATGATCCTTTAGGTATGTATTATATAAGTGGTCTGGTGTTTGAGCCGGGACAAAAGGTTAGGGCCCGTATTGAGCTTGAAGGTTTTGTTGTCCAATCAGAATGGGTGGAAACTGAAGGATTGATTGTTTCAGAGATTGAGAATGATTCACTAAAAATTCATACCGGACTGAGGAGTGAAAATTATTCGGCTAAAAATAGTTTTGTCATTGTTAGTGCAATTAGAAGTGAAAATGCACCTACAGGGAATGTAAAACTTCTTAAGGGCGCCGCAGCACCACATGGTTCTGTTACAGGACATGCTTTAGTGAATCAGTTTCCGGAAGCTGTAAAGGCTAAAATATGGTTCGATCATGAAATTAGCCTCCGGCCATTGGACAATCATCCGGGATGCTCTGTTGCTGAAACCGGTGTATGGAGTGTTGATTATAATTATTCATCTCCGGGGGATGTTATAAACCCTGCAAAGAATAGCAAGCATCCTTTTGAACTGGTTAGCTATATATATAAAGGGAAGGAACTGGGCTATGCTTATTTTGTCAATGATTGTGCTTATTGTACTTCTGCAGTTAATGTTGTTAAAAAGCTTGATACTTCCAATAAGCGATTTAACAGTGCCCTGGACCGTTCTATTTCAGCACCTGCTGAAGTTCCTAAAGTTAAACCAACTGTCAGACCAGTCATAATTAAGTAAAAGTATTATTTTTGCACTTTGGATTATTTCATGAATTTGCTGAAACTTATAAAATTTAATGAAGTCTAAACTGCAAAAATTCTTTTTACCGGCGTCAGTATTTATTTTTGTTTTTGTGTTATTGAGTATTGTCCAGGTAGTTTTCAGGAATAAACCTCTTATTCTTTTTGAACGTTTTATTTCTGGCGGAGGATGGTTTGAAATATTTTTTATTGCAGCTTATGGTGCATTTATTGTTAATAAAATGCAGGAAATAAAAAATGTTGTAAAATGGAGAAAAATTTCCTGGTCAGTTTTTTCAATATTCTTTTTTTTACAGTTAATTATAGGGCTTTTAGGCGCTGAAGAATTTTTAATGACCGGAAAATTGCATCTTCCCATTCCAATGATGATATTGGCAGGCCCTTTGTACCGCGGACATTTGTCAGCAATGACTATTTTGTTTTTAAGTACGCTTGTTTTAACAGGGCCGGCATGGTGCAGCCAGCTTTGTTATTTTGGTGCATTTGACAATATCGCATCCTCAGGCAGGGGTAAATTAAAAACACTTAAACACAAAACTGTAATTAAATCAACAATATTATTGCTAATTATAATTATATCCCTCATACTTCGTTGGTTTAAGGTTTCTTTGATCTTGTCAGTTATTATTGCTGCATGTTTTGGAATAACAGGCATTTTAATTATGATATTTATATCCCAAAGACAAAGAAAAATGATACACTGTGTAATGTATTGCCCAATTGGAACACTTGTAAATATTTTTCACTATATTAATCCTTTTCGTTTATATATGGATGACACCTGCACTTCATGTATGAAGTGCACAGTTTCCTGTAAATATGATGCACTGGGTATAAATGATGTTTTAAAAAGGAAACCTGCTTACACCTGCACCTTATGCGGTGATTGTCTGGCAGCGTGTGAACACAACTCACTGAAGTATAAATTTCTAAAACTTAAACCAGAAGTTGCGCGAAAGCTTTATCTGTTTATTACAATATCAATTCACTCTGTTTTTCTGGCTCTTGCCAGGATTTGATATTTCTTTCCTATAAATTAAGCATAAGACAGATTTATTATTCATATTGTTTTAAAAGAAATTTATTGCTCTTAAATATTCCGGCTGTTATATCCATGAATAAGCACACCGGCTTCATTTTACGGAAAGAATGAGATTTGCAAGTTTTTCACGTGCGAGTTCGTAACCGCTAAGATTATTACTCCAGCTTTGAAAATTAGTTACAACATCTCTTACTATTATATCTGCTTCAGTTTGTTTTCCTAATTTAGAAGCTAATACCATATATTCATAATCTTCCATAGCTTCCCGATAAAGTTTAAGCCTGATTGAAGGAATAAAACCGTTAATTCCAGCAGGGGCCCCGGGATAAAGTAAAAGCCCTTCGCCCCAGAAATTATTCCGAAAATAAGGTTTTTCCCAAACTCCTTTAAGTGTGCCGTATGCTGACCAATAATTTGAGCTCCAGTAAAGAAATCCGGTTATTTTATTTTTCCGGCTTATCCAGGCTGGTGCCCGAAAATTAAGAGGTTCCATATCTATCTGCCACCATGGCGTACCGGCTGCTCCCTGACATAAAGCAGTGTAACTCCACAATTCTTCACCTGATTGAAGCCTTTGTTCAGCAGTAGGAATATCCCAGAGGGTCCATAAAGGACACCATATATCAACTGATCCGTAAAGGTCTCCCCAGGCAGGATTTGTAGTTATTGTCTGTTCTGTACATAATCTTTTTATATCCGGATCGCCTGCATTTATAATTGCAGCTTCTTTTCGTACCCTTTCATATTCTTCTTTATTATTTGGTTCATCATATAAATAAACGTATGACATATCAAGATATCCCTGATCTTTTAACCATTGGGCTATATCTGCCATATATTTACTGCATTTTGCCGAATCATCCCTGTAACGAAAAGGAATATCCAATGCATTAAATTTATCTTCATTAACCAGTTTACGTATACGTTCTGATTCTCCATTATCAATAATACCTTCTGTTTCATTCCATGACGGCCAGGCAAATGAGGGAGTAGCAGGAACAGCGCGATGTGAGATTAATTCTTTATTATATAGATTAGCTATACTGATATGTGGGTCACTGCCTGATTTTATCCCCATCATAGTTAATGATTCAGATCTTAATGATCCAAATCTGGATCGCATGCTTATTTGTTCAGGTATTTGAAAATCCCAAACCTTTATTTTCACCGGCAGGGAGGCGAGTTTGGCTTTTCCCATGATAACTGAAACATCTCCGGTATAATCACCAGGTGATGTATTCGGAGGAATAAATAAATCACACCAGACTTCAACATTTTGGCCTGTTGTAAAAGGGGATGCATAATACAAATTTAACCTCGGATCAAAACTTTCGTCAGGATCGCTAAAAGGGATAAGGGCATCCGGATACCATCCTACAGGATTATTTGTTCTGTAACTTGGCTTGTGAATATATAAATAATGTGCACGGTATAATTTAATATTTTCTGACGATATTTTACCTGAAGCACCAGTCAGATCTGATACTTTAACTGTTACATTTTTAAGTTGGTTATCACCTGTATAAATAATTATTCTGAAAGGGGCATATTCATTTTTAGCTGATTTAAGAGAAACCTCCTGCAGTTCACCGGGAGGAGTGTCGCGAAGGACCCTTTGCCACGGTGATGCAACCCATACTTTATAATCAGTCCCGTATTTTAACGAAAAATCATCTTTCTTACAGGAAAAAATTAAAATTGAAAAAAACAAAAAAAATAAAGATGATCTGATCATAATTGGTGAATTTTTTAAATTTATCTAATGCTAACCATAGGATTAATGTTTTTTGTTCCCAAGAGTATTTCCCAGGTTATAGTTTTGTTCATTTATAACCTCATACTTTCCTACACCTTTATGCATTAATTCTTTTAATTCCTGTAAATGACCTGCATATATATCCCTTGGCATTACCGAATGTTTTTTACACAGATATGCAGCCATGCCAACCACTTCACCCATCATCCCCGTAGTGCGCATTACCCTGACTGTTCCCAAAGCTACATGGGATACACTAATATTTCTCCCTGCCATAAAAAGATTTTCGATATTACGTGAATAAAAACATCTATATGGAATAGGGTAGGGATGAATTGTTATGTTTTTTGAAATTGCAATAAATTCCTGTCCCGGAAAATGAGATGAGTTTTTAGGATCAGGATAATGCAGGTCAATTGTCCAGGTTGTTGGTGCTGAACCGTCGGGATAAACAATATAATCAGTAATATCCTGTTCTTTAAGGATAAAATCGCCAATGAGCCTTCTTGATTCTCTTTTTCCGGCTATATAAGCGACCCAGTCAAGTTTGTTATTAGAAAATTCATCTTTTACCGAGCTGTAATTCTTTATATATGACCAGTTTGAATATACGACTAACAGCCCATAATCACGTATTTGTTCAAAATCATTTATCTGGTCATAATTCATTCCTGTTTCCCATTTCCATTCACCCATTTTAATTTTCAGGCTATTGCCTTCGTTGAAGTTCATACCATAATTAAATTCAGGAAAAGAGACTGCATTTGTGCCATCAATTGAATACCATTGCACAGAAGATCCCATTGTCATTTTATCTCCTGTTGGAGGTGCGGTTTTTTCACCAAACTGGTCATGTCCTTCCCTTCCCATGGAATAATCTGCACCTGCCATAAAGCCAATATTAGCGTCTCCGGTGCAGTCAGCAAATAATGGTGCTTTGAAAAAGAGCTCTTTTCCGGATTCAATATGTTTGGCATAAATGCCTGTTATTTTACTTCCTTTTTTTAACACTTTATATGTGCGATAATTTAGAAAGAGGCTAATATTAGGCTCAGCAGCAACATATTTCAGTTTTTTATCGTCTTCATAATAAGAAGCAGGCTTTGCATTTCCTCCTTTAGAAGGGCCAATTTCTTTAACAATATTACCCAGTTCCGGAAAGGGCTCCTGATTGATTCGCCCTCCCAGGTGAACTCTGACCTCAGAACTATTATTTCCCCCAAGTACCGGTCTGTCCTGGATAAGTGCTGTCTTCAGCCCAAGGCGTGCTGCGGAGATAGCAGCACATGTCCCGGCAATTCCCCCTCCAATTATGATAAAGTCAAAATCACCTGTGAATTCAGGTTTTTTGGGATGCTGTGAATATTTTTTCCGAAAATTATTCAGCGCATTCAAATTTTCAGGAGGTGGATTATTTGAAGTGGTGAAATATATAGCATCACAACGCCCATTAAATCCGCTAAGATCATGTAAGCATATATGTGCCCCGGGATCAATTATGTTCACTTTTCCTGCAAATTGCCATGTCCAGTATGTTCCATAAATGCCAAGTGTGTCACCGGTAATTTGTCCATTTACGAGAAGTTGAAATTTTCCAGGACCTTTTCCATTATACCATGGAGCTGTCCAGTTATAGGTTCTAACAAAAATATTGTAAGTGCCGGGAGCAGGAAATATGACTTCTGTCCAGGCATCATCAACAGGTGTGCCCATTCCATGGGCCATAAGGTAAGATGAACCCATTAAATCCATAAATTGTTGATCTACTACCCAGCCTCCTTTGTGACTAAAATTTTCAGCTTCAATAAACACATGTTTACCGGCATACAGATTTGTTGCAAGAAAAATCAGGAGCAGAAAAGTAAATGAAAAAAATTTGTTCATATAAATGTTTTTGTTTTAATATTAATATACATGATTGACAGGAAGCCTATATTTTAAACTTTATTAATACATTGGTTGTTTTATTGTTTTTCCTAAAGTTTATTGTTCAAAGATCAGGCAGCTAATGATCTTGTTAAAGTGAAAAACAATTCTCAGTATTAAAGATATATTAATAAGGGATAAAAATAATAAATATCTTTGCAGGAATATCTATTAAGTTTAATAATGAATGATGTATTTGATATTTTAAGGGTTAAAAACGTAAAACTTCCTGAAGAAGTGAATAAATTACTTTCCAGCTGCAGAGGTTTTGTCTTGTATAACAATACTGAAGAGCTGGCTATTGCATCAGTTAATGGGGCAATGAACAATACATATGAGGTTAAATCTATTATCCCGGGAAGGGGTGAGTTTACGGAAGCTATTGTACACCGTGTCACTAACGGGATTTCTGTAAATTATACTGAACCTTATATGAGAAGGCGTGATCCGGATACAATGGTTATTGGAGATAATTTACCGAGTGATAAACCAAGGTTTATTGATAAATTTGGTTACGACTTTAATGATTTAAAAGAGGAAACTTTTAAATGGCTTAGAGAACAGGAGCTTGCTGTATTTTTTTATTTTGCCGGAAATAAAGGGATTGGCCTTGGCGGAATTGCTATTGTACCGGCAAATGCCGGTTTTTTTGCCATGGGTTTATCAATGCTTCAAAGCATTATGAGTTTAAATGAAATGGCGGAAAATTTTGTAATAGATTCAGTAATTTATGTAGCCCCGGTATTCAGGCATACACATTTCAACGGGAAGCAAATAGTTGTTCATAACCGGACAAAAGAATTGCATGAAATATTTTCTTATAATTTATATCCTGGCCCAAGTGCTAAAAAAGGCTTATACGGAGCATTGCTTCACAAAGGTGAAAATGAAGGCTGGGTTACTACTCACTGTTCAACTGTACAGGTTGTGAGCCCATATGATAATATTACAACATTTATGCATGAAGGTGCCAGTGGTGGTGGTAAAAGTGAAATGTTGCAGCATATTGTAAGAGAGCCTGCGGGGCAGGTCCTGATAGGTGAAAATGTAATTTCAGGAAAAAAGAGATTTTTAAATCTGCCACTTTTTTGTTCTTTTAACCCTGTAACCGATGATATGGCTTTATGTCATCCCTCATTTCAACAGGATAACGGTAAATTAACCGTATTTGATGCTGAAAATTCGTGGTTTATTAGAGTTGATGGTATAAATGATTATGGTGATGATCCATTCCTGGAAAAAATTACTATAAAATCAAAAGTTCCTTTATTGTTTCTGAATATTAAAACGAATCCTGATTCAACAGCATTAATATGGGACCATATAGAAGATGCGCCTGGTAAGTTGTGCCCCAATCCAAGGGTTATTTTACCGCGTAACATTGTTCCGGAAATTATTAATAAACCAGTTACTATAGATGTACGGAGTTTTGGGGTTAGAACGCCACCTTGTTCAAGGGAAAACCCAAGTTACGGTATCATTGGGTTATTTCATATCCTTCCTCCTGCATTAGCGTGGTTATGGAGGCTTGTTTCTCCCAGGGGATATGCCAATCCCAGTATAATTGATGGTGGCAATATGGAATCAGAAGGAGTTGGTTCATATTGGCCTTTTGTTACCGGAAAAATGGTAAGGCATGCCAATATCTTACTTGAACAGATCCTTACAACACCGCGTATGCGTTATACTCTTGTTCCCAATCAACATATAGGCGTTTGGAAAGTAGGTTTTAAACCTCAGTTGTTAATGAGAGAATATCTTACAAGACGCGGAAATGCAAAATTACGAGCTGATCAATATCAGGAAGCCAGATGTCCCCTGCTTGGTTATGAGCTAAATTATCTTACTATAGAAGGCTCAAAAATCCCTTCCAGGTTTCTTCAGGTACACAGGCAAACTGATGTCGGAATTGAAGGATATGATGCCGGGGCCGAAATTTTGTATGATTTCTTCCGTAAAGAACTAAAAAAGTTTTTAACTCCCGATTTATCTTCAACAGGGAAAAGAATTATTGATGCTTGTTTATCAGGTGCAACAATTGATGATTACAATTCAATTGTTTCAATGAATTATCAATATTCATTTCTTAGTATCGAAGATTACGAACAAAATAGCGGGGTTAAACCATAAAAGTTTAAAAGTAATTATATGATATATAAGATTTTAGAGAAGTTTTTACTGGGACTAATAAATTAATTCTTCGATCTCATTCAAGTCTTTTTGAAAATATTTTTCTGTCATTTCCAGACATGTTCCATTTTCCACTGTACGAATGCATTTATGGAAATAAATTGTGACTGGTTCTTTATTTAAATTCGCATTATAATAAGGAAGGTGTAAACCAATAAAAGGATTAGCCGAATGACATTTGTTTTCAACGTCCGATCCTGAAATAACTACCATCCCTTTACTTGTAAATCTCTGTCCTTCAATATTAACGGCATATACGCCATCAGGGGGAATAAGCTTTATGTCTTCTTCAGGAGTTATTTTATAGAATCTGATCTCTGTATTATGATCTGTTCCTGCACTTTCCGATAATGTTGTTTTAATAATATAAAAATGATCCAGATATGCATTTGCACGTTGGATATTACCTTGCCGGAGGGCGCTTCTTATTCTTGTTGAACTGACACTTTCGTTTTGAATATCCTGTTCAGGGATCTCTTCAACTTCAAATCCGTAAGTATTTCCCAATTTATATAAGTATTCGAAATCTCCCTCTCTGTTGAACCCAAAATGGTGATTAAAACCTATAACCACTATTTTGACTTTAAGTATATTAACAAGGATTTTTTCAATGAAATCGTGTGAGCTGATTTTGGAAAATTCAGGAGTAAAGTGAATTATTACCAGATGATCTATGCCTGTTTTTTCCAGAAGCCATATTTTTTCCCTTTGTGTATTAATCATGAGGAGGTTCTTACCCAGGGTTTCGGGGTACAGTACCCTGCGCGGGTGTGGGTTAAAGGTAATCAGAACGGTTTCTCCGTCGATATCTCTGGCAAGTTTTTTCAGGCGGCTTATTATAACCTTATGTCCTATATGTACACCATCAAAAGTTCCGGTGGTTACTACCGGATTTTTTATGCCTTTCAGTTCCTCAAGGTTGTAATGAATTTTCATAATATCCGTCAACGATAAAAATAAAGGCCAAAATTACTAAATATGTTTTAAGAACTTTGCTTTTTTACAAAATATGCTACTTTTTCCAATGAAGTGATCATGTCATATTGCTCGAGATATACATTTGAAGGCACATTTAAGGCAACTGTAGTAAAATTCATTATTCCTTTTATATTAGCTACAATAAGCTTTTCTGTCACCTCAATTGCAACATCTGAAGGTACAGTCAGAATTGCAATTGAGATTTCCATATCGGAAATTATTTCATTAAGTTTCTGAATGGAATAGCATTTAACACCGGAGATTACTCTGTCTGTTTTATTTGGATCAATATCAAAAGCGGCAACTATATTCAGTTTTGATCTTTTACCCATAAAATAATGTGTAACAGCCCTTCCCAGGTTCCCAATCCCAATTACTGCCACATTTAACGGCTGGTCTGCGTCAAGAATGTTTGCAATGACTTTGATCAGGTCTTGCACATCATATCCTTTACGCTGCATACTGCTGTATCCAATAAACATTATATCTCTTCGGACCTGGACGGCAGTAATATGTTGCATTCTTGCCAATTCATGAGAAAAAATATGAGTTTTCCCCTGTGCCAGGCAATTTAACAGGGTTCGTCTATATTCACTCAGCCTTTCTACAGTTTTTTCCGGAAGCCTATTCATTTTAAAAGAATTTTAAATTGTAAGATAAACAGTAAAGGTACTACCCACATCGGGTATACTATCCACATGAATTTTGCCATTATAAAGTTCCGTTATTTTTCTTACGATGGAAAGGCCGAGCCCGCTACCGGTTATGTGCCTGGTTTTTTCATTTCGTATCCTTACAAAAGAATGAAATAATTGTGATTTTTCCTGTTCGCTAAGGCCAATACCAGTATCCTTAATTACTATTTTGAGTAATTGCTGTTCCATTGAAACACTAACATCAACTTTACCTCCCTCCTTGTTATATTTTACTGCATTACTGATCAGGTTATTCAGGATAATTTCCAGGTCGTTGGGATTTGCTTCAACTGTAAGGTCCCCGGGGCAATTTATATTAATTTCAACATTTTTTTGAATAGCATATGGTTTAACAGTACTTACAGATAGTTTTACCAATTCACGGCAATTGATTTTAACAATTTTATCATCTTTTTTCTCGAGTCTTATACGGGTAAAATCAAGCAGATCAAGTATAAGGCTCCTCATTCCCTGAAGCCTGTCCATAGCACGTTCTATCATTTGGGTATAATTCTCTATATTATCACCTTCCTGTTTTTCCTGCATAATTCTGAGGTATCCTTCAATAGCATTTATGGGTGCTTTTAGTTCATGTGAAAGTACTGACAGAAACTGATAGCGTATCTGTTTTCCTTCCTGTTTCATTTTTGATGTAATTCTCTTTAGAAATAATTGTTTAGTGATATTATCAATTGACGACTTTAGCTCCTGAGGTGTGAATGGTTTGGGAATAAAGTCGTATGCGCCGTCATCAGTAGCTTTTACTGCAACTTCCAGTGAAGCGTAAGAAGTAATCATAGCTACCATCATATCATAGTTTTGACTGCGTATATATTCCAATACTTCTATTCCTTTTATTCCCGGAAGTTTATTATCCAGTAAGACAATGTCGGGTACTTCTTTGTCAATAATTTCAATTGCTTCTTCGCCTGTTGCAGCTTCCAGACATTTAAAAGTGTAATCTTCATCCATAAAAGGATAGCTTACCATGTGTTTGGTTAAGATCCTGCTCACCCCCATACGTATTCCGGGCTCATCATCAACAACCAATACTTTTAAAGATTCCATATTATTTAAGAAGTTTAGTTATTTCGTTTTTCAACTGTTCAGGGCGAATTCCTTTTTCCAGGTAGAGATCTGCTTTTATCCATTTTCTATCCTCTTCACTGTCAATTCCAAAACTCATTCCTGTCTCGGCAGATACTGCAGTTGCAATGATAACAGGTACCTCAGGGTATTTTTTTTTCAGTTTATAACTTAATATAAATCCACTATCTTCATTTTCCATCATAAGATCCAGGATAGCGAGGTCCGGCTTCAGGCTTTCCAGTATTTTTTCGGCTTCTCTCTGGCTTTCAGCAGTAATAACATTGTATCCCCACTGATTTAGACGGTATTTTAATTGAAACAGATAGTCATAATCATCATCTGCTACAAGTATATTTTTTTTCTGATCTGTCATATATTATTAAGTTAGTTTTATTTATTTAAAAGTTTGTTGGTCTTTGTTTAGGTAAATTTATAATAAATTCAGTTCCGGTTGGTCCTTTTAAAGGGTTTGAATTCGATTTTACTTCAATTTTTCCGTTATGCATTTTCACAACACCATAGGCTGTGGCAAGCCCGAGCCCTGTTCCTTTTCCTATACCTTTTGTTGTGAAAAATGGTTCAAATACTTTGTGAAGATCTGACTCATTGATGCCGACTCCACTGTCTTTAATTCTTAATATTACATCTTTTGTGGTTTCATCGGTTATTATTGTAATTTTCCCTCCGCCCGGCATTGCTTCAATGGCATTTTTAATAGTATTTGAAATAACCTGAACCATTTGTTCTTTATCTATTTCAGCATACAGGTCTTTTACTTCATTAATTACTTCAACTTCAATTTTCTTTGGTATTATAACTGAAGATATACTTAATCGGACAAGCTCATTAATATCAACTTCCAAACAATTTACCTGGCTTTTTCTTGCAAAATTCAATAATCCCCCAACAATAGTTTTGCACCTTTCGGCCTGTTCAACAATCATTTGCAGATCAGCTTTTAATGGTGTGTCTTCAGGGGTTTCCTCCAGTAAAATATTGCTGTACATTATCACAACACCCAGGGGATTGTTTAATTCATGTGCAATGCCGGCTGATAGTTGGCCCATATGTGCAAGCTTTTCGGTTTGCTTTAAAGTTTGCTGGATATTATACAATTTAGTATTGGAAACTGCAAGTTCTGCAACTGAATTATGAAGTTTATCAATCGTATAAGGCAGGCACATTTCAATTTCTGCAAGCCCCTGTTTTATCGCTATTGCATGATTTCTGCAAGTATCATATCCACATGCACCACAATTCAAATAATCTTTTTCACTATACTTATTCATGGAGTTAAGGATTGAACGTATATCTTTCTCGGTAGGATCAGAATTGCGCTGGTCGTTTACATTGAATGACTGACTAAGGTCGAGGTTTTTACTTTCATTAAAAGCTTCAATCCATTCTTTTGAATCCTGAAAATTGATCTTATCTTTTACATATTTCATTATGCGGGAGTGCCTGCTGAACTTTTTGCCATTTTCTGATGTGCCGGGCCCCATAATACAACCTTCGCAGCACAGAAGTTCCAGATGTTCGGTAGAAATATTTCCCATTTTAAATTCTCTGACAGCTTCCTGAAAATTTTCTCTTCCTTCAGCTACAATGATATTGCGCTCCAGTTCATCATCAGTTATCCCAACTGTCTGAAGAAGCCCCCTGCTGACAGGAAAAATTGCGCCTTTACCGGCCTGTGGCGGATCAAATTCGGAGAGTGTTACATCTGTGAAATTGATGTTTTTCATGAGAAACATTTCCCTCAATTCTACAAAAGTAATTTCCTCATCTATTTCCTGTGATTCTGCTTTCTTTGATATACAGGGGCCAATAAATATAAGATTAAAATCTTTACCATAACGGTTTCTTAAAAAACGTGCCATTGCCAGCATAGGAGATACAATTGGTGCAAGGTTGCCAACCATTTCAGGATGATATTTCTCAATATATGACACAATTGCAGGACAATCAGATGAGATATATCCCCGTAAATTTTTTTCCCTGAGTAATTTGCGATATTCATTTGCTACCAGGTCAGCACCAAATCCTACTTCAAACACTTTGGCAAATCCAAGTTTTTTTATCATCCCGACTATCTGCCTGTAATCTTGAACTTCTTCAAATTCAGCTATAAAACTGGGGGCAAGCATTGCATATACAGGCCTGGGCCTATTTAAAAGTTCAAAAACATTGGAAGTAGTATTAAGGTAAGCTTTAGCCCCCTGACTGCACACTCTGGTGCAGTTTCCACATGCTATACACCTTTCGGTAATTACTTCTGCCTGTCCGTTAATTATTTTAATAGCCTTAACAGGGCATTCTCTGACACAGGTATAACAAACCCTGCATCTGTCTTTTATTGTGTATACTAATATTTTATTTTTCCTGTTCACTTCTTTATATTTTTATATAAAGTATTCACCGGTTTTATATTTTAAATATTATAATTAACAGTAAGAAATTGTTTGCTTTTATCTCCGGCGGGTTCTTTTAAAAATTCTTTATATACATTTACAATCTGAGGATTCTTGTGAGCTGTTTTAATAATATCACTATTATCAAAGTTATATAAAGATTTACTTCTAATTTTTATTTTATCATTATTGGAATTTATTGGCTGGCCTCCACCATTTATGCATCCTCCCGGACATGCCATTATTTCAATGATATGATATTTGTTTTTATTATTTCTTATTTCGTCAAGTATTTTCAAAGAGTTTGCCATTCCACTGACAGCTGCAACATTTATTTCTTTGTTTCCTAAATTAATACTAAGTTCTTTTATATCTTTTAATAATCTTAGTTTAGATAATTTACTAACAGCCAGCTCTTCTCCTGAATATTTATAGTAAATAGTCCTTAATAAAGATTCCAGAAACCCACCGCTAACATCGTACAGTTTCCCTGAACTGCTTAGTGCACCCATTGGTTCATCAGTCAGTTCAGCTCCGAGGTTATGCATATCTATTCCATTTAGCTTAATAAGCCTTATCAGTTCACGTGTAGTGAGGACGGTATCTATGTCCGCCAGGCCTTTTTGTGTCATTTCACTTCTTTGAGCCTCCATTTTTCTTGCAAGGCACGGAGTTATCAGGACTGAATAAACCTCAGCCGGAGAAAAACGATATTTATTTGTTATCCATGTTTTTATCAATGCCCCGTTAATTTGTGGCGGTGATTTATATTTAGTAATGTATTTGAGTAAATCAGGATATTGTTGTTCTGCAAATTTTATCCATGAAGGGCAGCAGCCTGTTATGAGAGGTAATTGATCTTCATGTTCAAGTTTATTTAAAAATTCTTCAGCTTGTTCAATAACCAAGAGATCTGTTCCAAAAGGTGTTTCAAAAACTTTATTGAAGCCAATTTTTTTTAGTGCAGCATTTATTAATTCATTAGTGTTTTTACCCGGTTTGATCTGAAATTCTTCTGATACTGCAATTGCGACGGCTGGAGAATATTGTGCAATAACTATTTTATCAGGATCATGCAAAGAATCATCGAGTTCAGCAAAATGTGTTTTTTCAATAAGGGCACCGGTTGGGCAATAATTCACACATTGTCCGCAGCTAATACAGCTGGAGAAATTTAAAGGTTTATTTATTTCCGGTGCAATAGTAAGCCTGCTTCCGCGATAAATAAAATCGAGAGTTGAGACAGCCTGCATTTCTTCACATATACGAACACATCTTCCACAGAGGATACATTTTGCCGGATCCCTGATAATGCTGGCACTTGATTTATCAATTTTAAACTTACTTTTTCTTCCGGGGATCCTGCGTTCTCTTATATTCATGTCTTCGGCCATTTTCTGCAGCTCGCAATTCCCGTTACGCTCACAATATAAACAATCATCAGGATGGTTTGATAATAAGAGCTCAACAATAGTTTTTCTTGCTTTAAGTACTCTTGGTGAATGAGTTTTTATTTTCATACCGTCTGATACAGCATAAGAACAGGAAGGCAGCAGATTCTCCATTCCTTCTACTTCAACAACACACATTCTGCAGGCTCCGGTAGGGGAGAAGTTTTTTATATTACACAAAGTTGGGACCTGAATTCCATTTCGTTGTAAAACCTGTAAAATGGTTTCTCCTTTTCCGGCCTGTAAGGTTTTATTATTTACTACGATATTCAGCATAATCGTCGGGAAATTTTAACTCAGATTTTTAATTTGCATGAATATAAACATGCTTATTTTATTTATAAAAAATGGCACTGAATTTACAAACATCAAAACAAATCCCGCATCCTGTACATTTATCCTCAACAATAAAATATGGATGCCTTGGGGTCCCATAAATAGCATCAGCCGGACATTTTTTGGCACAAATTGAACATCCCGTACAAAGGTCAACGTTTATATAATAAGTTCTTAATTCAGTGCATATATTGGCATGACAATTCCTGTTAAAAATATGTTCTTCATATTCTTCACGAAAATATTTTAAAGAGCTCATAACAGGATTTGCAGCAGTTTTTCCCAAACCACATAAAGAAGTATCTTTCATGACTGATGCAAGACTTTCGAGTTGCATAACTCCTTTAAATCTTTCAAGTGTTGTATGAGAGTTATCGTCCAGCGGCTTTTTTGTAATATTTTCAAGAATTTCTGATATTCTTCTTGTTCCTTCCCTGCATGGGATACATTTTCCGCAGCTCTGCTTCTGCATAAAATCCATATAATATTTTACCAGATCAACGATACAAGTATCTTCATCAATAATTATTATTCCGCCGCTTCCCAGTACAGCATTTATGGAATCAAGATCTTCAAAAGTAACAGGAGTATCAAGAAAGTCAGCAGGTAATATACAACCCGAAGGACCGCCCAGATGTAAAGCCTTGAATTCCTTGTTATCATAAATTCCGCCGGCTATATCATAAATAATTTTTCGCAAATTTGTACCCAAAGGCACTTCGATTAATCCCGTTATTTTAGTTTTACCGGAAATTGCAAATATTTTTGTACCACTATTATTTGCAGTTCCTATATCACGAAACCATTCAGCACCATTAGCAATAATAAACGGGATATTAGACAGGGTTTCCACATTGTTAATTACTGTAGGTTTTCTATGATACCCATTTGTAGCAGGATAGGGAGGCTTAGTCTGGGGCATTCCTCTTCTTCCTTCAAGACTGTTAATAAGGGCAGTTTCTTCGCCACATACAAATGCTCCCGGCCCTTTCTTAATTTCAACATCCAAATTATAGCCACTTTCAAAAATATCATGTCCCAGTAAACCTGTTTCATTTGCGGATTTTATCGCCTGCTGTAGTTTATGGATAGATTCAGTATATTCAGTTCGAATATAAATATATGCTTTTGTGGCCCCAATGCCATAAGCAGCAATTGCCAATCCTTCCAGAAGTAAATGAGGATTGCCTTCCATAATTGCCCTGTCCATAAAAGCTCCGGGATCACTTTCTTCAGCATTGCAAATAAGGTATTTTTGATCGGAGGGGGTGTCTTTTGCAATTTTCATTTTTTTCCCGGTAAGAAACCCGCTTCCTGATCTTCCCCTGAGCCCGCTGGATTCAATTATTTCACATATTTCTTCATAAGTATGGCTTCTTATCGCCTTAATAAATGAATGGTATCCTCCACGGGCAATATACTCGGAAATGTCCGCCGGGTCAATGATCCCATTATCTTTTAGAATTATTCTTTGTTGATATTTGAAAAATGATATTTCATTAATAAAAGGTATATCCAGCCAGGCGTCTTGTTTTGGATTGGGATGCTGGGCTAACAGGAATTCCGTTGGAATTGTATTATGAAAAACATCATCAAGAAGCGGGGTAACCTTTTCTGCTGTAATACAGCTAAAGCTAATTCTTGTGCGCCCGGGAAGCTGAACACTGAGGATCGGTTCAAAGTCACAAATACCCAGGCATCCGGTTTTAATAATTTCAGCATCGATATTCCGGTCTTTGATGTATTCAATTATTGAATTGTATGTTTTTTCTGCGCCTGCAACTTTTGCAGAAGTACCTGAAGAAATGAGGATCAAAGGCCTTGTTAGCCTGTTTCGGTTTAAAAGTTCAACCCTGTTCTTCATTTCCCTGGTATATTCAATACTATCAAGCTGAACAACAGACCTCAGGAAATCTATATTTTTTTGAAGATCAGTCATTGTTATTTACTTTCCAGTTCTTTATAAAAAGTAATTATTTCGTTCAGCTTTTTTTTATCAAGTCCGGGAAAAAATTCTCCATTGACAGAAATGACCGGTGACTGGGCACATGCACCTATGCATGATAAAACTTCAAGACTGAAAAGGCCATCTTTTGTTATTTCACCATCTTCAATATGGAGTAGCTTTTTAATCTCCTTTATAAGACTTCCTCCACCTTTCAGATGGCACGATGTTCCATGACATACCTGTATATGGTACTTTCCCTGTTGAGTGAAGTGAAACTGATTATAAAAGGTAGCCAATCCGTAAACCTTACTGGCCGGAAGATTTAAATGATCACTTACCTGTTTAATTGCATCTTCAGTTAAATAACCATCTGAATCCTGTAAATCCTGCAGAATCGGAATTAGATTGTCCCTGTCCATGTCAGAATACTTACTGAGTATTGCCTGTATTTTATCCATAATGTAATTTGATAATCTACAATTTATCAATTACTTAATATTGTATCTGACAAATATAATCATTCTTATTGTTATTTTAATAACAATGTTAATAAAATAACAATATTTTATAATTATTTTTTAGAAAAGAAAAGAAAAAATATAATTTTAATTAAACTGCTTCATTAATTAATTGATTTATTTTGATTTTACGGGATTTTTCATGTTTCAGATTTATATTTTCTGCCTTAACTACCGGATCCATGTTCATGCTTTCATCCAGAGATGTTAAGAGCCTGCTAAGTTGTTCGGTTTCAATTAAGAACCCGTCATGACCATAAATTGAGTGTATTTCATAATATTTAGCTTCCGGTATTTTTGAAGCCAGATATTTTTGTTCAGCTACAGGAAAGAGTAAATCACTGTCAATGCCAATAATAACAGTTTTTGCCCTGATCATTGATAATGCAGCACTGATGCCAGCCCTGTTTCTCCCGACATTGTGGGTATCCATAGCTTTGCTTAAAACATAATATGAAAAGGCATTAAAACGTTTAGACAATTTTAATCCCTGATATCTTTGATAACTCGCTGCCCTGAATTCTTTTGGAAGTTCATTTGTGGATTCCGACTGTGTTTGTGAATAAACAGAATGGTTTCTATAACTCAGTAAAGCAATTGACCTCGCTGTTTTCATGCCTTCTATTCCTGCTAAAGAAGTAGATTCTTTCCATGAAGGGTCAGTTTCGATTGCCATTCTTTGAGATTCATTAAAAGCTACAGCCCAGGGGGTGATTTTTGCACCACAGGAAATAAGTATCAAATTATCAAATAAGTCCGGTTTCATTATAGCCCATTCCAGGGCCTGGTGACCTCCCAGCGAGGCACCTATTATCATATTGATCTTATTTATATTTAAATGTTTCCTTAAAAGTTCATGTGCAAATACCATATCCCTGACAGTTATTTCAGGGAAATCGTGAAAATAAGGGGCATCTGTATCAGAGTTATATGATAGGGGGCCTGTTGTTCCATAGCATGATCCGAGAATATTTGCACAAACAATATAATGATCATTAGGATTAAATATTTTATTCTCACCAAAAAGTCCCGGCCACCATTCAAATACGTCGGAATTTGCAGAAAAAGCATGGCAAACCCATATTACATTGTTTTTTTCTTTATTTAGCTTACCATAGGCATGATATGTGATTCTCAAATTAGTGAGCTTCCCTCCTTTTTCAAGCTTGAATTCATCATTATATATAAAAAGTCTTTTTCCCATTTTATATTTTTTTGAATTTACTTACTTTTTCTGCTTTAGGGATGTATAATATGCCTGTTCCAAATCTTGTTTAATATCATCCAAATGTTCTATCCCAACAGATAATCTGAGTGCATCAGGTTCCACGCCGGATATAATTTGCTCTTCCGGTGATAATTGTTCATGAGTGGTACTTGCCGGATGAATGATCAATGTTTTTGCATCACCAACATTTGCCAGATGAGAGATTAGTTTTAAGTTATTAACCATTGCTTTTGCTATTTCCAGGCCCCCGGCTACATTGAAGGATAAAACACCACCGAAACCATTTCTCAAATATTTTTTAGCCAGCTTATGATATGGATTATCCGGAAGGCCCGGATAGTTTACTTTACTAACCCATTTTTGCCCTGACAGCCAATTAGCTATTTCAAGAGTGTTTTCACAATGACGATCAACACGAAGAGATAACGTTTCAATCCCCTGTAAAAGCAGAAAGGCATTAAAGGGACTCAGTGCACTGCCATAATCACGAAGGCCTTCAACCCTGGCCCGAATTATAAAAGCTATATTCCCAAACTGACTTTCTGAACCAAAAGTATCCCAGAAAATCAGTCCATGGTATCCTTCAGATGGTTCGGTAAATTGAGGAAATTTGCCATTCCCCCAGTTATAATTACCTCCGTCAATTATCACACCTCCAATACTGGTGCCATGCCCTCCAATCCATTTGGTGGCAGATTCCACAACAATGTTTGCCCCAAAGTCAACAGGGCGGCAAAGATAACCTCCCGCACCGAAGGTATTATCTACAATAAGTGGTATGTCATATTTTATGGCAAGTTTTGAGAATTCCTCAAAATCAGGTATGTTAAATCTTGGATTCCCTATTGTCTCCAGATAAATAGCTTTGGTATTGCCGTCTATAAGTTTTTCAAAATCCTGAACACTGTCCCCATTTGCAAATCTGGCTTCAATTCCTAATCTCTTAAACTGAATTTTGAATTGATTGTAAGTCCCTCCATATAGATAGGAAGTGCTTACAAAGTTATCTCCATGTTTAAGAATATTTGTAAGTGCAATAAACTGGGCAGACTGCCCGCTTGATGTTGCAAGTGCCCCGGTACCACCTTCCAATGCTGCAATACGTTTTTCAAATACATCTGTTGTTGGGTTCATTATTCTTGTATAAATATTGCCGAATTGTCTTAAGCCAAACAGGTCGGCTGCATGGCTTGTATTATCAAACAGATAAGAAGTTGTTTGGTAAATTGGAACAGCCCTTGATCTGGTTACAGGATCAACTTCCTGACCTGCATGAAGCTGTAAGGTTTCAAAATGATATGTAGATTTCATTTCTAAATAATTTTAAATGGATGTAAATTTTGTTTTGATAATTACCTTTTGCATAACGATCCATCATCCTGATAAATCATTCGCTTACGCTGGTAAAATGCGCTTTGTGGGGGAGATTAAGAAGTGCCTTTATTAGCGGCACATATTCATCATCATGGAAAGAGAAGGCATGAATAAATAATTTCCGGTAAACAGCACCGGGCTTTCCTGGACTCTTGTTTCTGGTAAAACTTGTTGTCTTGTTCTCATGTCTTTTCTTATTTATATTCGTTCCTAATCCGGAACCAGGAATTGGCAATTTTCACTGCTGATTGTTGCCAGAGGATCATAGAGCCTGTCTCTCACCTCTTCTTTATGAACCAAAATGTCAATAAATATGTTTACTCATGCAAAGTAAATGAAATTTAAAATGCATTCCAAACAGCCAAAGCCTATTATTATAATTTTTAACATAAATTTCACAATTTTGTCAATATTTTCTTGCCTGAAATGAAGTTGTTTTATGAATCAGACTATTATTAGTTTTGGTAGTTTAAAAAAAGAAACATTTATTATTATAATTCTTCCATGATTTTGAATTACCATTTATAGTTGGATTTTATTATAATTAATTTGTATTTTTTTAAAACAAAAAAAATTATTCATTTTCTATTATCCTGAGTTATGAAACATAAAATTATTCCGGAATTGATTTCACCGAAAAGTATTGTTGTTGTTGGAGGGTCAAATAATTTACATAAGCCTGGAGGGAAGTTGGTCTATAATATAAAAAATGGAACATATACCGGAAATCTTTATGTTTTGAATCCGCATGAAAATGAAGTTCAGGGTGTAAGATCTTTTTCAGACATAGAAGAATTGCCTTTGATTGATCTTGCTATTTTGGCTATTCCTGCAAATTTTTGTGTTGATGTTGTCAGACAATTTATTTCTCATGGTACTAAAGCATTTATAGTTATTTCTGCGGGATTTAGTGAAGAAGGTGAAAGGGGGGCTTTGCTTGAAAAGGAACTTGTTGAGCTTATCAGGAATGCGGGCGGGATATTAATCGGCCCAAATTGTATAGGTTTAATTAATTCAAATTATCAGGCTGTTTTTACTACCCCGGTACCAAAGATATCTTCTGACGGATGCTCATTGATTTCCGGATCAGGTGCAACTGCTGTATTTATTATTGAAGCGGGTTTGCCAAAAGGTTTAAGCTTTTCTGAAGTATATTCTGTTGGGAACAGTGCCATGACAGGAGTTGAAGAAATTTTGGAATATATGGATGAGACTTTTGATCCTGAATCGGGTTCTGGGATTAAACTCTTATATATTGAGAGCATAAGAAATCCGGATAAGCTTTTAAAACATTCAGCATCACTTATAAGGAAAGGCTGCAGGATTGCTGCAATCAAAGCAGGCAGCTCAGAGGCAGGCAGCCGGGCTGCCTCTTCCCATACCGGAGCATTAGCAAGCTCTGATCTTGCAGTGGATGCATTATTCAGGAAAGCAGGAATTGTCAGATGCTATGGAAGAGAAGAACTTACTACTGTAGCTTCTATTTTTATGTATAAAAGGTTCAAAGGAAAGAATATTGCCATTGTAACACAGGCAGGCGGCCCTGCAATTATGCTGACTGATGCACTTGACAGAGGGGGTATTAATATACCCCGTATACATGGGAAGTATGCCAGGGAACTTCTTTCAAAGCTTAATCCTGGTTCATCTGTTTCCAATCCTATCGATATTCTTGCAACAGGAACAGCCGAACAACTTGATATTGCAATTGAATATTGTGATAAAAAGTTTGAAAATATTGATGCAATAATAGTAATATTTGGCAGCACCGGCTTATCTGATGTATTTGATGTTGTTGATCTTTTACACAAGAAGATCAGGACATGCAATAAACCTGTATATCCAATTATTCCGACATTAAATACAGCACAAAATGAGGTGGAGATTTTCTTAAAAAAAGGACATATTAACTTTCCTGATGAAGTTGTTTTAGCTAATGCATTGAACAGAGTGAACAGTACTCCGGATCCGGCTGAGGATAAGATTTTTCTTCAGGGCATAAATATTGAGAAAATTAGGGATATAATAGACCGGGCTAAAACCGGTTTTCGTTCTCAGTTGTTTGTCCATGAGCTTTTGGATGCTGCAGGAATTCCCCGGGTATCGGGAGGAATAGCAAAGAATGAGGAGCAATTGCTTAAGATTGCCAAAAAAATTTATTATCCTCTGGTAATAAAAATACTCGGCCCCGTTCATAAAACAGACATAGGGGGGGTAACCCTGAATATAAAATCACAAGATCATCTTCTTGCTGAATTTAGGAGAATGAAAAATATTCCCGCTTATAAAGGTGTTTTAATTCAACCCATGTTACAAGGTTTGGAACTTTTTGCGGGGGCTAAATATGAACCTCAATTTGGACATATTGTATTATGCGGGCTGGGGGGGATACATGTTGAGATCATCCGGGATGTTGCATCAGGTCTTGCACCCCTTACATTACCGGAAGCTTTAAGTATGATCCGGTCTTTAAAATCATATAAGGTTTTTTTGGGCGCAAGAGGGAATAAAGGTCTAGATGAAAATAAATTTGCAGAAATTATCATAAGGTTAAGTTCACTTTTACGTTTTGCAACAGAAATCAAAGAACTGGACCTTAACCCTCTTATTGGTGAAGGGCCTGATATTTTTGTGGTTGATGCAAGGGTAAGGATAGAGAAGGACATCTGATATATATCTGGTAATTCAGATTTTATAAAGATTAATTATGAATTAAAATTTTAAAAATACACTGGTTATTATTTTCTTAATTTTTAACTTTAACATTTTTTAATTTAAATTTTCTTCCATGACAATTAAGCAGCTTTCTATTTTTCTGGAAAATAAATCTGGTCGTTTGACCGAAGTACTTGATACTATTGGTAAAGAGAAGATCAACATTATTGCCCTTACCATTGCCGACACATCGGATTATGGCATATTACGCATGATTGTATCATCCCCTGAAGAAGCTTATAAATTATTAAAGAAAAAAGGTTTTTCTGTTAACCTCACAGAGGTACTGTCTATTAAGACCCCTGCTGAAGCCGGGTCTTTTGCCAGGGCATTCAAAATATTCTCAGATGAGCTTATAAGCATTGAATATATGTACGCTTTTTCTCTGGGGGATAAGGCTATGATTGTTTTGAGGACAGAAGACAGGGAAAAAGCTTTGAATGCGATCAATAAGAATAAAATGTACCTTATAAATGAAAATGATTTATACGAACTTTAACATATTTTATATTTATGATTTGGAATAGTGCCCGGGAATGCCTCTCAAGAGATGAGATGCATAAACTGCAGGATCATTTGCTTTGTGATATGGTTGAAAGAGTTTATTATAATGTCCCTTTTTACAGGGCAAAAATGCAGGCAATTGGTCTTGAACCTTCTGATATTAAGGGAATAAAAGATCTCCAGCGTTTACCTTTTACTACAAAACAGGATTTAAGGGAGAATTATCCATTTGGCTTATTTGCAGTACCGATGAGCGAAATTATAAGAGTTCATGCTTCATCAGGTACTACCGGAAAGTCAACTGTTGTAGGGTATACAAGGAAAGATTTGAATATTTGGTCGGAAGTTGTTGCCCGAACTATGTATTGTGCAGAAATCAGTAAGAAAGATGTAATTCAGATAGCTTATGGATATGGACTTTTTACCGGAGGCCTTGGAATTCACTATGGCAGTGAGAAAATTGGCGCTGTGGTAATCCCTGTTTCAGGAGGGAATACCAAACGTCAATTGCAGATTATGAAAGACTTTGGCAGTACTGCACTTGCATGCACTCCCTCGTATGCTTTATATCTTGCTGAAGCTCTGGAAGAATCTGGTATTAAACCGGAAGAACTTTCTCTCAGGGTTGGGATTCTTGGGGCAGAACCCTGGATGGAAAGTATGCGAAAGGAAATTGAAAATAAACTCCGGATAAAAGCAATAGATATTTATGGATTAAGTGAAGTTATTGGTCCGGGAGTAGCCAGCGAATGCTTAGAACAGAACGGATTACATATATTTGAAGATCATTTTATCCCTGAAATAATTAATTCTGATACTCTTGAGTTGATGCCTGAGGGAGAAAAGGGTGAACTGGTATTTACTACTATAACCAAAGAAGGTTTGCCACTTATTCGATATCGTACCAGGGACCTTACAAGTTTGAACTATGCGCCCTGTGCATGCGGGAGGACATTGGTCAGAATGGCCAAATGTACAGGACGTAGTGATGATATGCTTATTATCCGGGGGGTTAATATTTTCCCATCCCAGATAGAATCCGTACTTTTTGAAATGTCTGAAACCAAGCCTCATTATCATATTGTAATTGACAGGGTTAACAACCTTGATATTTTAAGTGTTGCAGTCGAAGTGGATGAGAAGTTTTTCCTTGATAAGATAAGGCAGCTACAGGAAATACGTAATAAATTAACTGCAAACCTGGAGAGTGCACTGGGCATAAGTGTGGATGTTAAATTAGTTGAGCCCAAGACTATTCAAAGAAGTGAAGGTAAAGCCGTACGAGTTACTGATAATAGAAAATTGCAATAGGATTAACTAATGAGATATAATATTATTGAAAAAGAAATTGTTGAAGAAGTAAAAAAAGAAACTGGTATTTATGATCCCGGATCAGCTTCGATACGCGAAATAGTCAGGCTTATAAATGAAATTGAGGAACGAACAGGTCAGCGG
>CAZLXM010000029.1:0-17856 GCA_964563105.1 uncultured Bacteroidaceae bacterium
CAATTGCCCAAACCCTTACCCGATAAAATCCCGGAGATTTCATTGTTCCCGAGAGCTCAAGTTTGCCGTTTTTAAGAATTTCACCTTTCTTTTGGATATCAGGAAACATTTCGGGCCCAGCTTCATAATCAACAGTGACATTTTCAAGAAGATTCCCATACTTTAATACCTGAACGCTAAATTTAGCTTTCTCATTTATTTTATATGTCCAATCTTTATGATCCGGTGCAACAATTACTTTTACTAATTGTGTTCCGGGTTGAGAATATAGATTCAGAATTAAAACTGTAATCAGTAACGATAATAGGAATATTTTTTTCATCAGAAAATAATTTAGTTTTATTGTTGTTAATAACGTCGTTCTGATGGAACCCCCAAATATTTTCATTCTCTTGTTGTGAACGATAGTACATGGGGGTTTCATCAGAAAATAATTTAGTTTTATTGTTGTTAATAACGTCGTTCTGATGGAACCCCCAAATATTTTCATTTTCTTGTTGTGAACGATAGTACATGGGGGTTTCATAAGAACAGTTAATTTAATTATTGTAGATTACTATATTATTGTAAATAAATGACTATAGCTTCTTCTTAATTTTTAAAAATCGAAGAAACAACCCTGCCTGTCCAGGAAATTGGAGGTTTACAATTAAATAAATGAGCAATTATATAGGCTGAATTTACTGTATTATTTGGTTCCTTAATTTCCATGCCTTTTATCACACCCGGGCCGGTCAAACTCCACGGAACTTCCATCATAACAGGTAAAACACCTCCATGGCCCTTATTAAAACCCCCATGATCAGATGTAAACAGGATATGAGTATTTTTAAGTATCCCTTCTTTTTCCATTTTATCCATAAGTTCACCTATTCTTAAGTCAGCTTCTTCCAGTGAAGTAATATATTCGGGTGACATCCACCCGTATTTATGTCCTGCTTCATCAGTATGAACAGAGTAAAGAAATACAAATGTTGGTTTATCCTTATTTTCCTTAATAAAATTAAATGCCTTTTCAAAGCTTTTCAGATAATCATAATTATCCTCATAGTAAACCTCATCCATATAATCCTGATTGTACGGATAAATAAGATTTTTCCAGTTATAGTAAAAACCAATTTTTATCCCGTGGGCCTGATCCCTTAGCACTTTAAAAATTGAAGGATAGTAACCCTTACTGTCCGTTTCAACTGCGGGTAATACATGATCATCAAGGAGCCATTTGTTATCAGTAACACCATGTTGTTCAGGCCCGCTCCCTGTTAAATGGCTTGTCCAGTTCGGAAGAGTTATTGATGGCATAACTACTCTTGTTTTTAATGAAAATGCACCATCATTCATTAATTTGTCAATGTTTGGAGTTTTTGCTTCCTGAAGGCCTTCCACACTAATTCCGTCCAGGGCAATAAAGAGGAATCGTTCATGATTTTTTACGGTACATGCACTACCTGATACAATCAAAATTGCGAAAACCAGATTAAAGATAAACTTCTTCATATTCGTTCATATTTATGCTTGTTATTAAAATTTGATTTAAAGATAACTGAGAATATAGAAATAATTAATAAAAAAGTTAAAAACATGAGCATTGTTTATTTATTTATGTTTAACCCTTCTCTTCCTTTGTTTGATGTTCTTCATCTGTTGCCCTCACCTTTGTTAACTGTCTTTTGGTATTCATCCTCCGGGCCCTGTTCCCGTCATCTGCCATATTGCGCCTATTCTTCTTTTAATCGCCTAACCATCCATCTATATAAACAACTCTTGCATCAAGCCAGTTTAATGTGCGTTCCAGATCTGTATTACTATTCCCTGTTGACCCGCGTAGTCCCCATAAAGCGTGATCCCTGACAGATGCATCTTTAATTATTTCTGACCAGCTTATCACGTAATCTTTGAGTTCCTGATATTTATTAGTCCTGAACCAGTTCCACCTTTCCTTGAATATAATTTGCATATGGGGGTCTTCCATAATACGGCTGAAGAAAACTTTTCCCGGGGTTGATTTTTCCCAAAATAAGGGTGATGGGGCAGTGGAAATATCATAATGATTGTAATTTATTTCGTAGCCAAAACCCCAGTCAAAATCCCATATTATTCCCATTCTATATTTACCTCCGGCCAACTGATGGATATACGTACTTCTGGGATGATTGATCTCCTGATTATGAGTCAATTGATAAACAATCATATAGTTTATAAAAGATATGTCATCAAAATAGCTGAGATAATCATTATCTGGAAATGATGAATCAAAAACAAGGGATTCAAATCTTTCAAATTCTGTTTTTATTTCGTTTAATTTTTCATCAGACATATCTTTTTCTTTCGGAAATTGTACCATTACCGGCAACTTGTATTTTTCTGATTTAAACTTCCATGTTTCATCGAAATAATTATCCAACTCCAGTAGCAAACCATTATCACCCAGGTCAATTCGATATTCACCAACTTCTTTGTGTTCTGTAAAGGAATAAACACCCTGGTATTTTCCATTGATGGTTAATTCAACCGGAATCATGTGGTTTGTAAAAGGCATCTCAAGTAATCTGCCTGTTTTAAATGGAATGGAATTATATAACATTGATCCGTCAAGATATTCAGCCAACAAAACCCATTCTTTGTATTCATGCATACCCAAAAGTGAAGCTTTAGAATCCAGTTTGATTTTATAGGGTTTTTTTCGATAGTACCATGATGTATTACCTCTCCCTCTGATTTTCATTCGTCCTTCAAAATCAACATATTTATCCTTCCCGTCTATTCTAAGGTTTCCGTTTACATAATCTGTTTTTGAAGTGATGTTTTCATTATTGTCAATATCAATAAAAATATGCGGGAGAGCTGATCTTAATTCATCTATCCACTGAACTACCACTGAATAGACTTTTTCTGTCCCATCTTCAGCTACTATCAAATAATTAAACGGCGATGAAAAGTCATTCACGGATATTTCCGACTCCTGCTCTATAGAATTTACAAAAACTGCTTTGCCGTGATATTCAAAAGTAGCTATTAGTTTCTTTTTATCCGCCAATTCCGGAATTTTTAACCTGATCTCGTAATCTGTTATCTTTCCTTTTACCGTTGCATCCAGGCTGGTGTTAAGATGTTTTTCAAGTCTGAAACTCACAAATTCTTTCTCTGAAGATAGAGGAACTTCATCAGTTGCTTTTTGACATGAAACGAAAAATATTAAAAGTAAGAAAGTAAAGATCCTATAAAGATTCATAACTCTGTAATTTTCATATTTTAAACAAAAAATATGAGTTTAAAGATAATAAAGGCAGACTGATAAATCAACATAAAATTTACTGATATTATAATCTTTTGTCGGAGAATGCAGGAAAAGCATGAGTGTATTGATTTTCAAATCCATAACTTTTTAATATGATTTGTAAAGTCATAATTACAAACAATCAAAAATACTTCATTTGTTTTGTTTTTATTTTTATATTTAGCATTTTCAAATTTTTCTCATGTTCGTTTTATAAAATACATCAAAGATCAGTTTACATAAATAGGATTTGCAGGAAAAATTAGTGTGATGAATTAATCCTTTGGTTTAATGAAACTCCCATGTATTATCGTTCACAACAAGAAAATGAAAATATTTGGGGGTTCCATCAGAACGATGTAATTAACAATGGAATAACTAAATTATTTTCTGATGAAAATAATCGGAATATCTAAAATTTAAAATAATTGTATGGTTGAAAAAGGCAAAAAAAATTCCTTGCGTTTAATAATGCTTTCTTCAATAGCCGCCCTGGGTGGTTTTCTTTTTGGTTTTGACAGCGGAGTAATTAATGGTACTGTGGATGCCCTTCAACTTGCATTTAATTCAACTGCAATAGGTACAGGTTTTAATGTAGCTTCAGTTTTGCTGGGATGTATGATCGGTGCTTTCTTTGCAGGAATGCTTGCTGATAAATATGGCCGTAAACCAGTTTTGATTGCTGCGGCTATTGCATTCATTATCAGTGCCTGGGGCTCGGGTATTGCCACCTGTTCAACTGAATTTGTTTTTTACCGGTTACTTGGCGGATTAGCTGTAGGTGCTGCGAGCATTATTTCTCCTGCCTATATTAGTGAGATTGCTCCTGCCGAAATTCGGGGACGTCTAACATCTATGCAACAATTAGCTATCGTACTGGGCTTGTTTTTTGCATTTTTTAGTAACTATAATATTGCTTTAGCCGCAGGCGGTGCTTCATCTGAATTTTGGTGGGGATTTTCTGCCTGGAAATGGATGTTCTGGGCTGAACTTATTCCGGCTTCAATTTTTTTTCTGTTTCTTTTATTTGTTCCCGAATCACCCAGGTATCTTGTGGCAGTCAATAAACCAGAACAGGCATTAAAAGTTCTGGCAGGTATTTCCGGTCTTGAGACTGCAAAAAAGCAGGTTGAAGAGATAAATGAAACTGTCCTTCATGAGAGAAAACCCGGATTTTCGGATATTATAAATCAAAAGACAAAAAAAGTACATCCGGTTGTATGGATAGGTATTGGATTAGCTGCATTACAATCATTGACAGGTATTGATGTGGTTTTTTATTATGGCTCTGTTTTATGGCAGGCTGCTGGTTTTACAGAAGAAGATGCTCTTTTGACCAATGTAATTGTAGGTGCTGTAAATATTAGTTTTACAATCATAGCCATGTTCATTGTTGATCGTGTGGGAAGGAGACCGCTCCTGCTGATTGGAGGACTTGGACAGGCAGTAATGTTAGGGTTAATGTCAGTTATTTTTAAACTATACGCTAAAGAAGCAGTTGAGGGTATTGAAATGACTGGTACCATTGGTATTATGGCTTTGTTTGCCGCTATTGGTTTCATAGCATTTTTTGCTTTAACCTGGGGGCCTGTAATGTGGGTAATGATAAGTGAGATGTTCCCGAATAAATTCAGAGGTGCTGCCCTGGCATTGGCAGGTACCTCTAACTGGCTTGCCAACTTTTTAATTGCTATTACTTTCCCTCTTATGCTTACAAATTTTGGACTGGGATTTTCATATGGTATTTATGCAATATTTGGGATCATTGCTTTTATTTTTGTGTTTCATTTTGTTAAAGAAACAAAAGGAAAAACACTGGAAGAAATATCTCTTGCCCTGGAATAAAGGCGGCTGTTTTGTCATTTGGTATGACTCATTTTAAAGAAGTAAAATACCTGATTAATATGTATGTTAATTGATCAGGGAATATACTTTTATAAGCGTTACGGAATATAAAACAATACACAAGAGGAAAGAATAGTAGCCCGAAGATAGTGTAATTATTTAAAATTATCCTGAAATTTAAAAATTACATTTAAATTTATTGGATAACTATATTGAATTATTATTTTTGTAAATATTAAAATTTAAATATATGAGAAGACGTGACTTTTTAGGTAAAACAATAATCGGAACTGCCGGAGTATCATTTGGCATTTCCGGAATTCTCACATCATCCTGTAAAGGGGCTAACGATAAAGTTGTCCTGGCACTAATCGGTTCCGGAGGAAGAGGACTGGCAAATATTTTGAATTGTTGTCAGGTTAATTCTAATGTTGAGCTAAAAACAATTTGTGATGTCAATGACCAGAGGTCAGGACGTGCAGCTTCGGAAATAGAGAAGCAGCTCGGATACAAGCCTCAGGTTACCAGAAGCATGAAAGAAGTATTTGATGATAAAGATGTGGATGCCGTTTACATTGCCACTCCTGATCATTGGCATGCCCTGGCTACCGTCTGGGCCTGCCAGGCAAAAAAGGATGTTTACGTGGAAAAAACTCCAAGCCTTTGTATCTGGGAAGGTAGAAAAATGGCTGAAGCCGCTAAAAAATATAAACGGATTGTTCAGGCTGGTTATCAAAATCGTAGCGGAGAATATAATGCTGCGGCACGTGAATACATATTAAGCGGTAAGCTTGGACAGGTAGTTCATATTCGTGTATATAACCTGCTTGGTGGAAGTAAATGGATACCCAGACCTGATGAGGAAATACCTGCTGATCTTGATTGGGATGCATGGCTCGGCCCTGCACCATACAGGCCTTATAATTCCGGAATTATGAGAGGATGGAATTATGTTTGGGCAACTGGTCCGGGCTCAATGAATGATGCCAGTCACCAGCTTGATTTAGTGAGAATGGTTATGGGTGATCCAGGACATCCTTCTTCAATTTATGGCTGGGGCGGAAACCATATTCTGAACTCTGAACGTGAAACACCGGAATTGCAAGCAATAACTTACGATTATGGTAAGTTTACTTTGACATGTGATAATGGAACTACCACAAACTATATGGATAAGACTTCCAATGACATCAGGATGGATCCAAATCGCTTTCCGGAATGGAGAACAAATGCCACAAGAATTGAAATTTACGGAACAGACGGAGTAATGTTCCTTGGCCGGCAGGGAGGGGGATGGCAGGTATTTGGCCCCAAGCAGGAACTTGTAGCCCAACATGGAGGTATTCATTCAGAAAAGGAACATCATATTAATTTTATTGAATCTATTAAAAGCAGAAAACCGGCAAATGCAAACATGGAGCAATCTCATATGAGCGCTTCGTTGGTACATTTTGCCAATATCGCATATCGCATTGGAAATCAGCAGCTTTTATTTGATGCGGATAAAGAAACATTTATTGATAATGAGAAGGCAAATAAGCTGATCAAAGTTCCCTACAGGGATAAATATAAAGTTCCGGAAAAAGTATAATTTATAATTGATTTATTAGCCTGGACTTTCAGGAACATAAATAAATTCTTAATAAAAATGTAATAAATTAAAAATTATGATAAGCAGTAATAATAAGGTTGTACTGGCATTAATCGGAGCCGGTGGCCGGGGGACCCAGGTTATTCTCGGTATGCAGAAATGTGCACCGGGTGTTGAAGTAAAATATGTTTGTGAAGTTGATGAGGAAAGGGGTGGCAGAGTAATTGACGAACTGGAAAAAGCCCAGAAAAAAAGGCCACAACGTATAGCAAACATGCATATAGCTTTAGAAGATAAAGATGTGGATGCAGTTGTTATATGCACTCCTGAACATTGGCATGCGCTGGCTGCTATTTGGGCATGCCAGGCAGGAAAGGATGTATATGTTGAAAAAAATATTTCTCTAAATATTTTTGAAGGAAGAAAAATGATAGAAGCTGCCAGGAAATATAACAGGGTAGTTCAATGTGGCTTTCAGAACAGAAGCGGGGCTTATAACATTGCTGCACGGGATTATATACAGAGTGGAAAATTAGGCAATATCGTTACGGTTAAGGCATATTGTATGCTCCCCGGACATAAACCCTGGATACTGAAAGAGGATTCTGAAGCACCTGCCGGTCTTGACTGGGATCAGTGGCTGGGGCCTGCCCCAAAAGTGCCATATAATGTAAGCCGGCATAAAGGATATAATGAATGGTGGGATTATTCCTGTGGACTGCCGTTGGCTGATTGTTGCCATGTTATAGACCTTGCACGTATGGTCCTTGGTGATCCGGACCACCCAAAATCTGCGTTCTGTGCAGGGGGTCGGGTATTATATGATGACACTCGCGATGTTCCTGATAACCAGACAATAACATATGATTTTGGAACTTTTCCAATGACTGTTGAAGCTTCCATTTATGGTCAATATATGACGAAAGCTTCACCTGAAATTAGATTTGGTGATTTATTTCCTGATTGGCCATTCCTTAGTGACAGAATGGAAATATATGGTACGGAAGGAATGATGTACCTTGGAAGGCATGGAGCAGGATGGCAGGTATTGGGAAGTAATGCAGAGGTAATAGCCCAGCATTATGGTTATTTCCCTGATGAAGAACATCAGAAAGATTTCATACATTGCATCCGTACCAGGAAGACTGCTAACTCTGATATAGAAGAAGGACATAAAAGCGCTACTCTTGTACACCTGGCCAATATGTCCTACAGAGTAGGCAAAAAGCTGCTCTTATTTGATAAATCCACTGAAAAAGTAACAAATTCTTCAGAAGCAAACTTAATTGCCAGAGGGACTTACAGGAAAGAATATGAGGTACCGGAAATAGTATAAAATTTAATGGGGAGATGAGTAAGAGGAAATTATTGAGAACAGCTGTCAGACTTTCTGTGGCTGGTCTCACACTTGTTGTAATTATTGCAGTCACTACAATTTATAAAACCAGGGGAAGAACTGTTATTCAAGTCGATATCCACCAAAATAGGGAGCTTATATACCTCTCAACATATGCCGAACCGCCTCAGTTTGCCATTTGGCTGGAAGATCCGGCAACAGGGGAATCAAAAACAGTTTTTGTAACTCATCGTGTTTCTATTGGTGACTGGGAAGGAAAGGCGAATGTTCCGGTAGCTTTACCGAAATGGTTTAAAATATTCAGGGAAGATCAAAAAGCAGGCCTGACAGTGGATAATAAAAAATCATCCGATCTTGCAGTAACAGGTGCAACACCAAAAGAAGATTATTTTACTGTCAGAGTGGAAGTGAAACCCGGATCCGAATGGTATTGCTGGGTAGAAATGAACCTGGCAGGAGACTTCAATGAGGCTTTTCCGGAGTTCGATCATGAATCTTATTATGAAGATGAATTTGGAGATGGACAACCAGCCTTGTTGTATAAGGCACATCTTCAGGCAGTTGAAGATATGGTGTTTGAGCCTTCATTGGAAGCACAGGCTATTTGGAATAACGGGGAAGTCAGTATTGAACCGGTAAGTGATGGCGTGACCACTGCTAAAGAAGTTTTTGATACTATCCGGATTTCGGTAATCAGGCCAAAACCAAAATTAATTGAAAAATATAAGATAGATAATTAATAATCTGCCATTTATTAATTTTGTGATTATAAGAGTGAACAGTTTAATTTAAAAATTGTAAAAATCTGAGTTTAAGAGAACCGTTTGGTATTCTCATCCCGGGTTTAAATCCTATAATTCAATAATAATGAAATCTGTTCAATTCTATTATATATTTTTCATTCTTTGTTTTACCCTTTCACTATCTTTTTCTGTAAACAATAAGGATGAGTTCCCATATTACGATATGCCGGAAGTGCTTCCGGGTACCAAGGCTCTTACCTTTTCGGGAGATATACCGGAAATAATTATGGATGGTGCCCATCAATTTATTGAAGCAAAATTAAGTGAATCCCTTACTTTAAGGAATAATTTCTGGAATCGGGATTTTACTTCCCAAAAGAATTATTTAAATTCTATTGAGCCTAACAGGAAACGCTTAATGTATTATATTGGTGTTGAGGATAAAAATGACAAATTAATAAATTATAGTCGGGGTATACCTGATGAGCATCCCGATGTCTGGATGCAAATAATCTCTCTCAACAATGATTCCCAATTGGTGGCTGAAACTACAAAATATTCTGTATTTCAGGTACGATGGCCGGTTTTAAACAGAGTTTATGGTGAAGGACTTTTAATCCGGCCAAAAACAAATCCTGTTGGAACTGTTATTGCCTTGCCGGATGCAGATCAGGCCCCTGAACAACTTTTAGGGATTGAGCCGGGTATAGAATTAAAATCGCAGTATCCGCGAATACTTGCTGAAAATGGTTTTCAGGTTTTAATTCCGGTTCTTATAAACAGGGATATTCTGACCATTGGAAAAAATAATTTGCAAACACACAGAGAATGGCTTTACAGACAGGCATTTCATATGGGCCGTCATATTATTGGATATGAAGTGATGAAGGTTATGTCGGCAATTGACTGGTTTAAAAAATATAATGGTAAAGACATAAAAATAGGAGTTTCAGGATATTGTGAAGGCGGGCTCATTGCTTTTTATTCTGCAGCAATTGACCAGCGGATTGATGCAGTAATGGTGAGCGGTTATTTTAATTCACGGGAAAAAGTATGGAATGAACCAATTTATAGAAATGTATGGAGCCTGCTAACGGAATTTGGTGATGCCGAAATATCTTCATTGATTGCACCACGCACATTAATTGTTGAATATAGTCAGGTTCCTCAGATAAATAACAAGGGAGAAATAATAACCCCTGCGTTTGAAGATGTACAATTTGAATTTAAACGTATAGATAAGTTATTAAAACCAGGTTTCCAGGAAAGATATTTGATACACGGGGATAGGGATCAGCCACTTGAATTTGGTTCGGAAAAAGCATTGCTGCAGTTCGTAAAAAGTTTTGGCAGGAAAAATCTGCTGCCAGTTTCAGGTGAAATTCCTGTTGACTTCCGGAAGTCTTTTAACTCTGATGAACGCCAAAAGAGACAGGTAAAAGAAATCGATGACCATGTGCAATGGCTTCTACGTGATTCAGATTATGAAAGGAACAGGAAATTCCTTTATAAGATCATGCCTGAATTTGAAAACAGATCATGGAGTACAAAGTCGTACCATCCTTATTTTTCTTCACAACGATTTATTGAGCAGGGAAAAGAATTTCGCAAATATTTTTGGGAAGAAATTTTAGGAAAGTTTGATGACACAATGCTTCCGCCAAATCCCCATACAAGGAAATCTTATGACACAGACAGATGGACAGGTTATGAGGTGATGCTGGATGTTTATGACAAGCTTTCTGCATACGGCATTCTCCTTTTACCTAAAGATATAAAAGCCGGGGAGAAAAGGCCTGTCGTAATTTGTCAGCATGGACGAAATGGGATTCCTCAGGAAATGATCGAAGGAAATAAGACATCATACAATGATGTTGGCGCAAAACTGGCTGATAAAGGATTTATTGTATTTGCACCTTTTAATCTTTATCGCGGTGAAGATCGTTATCGCTGGCTGGACAGGAAAGCTAATTCTGTTAAAAAGACTCTTTTTTCCTTTATTATAAGCCAGCATGATCAAACTTTGCAATGGTTGAAATCCCTCCCTTGTGTTGACGGTGAAAGAATTGCATTTTATGGCCTCAGTTACGGGGGTGAGGCAGCTATGCGAATTCCTGCAGTATTGAAAGATTATTGTTTGTCAATTTGTTCAGGGGATTTTGGTGACTGGTCAAGAAAAGTTGTTGATACTCATCATCCACGTTCTTTCATGAATACTATTGAATGGGAAATGCCATATTTTAATATGGGAAGCACATTTAGCTATGCTGATATGGCTTATTTAATTTTCCCCCGCCCTTTTATGGTTGAAAGAGGACATGATGATACTGTCCAGCCCGATGAATGGGTTTTTTATGAATATGCAAAAGTTAAATATCTTTATGACCAGTTTAATTGCAGTGACAAAACAGAAATTGAAGTTTTTAACGGAGGACATTCAATGAGATGTGAAGGGACGTTCACTTTTTTGCACAAACATTTAAATTGGCCTTAGTTTAAGTGTTGAGTAGCAGAAATACTTTGATATTAAATCAATTTTTAAAATTTTAAAGTTACAAAAAAATGCCTGTTGAACTAATACATGTAAAACTTGATTGCAACATTAAATTTATTGCATTTTCCCTAAGTTTGTTAATGTTGTCATTTGCTTTGTCAGCTCAGGATAATAAGCAATCTGATACAGAGTTTTTGAATGATCGTAATCAGGCTTATCAGGATGAACTCGAAAACTATCTGAGTAAGTATTTGGTGGATCAATATAATGATCGTTCTGCAAAATTTTGGAATCGTGATTATACAACCATTGATGGTTTTAAACGAAGTGTAGAGCCTAATCGTAAAAAATGGGAATCAGTTGTTATTAAGCCTCCTGTACTTGAAAAAACAGGCCCGCTCACTAAACGTCCTTATACTGTTGAAGGTATAAAAGGAGAATGGATTGAAATTCCTCTTGGTTCATTGAAAGCAGAAGCTTTTTTAGCTTTTCCGGAAAAAACCGGTAAAAGAGGTCCTGTTCCATTAATTATTGTGCAGCATGGAATCGGAAGCACACCTGAAACCCCTTTTACTAAGGGCGCTTATCATGAATATGCAAAAGCGTTGCTAAACGACGGTTTTGCAGTTCTTGCCCCATTTAATCTTAGAACAGTTGACAGTCGTAATCGTATTGAACGTCTTTGCCGTCTGGCTGATACCAGTCTGCCTGGTATTGAGCTGGTTAGACTGCAGTATCTGCTGGATGAAGTATTGCTTGATCCAAGGCTCGATTCAGATCGTGTAGGTATGTGGGGAGTATCACTTGGAGGAATGGCAACGATGTTCTGGATGCCACTTGAACCAAGGATTAAAGCAGGAATTGTGTCTGCATGGTTTAATCATCGTCGTAATAAAATGGTAATTCCTGATAAAAGATATTCCTGCTTTCTTGAAACTAAAGAAGATCATGCATTTTTTACAGGATGGTTAAGTGAATTTACTGATTCCGATGTAATTTCTCTTATTTGTCCGAGGCCGGTACAAATACAACATGGCAAAAAAGACGGGATTGCCCATTGGCCACAAGTTATGGAGGAATTTGAGGTGGCCGGGATGCACTATAAAAAATTAAATATTGAAGACAGATTTGAAATGGTAATGCATGAAGGCGGACATGAAGCCATTGTAAATGAAGGGCTCTCTTTTTTAAATAAATGGCTGAAAAAATAATATCATTATTTCCTTTGAGATGTCGTATGTTTAGGCATATTTAAATTGCCGGATAATGCTATGTTATTTTTTATTAATTCCAACATAGTTACTTCCTTTATTTCGATAATATTTGTAATGAATTATCAGTGATGTTTTTATAACTTCATTTTACCCTGAATTGATCAGCATTGTTTTAATCCGGTTTATTAAGACAAGCTGAAAAGTTGTTTTCTTCTTTTTCTTGATTTTTTCTCTGACCTGCTGAACATTAATTGAATTTTTTTGTTTATACATTATAAGCTAAGCACCCTTAACAATGATAAGACAATGCCTTGAATCATTGAAAAAAGAAATACAGGTTTTCCTGGATATTAAAGATTCTGAAGGTATAAGAAAAGTATCCGCAGTCTGTTCCGGAATTCTCGGTCAGGATGGAAAAGAAGTGTATAAATCAGATACAAAAGACGGAATAGACCATCATCTGGTTATTACTCTTGTTAATATTGAAGAAGAAAAAAATTTAAAACCAGCCCGGAAAGTAAAAGAAATTCCAGGTCAGATGATTGTACATCAAAATCCCGAAATTAACCTGAATTTATATGTGTTATTTGCTGCTTTTTCTTCACATTATGAAACTTCACTGGGGATCATTTCCGATGTAATAGGCTGTTTCCAAAGTAAGCCTTTGTTAACTCATTCCAACACTCCTGCATTATCGCCTTCAATTGAAAAGATTATCATGGAATTAAGCTCACTTTCATTTGAACAGCAGAATCATCTCTGGAGTACCCTGGGTGCAAAATATACTCCATCAGTATTGTATAAGCTTAGAATGCTTTCTATTGATGAGGACATTATTAAGGATAAAGCAAAACCTGTAATGGAAATTAATATTAATAAATAATTTGAACATGTTAATAAACCTCTATTTGTAATAAACTGGGCTGACCGGAGAAAGTTTTCAATATCCCTTTCGGGCAGACAGTTTAAGACTGTTAGAAAAACTAAAAATATCTCCTGATGAAAATTAAATTCGATAAGATGTTTGATGTCATTTTTGAACATCAGTATTTCAGGGATGGAAAAATTTCTCAATTATACATAGAACCTGCTCAAATTACCAGATCTTTGTTAAGAGATTATGGATTGCTTTTCAAACAGACAAAACATGGTTTTATTATTCTGTATGAGAAAGACACAACTGTCATAAATGAACCTCCGCTAAAAACCATTTCTAAGGATTTAAAATTTAGCTTTGCTGTTTTTCTAAATAGTTCCTATTTTGCAAATTATACTGAAATCCCCCTGCATCATAAATATCCCGATATTTTTTACTTTAATAATCTTGGCGGATACGCGGATGGGACGGGAATATTTTTGAATAAACAAGCTTTTGCAGGTAATTCTGATGTCCTTGAACTTTATTCACCGGTATTGAACCTGCATGCTGCAACAACCAAACCGTCTTCTCTTGTTCAGTTAGCGGGTCCCGAAGGTAAAATTTTATTTTCTGAAAATATTAAGAGTACAGAAGGAGCTGTTATTTACCAGTTTAATTTTGAAAAAATAGGATCCGGAAGCTTTGACATCCTGATTGATGGCATTATTTACCGAAAGATATATGTTGACAGTGAATTAAGCAGAAAATCACTTTTTGCAATTCTCGATATTTTTGTATCCTCGGGAGTGCCTGCAAATTATCGGTTTATTAATGATGATGGAACAGTAAATAATAAAACATACAAAATTCGTTTTGCCAGAAGAGAAACAACCTGGAAATATTTTATTATACTGAAAAACATTAGTTCTGATCCGGGTTTGAATGTTCACTATGGCACTAAAATACCGGGAGAAGAAATATATCCTGATACAATGAATTTTAATCCGGCTGTTCCGGATACAAACCTTCTTGAAACTTTTGGGCCGGGTAAGATATTATTATTTGAGTCGGCAGCTAAAATGCCCCTGTATGAAATACCCAAAACCAATATTAACCTTCTAAAGCCCGATACTTCTGATCCGGGATCTGAACCTGATCTTATCAGGGGAAATCTTCCGAATGCTCCTGTTTCGGCAATTAAAACAAATGAAGATAATACTGAAGCTTATTCAGAGATCTATATATATGTATAATTAAAAATTCATGTGCTTATGGCTACTTATAAAACTCCGGATGTTTATGTGGAGGAAATATCCATCTTCCCCCCCAGCGTAGCTGAGGTGGAAAGTGCAGTGCCCTGCTTTATCGGATATACTGAAAAAGCCACAAAATTAATAAAAGATGATCTTCTTTTTGTGGCCCAAAAAGTTACTTCGATGGTAGAGTATGAAAGATACTTTGGCAGGGGGCCTTCCCTGGTAAGTGATTACAATGATCCTGCTGATCGTGTAACAGTTACCCTGGATGACAATAATGAACCTGCTTCAGTTAATCTGAAGCAAAAATATCTTCTTTATGATTCCTTACGTCTGTTTTTTGATAATGGAGGTGGTAACTGTTACATAATTTCAACTGGCAAATATCCTGAAACCGTAAGTTACGGAACTTCTACAAAGCTTGGTTTGTACGACGGACTGGAAGTACTTAAGAAAAAAGATGAACCTACAATTATTTGTATTCCTGATTCTGTTTTGCTAAGCGAAGATGAGCATTATAAATTAATGGCCCAGGCATTGATGCAATGTGGTAACCTTATGGACAGGGTATTGATTTGTGATCTTTGGAATAGCAATGATCATGACCAGGATGTTGAAAATTTCCGTTCAAAGATTGGTATCAACAATTTAAAATATGGAGCTGCATATACACCCTGGTTAAAAGCTAACTTGCCAAAATCTGTTCGATTTAGGGATGTCCTTCTTAAGAGGTCCGGAGGCAGCAGTGTTTTGCCGGAAAACCTTACTAAAGATGCTAATATAAAAGCATTGATTTCTTTGATCAGAAAAGCAATTACTGCAAGTGATGGTATAAATAATACCATTATAAAAGCTAATAGTGCCTCTTTTAATTCTGTTGCAGAATATTTCGAATCAAAGACAGATAAGTATGATAACGAGGTTTCGGGTTATACAACTATAGGGGACTTCAGGATGGCTTTGCGTGAAATTTATCTGGTTATTGTTAATCTAAGCAAAAGTCTTTTTGTATTTGGTAACTCAATTAATGACAGCGGCGACTGGAAACTGAAGTCTGACTTTACCAATATTGTTACAGATAGTGAGCTTGAAAAGGCGATGCAGAAACTTCTTTATCATAGTAATGAATTTGATGCTACATCTATTATTACCGGGACAACTTTTAGCAATGATATATCACCATATTATTCTGCATCATTAGTTAATACCGGAGATTCGGGGCTAATTCAGGCCGCATATGCAGCTGCCGCAGATGATAGTGCTAAGGGTGAAATGGCTAAAAGTGCTGCTGTGGAAGTATTTCGTGTATTTAATAGTGTTGTAAACGAATTGCTGACTTCCTCAAAGAGTTATGAGGATACTTTTGAAAGCAGTCTCCGCGAAGTATTTGGAACTTATAAAGCTATTGTCAGAAAAATAGATGATACACTTTCAGAAATTCCTCCAAGTGGTGCAATTGCCGGTATTTATGCATTTGTTGATAATACGAGGGGAGTTCATAAAGCACCGGCAAATGTTAGTTTAAGCAGCGTTCAGGGACTCACAACAGATATAGATTTTGATGGCCAGAAAGACCTTAATATTGATGTTAATGCCGGTAAGTCAATTAATGCTATACGTGTTTTTACAGGGAAAGGGATATTAGTCTGGGGAGCCAGAACACTTGCAGGAAATGATAATGAATGGCGATATATTTCTGTACGCAGATTTTTCAATATGGTTGAGGAGTCTGTTAAAAAGTCCACCTATTGGGCAGTATTTGAGCCAAACGATGCTAATCTGTGGGTGAAAATAAAAGGAATGATTGAAAATTATCTTTATTTGAAATGGAAAGATGGTGCTCTTGCCGGTGCAAAGCCTGAGGATGCTTATTTTGTTAAAGTAGGCCTTGGCCTTACAATGACTCCGCAGGATATTCTCGAAGGAAGGTTAAATGTAGAAATTGGAATGGCTGTCGTTCGTCCTGCAGAGTTTATTATCCTGAAATTCTCACATAAAATGCAACAGAGTTGATCAACAATAAGTTAAACAAAATTAATCTCAAAAATTATGGCGCAATATCCATTACCCGCTTTCCACTTTCAGGTCGACTGGGGAGGAAGCAATTTAGGATTTTCTGAAATTTCAGGTCTGGGTATTGATCAACAGGTTATTGAATACCGGGACGGTCTTAGCCCTGAATATTCAACTATTAAAATGCCCGGGATCCGAAAATACGGAAATATTACAATGAAAAGAGGGATCATTAAAGGTGATAATGAATTTTGGCAATGGCTTAATACTATTAGTATGAATACTGTAGAAAGGAGAGATTTGAGCATAAAACTCCTTGATGAAGAACATAATCCGGTAATGGTATGGACTGTCAGGAAGGCCTGGCCGGTAAAAATTACTTCACCCACATTAAAATCTGATAGTAATGAAGTCGCTATCGAAACTTTAGAAATAGCACATGAAGGAATAACAATTGATAATTCATAAGATTTATGCCTGTTTATTATCCGCCAACCGGTTTCCATTTTTCCGTGGATTTTGAGTTGCCGGGTCAAACTGATAAGGATCAGCGTTTTCAGGATATCAGTGGTTTAAGTAAAGAAATTACTACTGAAACTATGAATGAAGGAGGAGAGAACAAATTTACATATCAGTTGCCTGAGCGTGTGAATTATCCAAATCTGGTACTCAAGAGAGGGATGCTCATTGGATCAGGGTTACACGGATGGATAAAAAATGCGATAGACAATTTCATCTTCGAACCGGCAAACCTTACGATTAGTTTATTGAATGAATCTCATGCACCCTTAGCAGCATGGTATGTTGTAAATGCATATCCGGTTAAATGGAATATTTCAAATTTTAACGCTGAAGAAAATAAACTGGTTGTTGAGACAATTGAACTGAAATATCAATATTATAAATCTTTAGATATATAAATATGCCGGTAGAAATTAGAGAACTCATAATAAGGGCTGTTGTTTCAGGAAACGGACAAAGTAATGAAACTTCTAAAACCAGTGTTTCAGGGGAAGATAAAGTTAAATGGTTGTCTGAATGTGTTGAAGAAACATTACAAATTTTAAAAGAAAAACAAGAAAGGTAAATAATGGATCCCTCGGGTTTACATAATCCGGAAGGTAAGATGAAGTTTCTTGCCTACAAAGATTCCGGTTTTCAAAAAGCAGATAAAGGACTGGAATTTGAAGTGCAGTTCAATCCCGCT
>CAZLXM010000029.1:17866-40950 GCA_964563105.1 uncultured Bacteroidaceae bacterium
TTATTCGTACAGGCTTGAATATAATAATGAACAGCCCCAAAATGCTACAAATACCCCCATGAATTTCAAAAAGAGCAGCCCGGCAGGCCTGACACTAAATTTTATTATTGACGGTACAGGTGCTGCAGGTACTCAATTTGGGATGCCCGATGTAAAACAAAAGGTGGATGATCTTTTTAAAGTGGTGGTTAATTACCAGGGAGATACTCATCGTCCGCGATATGTAATGGTCCTGTGGGGGAAGATGATTTTTAAAGGGGTAACTGAAACAATTAATGTAAAATATAATCTTTTCAGCCCTTCCGGTAAACCTCTACGGGCAAAAATTGATATGTCTCTTTCAAGTGCACTGTCCTATGAAAAACAGGTGGCGGAAAATAGTCCTGAATCTGCTGATATGACTCATCATAGAACTGTACATGATGGTGATAACCTTCCCTTGTTTTCATATGATATATATAAATATCCTGAAGAGTATATTAAAGTTGCCCGTTTTAATAATATTGTAAATTTCCGGAGATTAGTTGCCGGACAGAAAATTGTTTTTCCACCTTTAATTGATAAAGACAATACAAAGTGAGTGGGGAAAGGACCATACCAGCAGACGGTTCCACAGATCAATCGCGGTTCGGGATTTTTGTCGATAATGAACAATTACCCGAAGCATTACCTGTTTATTCTATTATTGTTAATAAAGAACTAAACAGGATCAGTGGGGCAAAAATTACAATCCTCGATGGGAATCCTTCTGAAGAACATTTTGAATGGAGCAGCTCATCCTATTTTATTCCCGGAAATAAAATTGAAATTAAAGCCGGTTATGATAGGAATACAGAAACGATTTTTAAAGGAGTTGTTGTTGCACAAAGGATTAAAGCACGCGCAGATTCTGATCCGGTTTTAATAGTGGAATGCCGGGATGTTGCTTATAAAATGACAAATGGAAGGAAGAACAGATATTATTCTGATATGAAAGACTCTGAAATTATTGAACAGATTATTGGAGAGTATGGAATATCGGGAGATATTGACAGCACTACATTTACCAATAAACAGATGGTGCAATACAGAAGTACAGACTGGGACTTTATTATTATGAGGGCAGAAGCTAATGGAATGTGTGTTTTCCCTGATGACGGGATACTCAGGCTTTTTACACCTGATGTAAGTTCTGCTGCAGAATTTAGTGTTTTATTCGGAGCTGTAATGTTGGAATTTGACGGGGAGCTTGATGCAAGGATACAAGTGGAAAAAGTTGAAGCCAAGGGATGGAATGCGTCTGAACAGGAACTGGAAACAGCTGAAGACGATGAAACAGACGAAGCTGAAATTGGCAATATTCAATCAAAGGATCTTTCCTCAAGTACGGGGTATAAAGAAGCAAGCCTGATTAATACAGGCCTGAATGATAATGAAGAATTGCAGTTGTGGGCTGATTCAAAAAAAATGAAATCTGTTAACTCAAAAATTCGGGGCAGGGCAAAATTCATTGGAAAAGCTTCCGTTAAACCCGGGATGGTTCTTGAATTACAAGGCCTGGGCAATAGAATGGATGGTTCTACCCTTGTTTGGGGTATACGTCATGACCTGATTGAAGGTGCATGGACAACAAACGTGGAATTGGGGATACCTGATAAATTCTTTTTTGAAAAATTCCAGGTTGCAGATGCTCAGGCAGGTGGCTTGCTTCCACCGGTACATGGCCTGGAAATAGGAATTGTTACTGTCCTCGAAGATGATCCCGAATCTGAATTCAGGATAAAAGTGAAACTTCCAACCCTTGATAATGCGGATGAAGGGATATGGGCACGAGTATGCACACTCGATGCAGGAAATAACAGAGGATCTTATTTCATGCCGGAAATTGGAGATGAAGTGATTTTAGGCTTCCTTAATGATGACCCCCGCAGCCCAATAGTTCTGGGAATGCTGAATAGTTCTGCAAAACCTGCCCCTTCTGAACACTCGGATGATAACCATGAGAAGGGATTTGTTACCAGATCAGGAATGAAAATATGGTTTAATGATGACCTGATAACAACTATAATTGAGACACCGAACGGTAACATTATCACACTTTCTGACGATGAAGGGAAGATCAGTATTGAAGATGAAAACGCTAATACTTTTGTTTTGAATTCAGACGGTGTAAGCGTGGAAAGCCCCTTTGACATAACTATAAAAGCAAGCGGTGATGTCAGCATTGAAGGAATGAATGTAAAACTTAAAGCAAACACGGAATTGAAAGCTGAAAGTTCAGCTTCAAGCGAACTTTCCTCAAGTGGTATAACAGTAATTAAAGGTTCACAAGTTCAAATTAACTAAGATGGGATTACCTGCAGCCAGAGTTACAGATATGCATACCTGCCCAATGGTAACAGGGACAGTGCCTCATGTTGGAGGACCGGTTTTACCTCCCGGAGAACCTACAGTCCTTATTGGCGGTTTACCAGCTGCCTGTGTTGGGGATATGGCAACATGCACCGGTCCGCCTGATACCATAAGCTCAGGTTCATCAACAGTTTTTATAGCCGGAAAACCAGCAGCACGATCAACTGATCCAACTGCACATGGAGGAATTATCGTGGCCGGGGATCCTACTGTCTTAATCGGATAACTATGGAAGAACAAAATAAAATATCATTCCTCGGAACAGGATGGGACTTTCCTCCCGAATTCAGGAAAGAAAGTAAAAGTGTTGCCATGATTTCTGATATAGAAGATATTAATAGCTCTCTGAACATACTCCTGTCTACTACCATTAGAGAGAGAATACTTCAGCCGGATTATGGATGTGATCTTCATCATCTTATTTTTGAGCCTGTTACACTCTCTATGCTTACAATGATGGAAAATCTTATTAAAGATGCTGTTGTCTTTTATGAACCAAGAATAAAATTACTTGAAATATTGCTGGAAAACAATGAAAATGAGGGTATTATTGAAATAAGGATCAGCTATATGGTCAGAGGGACTAACTCAAGATACAATTATGTTTATCCTTTCTACATTAATGAAGGTACTGAACTAAAGAAATGATACACGATTGCTCTCATAAAAATAAGCTGATAAGAGATGGTACAAGTCAGCTTGCCAGGGCCGCTAAGTCCCTGGATCCATCATATGCTTTACCTGATGAAAGGTCACTTCTTGAATTGCTGACTTTCCTTAAAAAGTTTGCAACAGAATTATGCTATTATGATTCGAACAACATTCCTGACGGAACATTTGAAATATTTTTGCAACAAAACAGTGTATGTCATCTTGCCGAACTTGCCGGAGAAGATATTTCAAAAATTTTGACAGCGTTTAATGATGCTGCAAAGAAGATAGCTGATAATAACAATGTTAAAAAACAACTTAAAGATCAGTTTGACCTATTATTTACATTACTTTTTAAAGTTGAAAAATGGCTGCGGAATACTGATAAAAATTTGCGCTTTTATAATGAGATTTTTACAGAAATAAGTTCAGGATTATCACCTGAGCTGTTTAATTTAATCGCATTTTATAAGAAAGCCGCCGCTGATGGTTTAGTAAATATTAATTCAACAGCCGATATTGATTTCCCATATTCTGTTGTTTCTTCAAAGGATATTCTTATTAATAATTATTTCTCTCCCGCCTGGTTTATATTTAAAAATCCTGTTACTAAACTTGCATTTGATAATTGGCCTGAATATTATAACAGTATTCCTCCCAGTGAAATATATAAACCGGTAGGAAGCTTGAAAAATAAGGGACTTTATTCTCAGTTTTTCCTTCAAAAATCATTGGATAAAATACTCGCATCCTTTTTACGTCTGCTTCGTCATCAGGAATTTTTCCTGGAAGACATGCTGAAAAACTATTCATCTCATGAGCCACATCTCGGCCTTGTGCTAAGCTTTTTACAACTTTTTGCCCATGCAAGGGATCAGATAAATACTTTGACACGCAGGCATTTTGACTTTTATCTGGAAGAAGTACTCGGGCTTGAAAAAATGGAAGCTGTTGCAGATAAAGCTTTTATAATTTTTGAATTAGCTAAGGGAATAGATAAATACAAAATAGAGAAAGATACATCACTGTCTGCGGGCAAAGATAATACAGGCAAAGAAGTTCTATTCCATGTTGAAAAAGAAATTGTAATTAATAAAGCATCTATAGCTGAAATAAAGAATATTTTTATTGACAAAAAAAGTGATGCGAGAATATATGCGGCTCCAATAGCAAATTCAGCAGACGGAAATGGAAGTGAATTTTCCGAAAGTCCTGGAAAATGGAAACCATTTGGGAAACAACAACATTTACTTTCCGAAGAAGAACGTTCAATGCCTGATGCAAGTACCGGCTTTCTGGTAACTTCTGAATCACTTTTGCTTACTGAAGGAAACAGAAAGGTAAAACTTGATATACATTGCAATCTTAATCTTGAAAAATTACCCCCTGGCCTGGAAAAATGTCTTTTTTATGTCTATTTTTCCGGGGAGTCAGGATGGATAAAATATAAACCCGCTATAATATTAAATCAGGAGGCTAACCAGCTTAAATACCGGAACCATATTATTTTTAATAAAAATCTTATTCAGGTTTTAATTGAAATTGAAGATTTTAAAGAAGCTGTTGTAGCTTTAGATCCGGAGATACATGATTTTCGTTTTGATCAGAAAGCACCTGCAATGTTTGTAGAATCCTCCCATGAATCTGAAAGCTTTGCCTATGGGTTTTTAAAAAAATTAAAAATTAATAAACTTGAAATATCTGTATCTTCAGATAAAACAGAAAATCTTTTCTTACAATCAGATCAGTCGGCCCTTGATCCTTCCAAACCTTTTTATCCTTTTGGGACAATTCCAAAACCAGGCTCATCTTTTATAATTGGTAGCAAAGAGGTGTTTAATAAAAAATTAACAAAACTTTCTTTACATGGAATTTGGTCTGAGTTTCCCAGGGATACCGGCCTTTCATCCCATTATAATAAATATAGCACATCAATTGCATTCAATTCGTTCAAAGTTGATGTAAAATCCTTATATAATGGACAATGGACTAAAGAAACTTCAGCTGATAAGCTTTATATAACTAAGCTTAATTTGTTTAAAGGAGATAAAAGTGAGGAACTTTCTTTAATACTATATAATGACAATAACAATCCGCTTAAAGCTGCTGATATTGAAAAGCTGCCCGATAAATATGATCTTAACGCAAAAAGCGGGTTTATTAAGCTTGAACTTGATAATGACAACAGTTTTGCTTTCGGGCACCAGATTTTTCCCGCTGTTTATGCCAAAGAAACCCTGGAACAGACAATTGCGAATATTAATAAAGCTGAACAAAATCCTAACATAGAGCTTCCCAAAAAACCATATACTCCTTCGATAAAAGATTTTTATTTAAGCTATTCGGCCTCGGCAAGTTTAAACTTTTCTGCCGGATTAAATGAAGCTAAGGCTGAACTGAATTTTTATCAGGTATTACCTTTTGGCTATAATGAATTATCATCTGAAACTGAAGAAGAAGCCCTGTTTCTTCTTCCCGGGTTTGGACACATGGAAGAGAGTGTTTTTAAAGAGCATAACGGTGAGTTAATTATTGGATTTGAAAATATTTCAACGCCTGTTTCCCTGGATTTGCTTTTTAAAGTGGCAGAGGGAAGTGAGGATCCTGAATTACCTGCGCAAACCGTAAACTGGTTTTATTTGAGAAATAATAAGTGGATAAAATTTGAGGATTCTGAAATTATTAACGATGGTACTAAAAATCTCACTTCCACCGGCATTATAAGTTTATCCCTGCCTTCTTTAAGTTTGTCAAAAATAACGATGCTCAAAAATGAACTCCTGTGGATTATGGCAGCAGTAAATACAGATACCGATGCTGCATGCGAAATCATTAATATACACCCTCAGGCTGTTTTGGCAGAATTTAAAAATAATAATAATGATCCTGAACGTACCGGAACTCCTTTGCTGCAAGGTTCAATTTCTAAACTTAAAGTAAAAGATCCTAATATAAAATCAATAAACCAGCCTTATTCTTCATTTAATGGAAAGGTTAAGGAAGTTTCTGCCGACTTTTATAAAAGAGTTTCTGAAAGATTAAGACATAAACAACGTGGTATTACCATCTGGGATTATGAAAGACTGATTTTACAAAGGTTTCCTGAACTTTATAAAGTAAAGTGCATAAATCATACTTCATACGGTTATTATGATACCCTGGGAGATAAGATGGATTCTGAATTTGCTCCCGGATATGTAAGTATAATTGTCATTCCGAAAACTTACAATCTTAATGCAATCAATCCTTATGAACCAAAGGTTACCAAGGCAAAAATCCTGCAAATAGAAGAGTTTATTAAAGGGAAAATATCTCCTTTTGCTGCACAAAAATTAAGGATTTTGAATCCATTGTATGAACAAATCCAGCTTGAAGCAGAAGTTAAATTTCATAAACAATATTCAGACAGGGGCTTTTATGAAAGACAATTAAACGAAGATTTAAAACAGTTTCTTTCTCCATGGGCATATGAAAAGGGTAAGGATATTATGCTGGGAGGCAGGATACATAAATCAGTTTTAATCGATTTCATTGAAGAATTACCCTATGTTGATTACCTGAAACATGTGAAAATGCACCATTATATTGATAATGTACTTTATAGCGCAGATATAACAAGTGCTGATCCTTCTTGTGCAAGGTCTGCTTTTGTGACGATAAACAATGCAGATATTAAGAAAGAGCATATTATTAAAAGTTTTATCTGAAAAATTGAATACGAAAAATTACATAGTAAAAAATGAAAGAATATCCCCTGCTGAAGATTATGCTTTCCTCAGGAGACGGGGACTTGAGTATATTGAAAAACTGTCTGGTAAAATCTGGACTGATTTTAATGTTCATGATCCGGGGATTACAATTCTGGAAATGCTTTCTTATGCTATCACTGACATCTCATACCGGACCTCTTTCAATATCAAAGACTTGCTTGTTTCGCAAAAAGATCAGGGAGGTATAAAGGACTTATTTACTGCCCGTCAGATACTTACCTGTAACCCTGTTACAATTGATGATTTCAGAAAAATACTTATTGATGTGGATGGTATAAGGAATGCATGGCTCCATATTGCCGGTAAGCAGGAACAGGATATATATATTGATTGCAAAAAAAGTGAGCTTGTTTTTGATAAAAAGCCTGGCTTCAGGGAAATCAGACTTGACGGGCTTTATGAGGTAACTCTGGAACTTGATGATGATGTTATTCTTGGGGACCTGAATGATTATGCATTTAAAGAAATACATGATGATGTTGTCTATACATTCTGTTTTCCGGGATGGGACTTTTTTCACAAGCATAAAATTGATCCCCTTAATCTGGAATTTGAAAAATATGAATATATTCAGTACATAAGTGGCACAAAAGTTCATGAAGCAAAAATTACCCTTTCTACAGGTTCGGTCAGTAAAAAACTGATTTTACCGGTAACTTTTGTCCTTGCCGGACAACGAAAAATCGAAAATGAAAATAAAATTAAATCACTTTTATCTTCCGGCGGGGCTAAAGCTTTGTATCAAAAGTATGCTTCTAAAACCCATGAAGCTTTAAAGATAGTGGATAAAGCAAGAACCCGGCTTATGGGGCACCGAAACTTATGCGAGGATTTTAAAAGCTTTAAGCCTGTTGATATTGAGGAAATAGCATTGTGTGCCAATATTATTGTGACACCTGATGCTGAGATAGAAAAAATATATGCACGTATTTTGTTTGAAATTGGAAGTTTTCTTGCTCCCGGCATACAGTTTTATTCACTGCAGGATTTGCTGAATGAAAGTATGGCTGTAGATGAAATTTTTGAAGGTCCTGTTTTGGATCATGGTTTTATTAAAAATGATGAACTCACAAAATCAGAGCTTCCAAAAGAAATTCATATATCGGATTTCATAAATATTATTATGGATATTGAAGGAGTGCTGGCAATTGAAAAAATTCAGATTGGAAGTTATTATCAGGGAGTGGTTCAATTTACAGGTGAAAAATGGACCCTCCCGCTGGGTGAAGGCAGGGCACCCAGATTACGTGCAGACCTTGCAGATTTGACATTTTATAAGGGATTAATTCCGTATGATTCCTTTAATCAGGAAAAAATAGACCTTTATTACAATGAATTAATCCAGTCTGTCCGGACTTCAAAGCTTAAAAAAGATGAATATGATTTTCCCGTTCCTGAAGGGAAATACCTCGATATAGCCGATTATGTTTCAATCCAGGAAGATTTCCCTCTGGTTTATGGAATTGGGAAAAAAGGTATACCCGGAATTGTTGATCAGAACCGTAAAGCCCGGGCTAAACAACTAAAAGCATTCCTTAGTCTGTTTGATCAGCTACTGGCTAACTATCTCGCCCAACTGAGAAATTTAAAAGAATTATTCAGCTATGAAAATGATGTGACCAGGACTTATTTTTATCAGTTACCTTATAATATACCGGATATTGAGAATGAAGAAGTATTGTTTATGAAAGATGAAATCCCGGAAATATACAAGCTTCTGAAAGAGTTCACTCAAACACTTGGTCCGGGTACAAATATTGATGATTTTAAGAGTTATGCTTCTTATTGGGATTCATTCCGTAAAGATAAAAACAACCATTTTGTACAACATCTTGCTTCCTATACAGAAAATAAGGCAACTTTTGAAGACAGAAGGAACAGATTTCTTGATCATCTTATGAGCCGCTTTGCTGAACAATTTACGGATTATGTCTTGCTTATGTATCAGATGAAAGGCTCAAAAGCAGCAGAAGAACTAATCAATGATAAAAGCGCCTTTTTGCGTGACTATGTGGAAATCAGTTCTTCAAGAGGGAAAGCCTATAATTATAGTCAGTGTAAAGATATCTGGTCAACAGAAACAGATATGGGCAGCAATGTGGCTGGATATGTTAAACGCTTATCCCGTTTAACGGGTATTGATAATTATTTACGCAGGTCCCTTTCATGCTCTGATATATCACCTAAAAGCACAATATTTACCGGAATAGACAATCAATGGTACTTTCATTTTGGAACAATTGGAAATGTCCTGTTAAGAAGTGAGGGGTATAAAGAAAAGCGCAACTGTCAGAAAGGAATAAATTCGGTTATTGAAAACGGGGTTGATTTGGCAAATTATGAGCTAAAAACTGCAATAGATAAAACCTTTTATTATAATCTGAAAGCAAAAAATGGAAAAATTATTGGAACATCGCCGATGTTTCAAAGTGAAGAAGAAAGAAATGAAAAGCTTAATAAGCTGATGGAAATGCTGGGTGCTAAATGCGATACAGAAGGTTTCCACCTTATTGAACATATATTATTACGGCCTCCGGACATTAGTTATGATCTTATGACGGTTTGTGTTGATCCCGGATGTAAAAGTTGTCTTGGGTTTCAGGATCCGTATACTTTCAGGATGACCCTGATTTTACCCGCCTGGGTTGAAAGATTCAGGAATATAGAATTCCGGCGGTTCTTTGAAAATACTGCCAGAATGGAAGCTCCTGCCCATACACATATTAAGTGTTGCTGGATAAGTAAAAACGACATGGAAAATTTTGAACTTGCCTATAAAAATTGGCTTTATGCTCTTTGTGAGGATAAAATGACTCCCTCAATTCAAAACAAGTTGACAAAAATCCTTTCTGAAATAAAAAGTGTCTATCCGGAAGGAGTTTTGCACGATTGTGCTGAAGATGCAGGTGAAAATCCTCTAATATTAGGAATAACAAATATTGGTTCTTCTAAAACAGAATAATATGAACCCCATAATGAAATATCCCGTTTTCGTTGCTGAACAGGTTCTTACAGCGAAAAATCTTAACGATATTATTAATTTTTTTAATGAACAGGATCTTTCCACAAGAAGAAATCTTATCGGAATTGGCATTGCCTGTGGCATGGAACTTAGCTCCGATGGAAAGTCTTATGTGAAAATAAATTGTGGCTGTGGTGTAACTTCATTAGGAATATTAGTGGATATACCAGAGCAGGAAATGTATTATTACCGGAAATACAAAGATCTGGCAAGTAAACCTTATGATAAATTTCTTAAAGAAGATAAGACTCAATATGATTTGTGGGAATTATTAACTAAAACTGAATACGAAGAAGCTGACGATCCGGAAAAGGATCATCCAATTGCAGGGAATACTGATTTTGAAATAGAGGATACTGTTTGTTTGATTTATGTTGAACTTATTAATAAAGACCTGGATAATTGTATTGATGAGGGATGTGACGAAAAAGGCATAGCCCGGCTCTTTAATCTTCGGAAACTTTTAATTAAAAAAAGTGATCTGTTTAAAATTATCGCTAAAAAATCAATAAAAGAAAAAGTTTTTGAGAAAATACCGTCGGAGTATGATATTTTTAAGAAGGCACTTCCTTTAGCTAATCTCCCGGTAATTCTACCTCACAGATTAAATTATAATCTATCTGACCTGACAGGATTAAATCTTTCAAATATTAATAACTGGCAGAAACTCAGGGATTCATTTTTAAGAGTCATTAAAGCCGATGTGGTAAAAATAGCAAATGCACTTTATCAAAGTTATGAACTTTATAAGAATGAACTGATAAATTTGTATCCCTCAGGTAATCCTTTTAATGGTTTTGAGAATACCGGCCATGAGTCTAATGCTCTGTTTCATATTATTGAAACAGAGTTAAACAAAAATGATATAACAGTTCAATATGCTTACGATTTTGTATGTGATTTAATGAAAGCATACGATGAGTTTCTTGATACGGCCATGACTTACAATTCAAAGTGCTGTATTGATCCTGAATTATTCCCATACCACCTGCTGTTGGGTGTTGCGGTACAAAGCAGTAAAAAATATGAAAGGATTTACAGGCATACATGGCAACCTTCGCCTGCTGTTGCCGGTATGAATGATACTCTCGACAATCTCAGGTTCCTGCATTTCAAAATATATCAGCTGATTAACAACTTCAATCTGCGTACATTCACTAATTCACGAGATATAGTTATTACACCCGGCAAATTCTCCGGACAACCTTTTAGTGATCATTCCATTGCGCATTATTATAGCAATGGGGTATCAGGTGAGATACATAAATACTGGAACTTTGAACTGACTAAAAAATTCATGGAAGATTCCGTTCTTTCATACTTCCCAAAACTTTACAGCTCCCTTCCTTTTATACTTAATCCCCTGTTATATAGTCTACGTGATTTTGAATATTTCCGGATAGAAGGCCATATTGGCCAGGAATATGGATCCGTTTTAGGGAAACTCAGGCAACTTATTAAAGATTATAATTTGCCTTTTGATCTGCTGGGGATCAAATTATCTTCTGATCATCTGGATATTGAAATAGAAGATAATTGCTTTAATGATATACAAACTGCCTATAAATGTAACAGGGATGAATACCTGGCCTGTATTAAGCCCCTTGCAAACCTTATTAATGCATTTATTAAAGCCATTAATCTGTTAAAAGAAAGGTATCCAAATTTACTAAATCAGAGTTTTACAACAAAGGGAAACTTTCAATTAGGATTTATAAATAATTATCAGCAGTTATTTATTATACTGCAGCTTTATGCTCATTACCTGGATAAGGTCCGGCAGGACCTTCCTGAACATGTTAAGGATTTTAAATATGATGACTTTAGACAATCATACTTTATTGTATTTGCATTTTCACTTTTCTGTCAGATTTATCTTGAGTATTTAACGAATCATATTGAAGAGTTTTCCGGCTCTTTCCTCCAGCTTATGATGCTTAAAACAATGTTCGAAAGGCTTCTTGACGACTGTATGGATAGTAAATTTGAATCAATTTATAATATGTACAGGGAAAGATTGATTAAAATGCAGTTAGGAAGACTTTTCCCCGGATATGTTACTGGTTCGCCGGGTATCGAACATATTGCCGGTGTTAAGGAAGGTGGTACTTTTATACTTGTTTATGATGATATGCCTGAGGAGATAGAGGAAGAGAAGAAAATTCCGGAGGAGCCTCCGGTGCCGGAAGATATTTGTTTTGAAGATGAAGAATCAAAACAATTACAGCTCACTGTACTACAGTATGCCCATGTTATTATGAATGAACCAGTGTTGATAGAAGAGTATAAGGATCGCATTGAAAGTGTTTCCCGGGAAGGCGTGTTCTTTAGGATGGATGATCCGGGAGCATATAAAAGAACTGTTATGGATTCCAAAACGGAGGAAACCTTTGAGGAAAAGGAAAGTGAGCCAAAAAGGAGTTTTACAACTTATAATCGGGTTTTGGAACTTAAGGAAACTTATAAAACAAAAAAAGAGTTTTTCCGATATCTTTTTGGTGAAAAAATAGAATTTCGTCCGCTTAAACATAAATACCGGGTTGTGGCTGATTTTGCCGTTCCTTTCAGGTGCTGCAGCACATGCCTGCAGGTAGATGAGCTTCCGGCCCCAGATCTGAGTATTAACATTGACCCGGGAGTATTTTGTAAACGTGATGCCAGAAAATATCCGGTCATTGTAAATCCGGAAGGAGGACAACTTATTTCTTCGGGTGGCGGAATTATGCAGGAAAACGTTTCAGGCATGACACATCATTATTTTATCCCTGCGAATTCCACTGATGGTGAAGAACTGACCCTGACCTATAAGTATGAAGGAAAATCTGTAAAAACTGTTATTTATGTATATGATCCTGTTGCAAACTTTGAAGTAAGGATGATCAGTTCTGACAGGCCACCTATACTAACTCATGCCAGTATGGAAATTCAAATAAATGCTGTTGCATTTATAAATACTTCTCAAAATGCAGATCGTTATGAATGGAGGATACCTGCACTTGAATATGTATCTGCTGAAAAAGATATCAGTATCCCTTTAGAAAAGCTTCCTGACGAGTTTGAAGTAAGGTTAACTGCCTACAGGGGTAAATGTGAACATGTTAAATCGGAAGTAGTTAAAATTCGTGAAAATCAGGATGTAATATTTGAATTAAGAAAGCCGGAAAATCAGACTAAAAATATCTATTGCAATAATGATCCAAAAGAATATGATTTTCTTACCATCCCGGCAGGAGATATAGTGGAAGGCCCAAATGTAATTAAAAATGTAAATGATGGTAAATATTATTTTAAACCTTATGGTTTGAAGGAGGGGAAATACACTTTTACCTACATGGACAAAAAGATTGAAGCCCAAATTTTAAAAGCAGCAGATATACAATTTGATATCAAGCCGGAGAAGTATAATGAGAAAGACAGAATTATGCCTGTTTCATTCATATTTGTTGGTGAAATGGAAGATGTAGTGACCTGGAACTTTGGTGACGGGAAAGATATCCTTACCAGCAGGGAATTGATAGTCTCAAGAAATTTCTATGTTGCACAACAGACCAAATTTACCGTCTCTATTCAAATGCGGAATAAAAATGGATGTAATTCCTTCTGGCAAAGAGATGTTGATTTTAGCACTTATATTAGAAGTACTGATGTGTCAGTTGGGATTGTAGACCTTAATAATTATGGTACAATAAATATGAAGAATCTTATGAAAGATGAGAGGGCTTTTGAACTCAAAGAATATAATTACACCGTTGCCGGTGATATACTTAAATTCCATGAAACTGTTGAAAAGGATAATATCTCTGATTTAACCAGACGGGAGGCTTTTAGTACGGGAAAAATGAATGTCAATATTGCAGAAAGATATACATCGGCTTTCGAAGAGACCAAAAAAGCCATTTTAACAGCTAAGGAAAAAGGAGATCAAAAAATGCTTGATTATTTTATGCAAATTTATCTTGGCGAGATGCAAATGTTAATTGCAACCATAGGGGCACTTGACAAAGAACCTGCAAAAAACAGTAACCTTTATCAGGCTTTGATAAAAGCAGGAGAACATTTGAGGGATCTTGCACAGGCTTCTATAAATATTAATCCTGGCGGAGATTTGAAATCTATAATAGAGATGTCTGCAGAAAAACTCTCAGATAAAAACAATGTACGTGATTTTGTAAATAACCTGAACAAAATGATTTAATTATTTTGTCAACTATTAACAGACATATTATTCACTCACTCAGTTATTTAGTGCAATTTGAAAATACCGGCCTTACCGATCAGCAGGATGCACTCGCCGGCTTACATTATTCAAGTATAGAAGGAATATGTGAGCGGATATTTAATTCTTATTCTTCCGCAGACAGTCATTTACAAATAAATTCCCTTGAACTTGATCTTGGAAAAATTGCTGTTAAAAATTGGGAAAGTGATCTCGTAGTTCAGTTTGAAAAAGTTTTGACAAAAAAACTTGTTGAAATGGCCGCTTCCGGGAAAAATATATTGTATAGAGACAAAGTGCGTGAGGACAAAAAAAAAGAAACAGGGGAGAGGGCCATCTTTTATTCAGAGGAAGAAGCGCTTGAAGATACATTTCTTTTTTTTCTGAAATACGGATATCTAAAATGGGTTATTTCCGGGAATGAATCATATTCTGTCAATACAAATTTTAAAAATTTACTGGCAAAACATTCTGATAAGTTTAATGAGCGGTTAAAAGCCATATTATTAAGTTCCGAAATTGCTTTCAGGCGCTTTATTCTTCAAACTGAGTCTGCCCTGCGATGGGAATGGTTGAAGAGTATCCTTCCGGAGACTAATGAAATTCATGCAGAATTACAGGATTTGCAGATAATGATAAGCCCGCAATTTGATACTCCCGATAAATTGTTTAAAAAAATGTATTTATGGCTTGATGAAAATTTAATGTTTCATCTGTTAAAAACGGAAAGCTCTTATTTTGATCAAAAGGGTTTTTTTTCACTTTTCTTCTTGCCGTTTGAAAAGAAATTTGAAAATATTTTTAAAAATATCCTTGAACCCGGAAAGGATATTGTTTTTCCAAAACAGGAAAATCAGGAAGAAAACAAATTATTGCAACTCTTAAATTCCTGCATTGATAAACTTACTTACGGATTATTAGATAAGGGTAAGTTTAGAGATCAATCAACTGATATAAATGACAGACAAAATGATTTAGAAATTAGATTATCTGCCATTAAAGACAAAAATAAATATAAGGATGACAGAGCTGAAGATGTGGTATTATCAGCTGATAAAGAGATTTTTAGAGAGGAGATTGCACATATTTTGAAGGAAGATTTGAATAAAGGTTTGTTAGTGACAAATGCAGGACTTATTTTGTTGTGGCCTTACTTTTCCGCCCTTTTTACCGAATTCCATTTATTGGAGAATAACAAATTTAAGGGACAGGAGGAAGCAAATCAGGCTTTATATATGCTTCACTATCTGGCTACCGGCTCCCGTCAGGCAGAGGAACATGAATTATTTGTTCCAAAGATATTAATCGCTTACGATCTTGAAACTGCTGTTCCTGAACCAATTGAGTTAAACGAAGATGTATATAAGGAATGCGATCAATTATTGAAAATAGCTATAAAGAATTGGGCAGTATTGAAATCAACATCTCCGGCAGGTTTAAGGCAAACTTTTTTGCAACGTAGTGCCCTGACTTATTTTAAAGACGATGCATGGCATTTTATGTTTGAAAAAAAAGGGGTTGATGTTTTAATTGATTATCTCTCTTATCCAATTTCAGTAATAAAATTAAAATGGATGGATTATCCAATATATGTGACATGGTAGATCTGTCTGTTAAAATACAACTAAAGCATATCCAGTCAGATATTGAGTGGCTTATACAAGTGATAAATGCCAGGTTTAAAAATTATTTTGGAAACGGACAGGAGATATTTAATCTTCATGATTTTCCGCCTCCGGATTTTGATGAAAAGTCGGTATATTCAGAAATGATAACTAATTTACGGCTTAAGCCTGAAGAAAGGCTTATACTTGTCCTGGCACTTATTCCTCATATACAGCCTCAGATATTTGATATATTCTTCACAAAAAACAATCAGTTTGATCGCGGGCATACCGAATTTGGCGGTATTAAAGGAAATTATTTCGGGGGATTTATACCAACGGGCGAAACAGCAATGTTTATACTGGCTGCCAATGATCTTTATAAACGCCAGCAGTATATGCAATTGTTTGATGAGGATAGCACTTTTGCCAGGGAACATATCCTCTGGCTCGATAATCCGCATACTTCCGAACCTTTTATGAGCGGTGTCCTTACTCTTTCGGAGGATATAGTTGATATTTTCTGTTCGGGCAAATTACGAAAGCCAAAATTTAATATTGATTTTCCGGCTAAAAGGATCACCACACAAATGGATTGGAATGACCTGGTACTTGAAAACGATATAAAAGAACAAATAAATGAGATAAAAGCATGGATTAAACATGGAGATACTCTGTTATATGACTGGGGTTTTGAAAAAAGAATAAAACCTGGTTATAAAAGTTTGTTTTTCGGGCCTTCCGGTACCGGGAAAACTCTGGCTGCCACGCTTATTGGAAAAGAAACAGCTAAAGATGTTTACAGGATTGACCTGTCAATGATAGTTTCAAAATATATTGGTGAGACAGAAAAAAATCTGTCTAAGATTTTTAATAAAGCAACTAATAAAGACTGGATTTTATTTTTTGATGAAGCAGATGCATTATTTGGAAAGAGGACCAATGTGAGTGATGCCCATGACCGTTATGCTAACCAGGAAGTATCATTTTTATTGCAAAAGATTGAAGATCACCCTGGCCTGGTTATTTTGGCTTCAAATATGAAAAGCAACATTGATGAAGCTTTTACAAGGAGGTTTCAATCCATGATACATTTCCCCATGCCTAAAGCTGCCGAACGTTATCAGTTATGGCAAAAAGCTTTTTCAGCAAAATCAGTCCTTGACCCTGATATTGATCTGAGGCAAATAGCAGGGAAATACGAATTAACGGGCGGATCAATTGTTAATATTTCAAGATATGCTTCCTTGATGGCATTGTATAATAACACTAACAGGATAAGTTCCAAATGGTTCTTTGCAGGGATTAAAAAAGAATTCCTGAAAGAAGGAAAAACCATTTAATAATTTAAATAAAAGTATTAAACCTGAAATCGTGGAAAGACTTTGACAGATTGAAAGTTATAAAACGTCTCTCTGTTTAATAAGAATATTAAATAACAAATATGTGATTATAATTTAATACATCCCGGATAATGAAAGATTCAATTATAGCCCGAAATGTTCAACAAAAGGGAAAAGCTGTGGCAAATACTCTTAATACCGGAATGGTAAAGACAAAACCGGTATTGCCCCAAATACATACAAAACTCTCAATTGGACAGCCAAATGATATTTATGAAAAAGAAGCAGATGCTGTTGCTGACAGGGTCATGTCAATGCCTGAATCAGCAGGGTCAGAGAACGTTTCTTTAGCCAATGATTATCAGGAAGCTGCTTCAAGGCCCGTATTAAGGATGATTTCTCCTTTTATTCAAAAACAGGCAACAGAAGAAGAGAGAGAAGAAGAAATACAAACAAAAAAGTTAATTCAACGGCAGGAAATTGAGGAAGAAGAAGATGTTCAGGCAAAGCCAGATATCCAAAGGCAGGAAGAAGAGGAAGAAAAAGAAGAAATTCAGGCCAAATTTCAAAATAATGAGAATTTAATTAATGCTAACCACATTATACAGCCATTATCTTCAGAGCCTCCCTTATTAAATACTTCCGGAGGAAATGAATGGTTTTCACAGGAGCTTGCAAATTCAAAAAATAGTGGTTCACCCCTTCCTGAAAATACCAGGTCGGACATGGAAGCAAGATTTGGGGCTGATTTCAGTAATGTCCGTGTTCACACGGGAAGTAATGCTGTTACCCTGAGCCGCTCAATTAATGCCCAGGCTTTTACTACCGGAAATGATATCTATTTTAACAGTGGAAAATTTGAGCCCGGGACAAATGAAGGGAAACATTTACTGGCTCATGAACTTACACATACTATACAGCAAACCGGTAAGTCAGGGCCACTTCAACAAAATAAGATACAAAGGATTCCTGCAAACCTTGAAGACTTTCCTTTCGTGGGGACTATCTTCAAAAATGCCATATTAAGGGAAGGACCTGACAAAACTACTGCTGCTTTAGACACTCTTACTAAAGGCACTAGTGTGCTGGTTGTAGCTGGAGGTGAGTATTTAAACGTTGTGCAGTTTTTACCGGTTTTTCGGACAGGATATGTACATGCATCACTTATTAGTCGGGGAACTTCTTTTACAAACATAACTGATACGGGAAACCGCTATACCAGTAATTTAACTTTATATAATAATACCATTGAAATCACAAAAAAAGTAAATTTTGTGGATGGAGGAGGGTTTACTTCACCCAACAGGTTAAACCGGCTGAAAAGACGTATAAAAAGGGCTATAAGCTCTTATTTAAGCCGGAAATTCAGCCTTAAAGTCTCGACACCGCCACCGGGAAAAAAGCAGGCCGGAGATAAAACATATCCCATAGTAGTATATATTACCGAAGATCCGGCCGGCTATTCAGTTACCTTAATGGGGAATGCCCATGGGGGTAGTTTTGCAACTACTGGCGGGGCAACCCTGTATGAACTTGGACAAGCCTCTGAAACTTATCTTCGAAATATTGTTATTGCTCATGAAGCAGCGCATTTTGTCCTCGGACAGAGCGATGAATATACAAATTCAGCAGTTTCGGGGCGCGTTGTTTATACAGACAACAGTCTTTTGGGGAACTTTTATAATGAAGGGATATCAAGAGCAAAAATTAAAGCCAGACATTTTCAGTTTATAATTCCTGTTGTACAACCCTGGTTCCCTGGGAGAAATCTTACTATTGTATGAAAATGACACTTTTAACGAAGAATAATGTCTGATAATTATACAGTTAATTATGGAGGATATCTTAAATAAATACTTAAGCGGGAAAATTGAAGATTATGAATTGATAATTAAATATCATACGGGTAATTCATTTCTGGGAGAAACCTTTTTTGAGCTTAAAGGTGATGGAAGTTATAAGCTTTGGTCTACTGTAACACGGAAAAGAAGGAAAAGAGAATTTACCGGAAATATCGATAAAAAGTTAGTCATTGAACTTGTTGAGATTATACTGAAAAAAAAGATATGGGAAATTAAACATATAAATCCTAATCCTGCAGATGATGATGCAGAAGCAATAATTTCTGTTCAGGAAAAAAATAATGTCTTCAGCGCAGTACTCTGGATTTCAGAAATTAGAAATGTAGAAGAATTTAAAGAAGTGATCAATGTTATAATTAAAATAATCAGAGATATTTCACATAATAAGATTTTAGAATCGGGTTTTTAAATAAGAGATATCTTTTACAAAATAATATTTTAGAATAGGAAAGTAATGAATGCAAAACCTAGTATTTCAATTATTTCGAAATGTAGTTTAAAAATACTGTGTCTTCCGGGTATAATCTTTTTCCTGCTATTATCTTATCCGTCTGAGGCACAAGAAAACAGATTAAATTTATCAAGATACAGACATATAATAAGTGATACTCTTGCCCGTGTAAGGGTTGAGACAACCGATAATGCCAATCAGCCGGTAACCATGAACACAACTTTATCTGATTTTCGTTACTCCGAAAATATGAGATCGGCAGTGATCAGTAATGGGACTGAAACAAGACATGTGGAATCCAGGGGAAAAGTCCCGGCCGGAAGAGAGTTTAAAACCATTAAAGGTATTGTTCTTCCTGAATTACACATAGGTTCAACAAGTGATGCGGGACAAACCCTGTTATTTCAAATATTGATAGATAATTTGCAACCATTAATATTTGACAATCAAAGTAAAATATATAAAGGAAGCTTTAATATTATTCTTCTGGAAGATTCTGAAACTACCCTTTCAGGTAAATTACTGAGTACCCCTGTACCGGTAGAAATATCCGCAGGGGGAAGGGCACAGGTCGAACCCTCAAAAATTCAGATAGACCATACTAATCTTCCTTCAACCACAATAAATATTACCGATGCTTCAACGGATGACACAGTACCGGTATTGATAAAAACAAATTTCAATCTAAAAGGATATAATACCTATATGAATAAGGAAGCTGTCCTTCGGATTGATACTCCGCCGCGTTCTGTTCAGGGTATGGGAATTCAAACAATACCCGTCAATATTTCAATAGTGGGATATACTGCAAAAGATTCAGTGAATGTGTCTTTTCATTTAAATAAAGGATCAGTTGAACCAATGAACCTTAAAATAGCCGAAGGGATGACAGGAACAGTGAAATTAACTTCTGAAGGCACAGGTGTTGCTACCCTGAATGTTACTGCACCCGGTTTCAGGAACGATCAGCAGGATTTTATCTATGTATTCCCCTGGCTTTTTCTTCTTTTTACATTTTTAGGAAGCCTTAGCGGAGTACTTATAAGTTTCAGGACTAAAAAGAAGCAAAAAAGTACATTCTCCGAATTTGGGACCGGAATACTAACAGGATTTGTTTTTGCAATTCTTTTCTATGTACTTAGTATAGAAGTCCTGGAAATTAAATTACCACGTGCCTTTAATGAATTCGCCGTTTTTGGGATCAGTTTCCTCGGAGTTATTTTCTGGAACAGGATTTATGATCTTTTACAAAATAAATTGTTCGGAGGAAAAGGATAATTGAATAAAATTAGAATATAAAAAAGATTACTGCAATACTTAAATACTTCACTTTTAAACATAGATATGTCTAATTAATTAATATTTAAAACAATGACAAAACAAGAAAGAATAGAAAGAAGGCAGGTAAATAAGGCTAAAAGGCTGGAAAGGAAAAAATTAAGAAAAGACCAGTTTAACGAGTTGATAAATAATGTCAAAAACACACCTGATTTTCCTGAAGACGGGTCAACTCCGGATTTTATGAAAAATTTTCCTGTTTATTGGCCACTAGTTAAATCTGCATTAATTTTTGTGGAAAGTTCAAAACTTAGCCGGCCAAAAATGGATTTACAGATTCAGCACATAATTGAACTTGGTGATTCCATTGTGAAAAGCCCTGAAGCTCCTGCCGGATCAGAATTTTTAACTACAATTAAAAGAACGTGGAGAATAATCAGGACTATTTTAATCTCTATTACAATTTTCATCACAAATGACAATAAAGACGATAAGATTGACAAGTTAATTGAAATCGGAGATTGGCTTTGCGGGCTGGACGGTGACGATTAAGAAAAAAACAAAATTTTATCCTCAGGTCCTCATTATTTTGCTGTAATCATTTTGCTTCTAGAAAATATTTTATTTTCATTGATTAGACTTTATTCCCTTTTTTGTTTTACTTCCAGGTGTTAATAATGAATTCTTTTTCGAAATTATAATTTGTTTATATTTGTTAATATTAAACAGCTATATGGAGGGAAAAAATTAACTGAACTCAATAAAATATCTCTTAATTATTATAATCCTGATACATACTCCGGCTTATCCGGACTGTACAAGGTTCTTCTATATACTGTGATCAAAATGAAAGACATGTAAGGTTTTGAAAAGGAAAAACATGATTAAGACAATTAGATATTTTATATTTTGCATACTTGGGATTTTGTTTCTCTCACTAATTAATTCATCTTGCAAAAAAGATGATACTATAGAGGAGCCTGTGTTTGTGAGCGATTCAGATGGTAATATTTATACTACAATAAAAATTGGAAAACAGCGGTGGTTTGCTGAGAATCTGAAAACTACCCGCTATAATGATGGCAGTCCTATTTCTAATATAACTTCCAATAGCAGTTGGGCTTCCATAAATACAGGAAGCTATTGCTGGTATAATAATAATCTTTCAATGAAAGAAACTTTTGGCGCCTTATATAACTGGAATGCGGTTGCATCCGGGAAACTATGTCCTGTTGGCTGGCATGTTCCCTCTGATGAAGAATGGAATATACTTGCTGAAACTCTTGGTGGTGAGAGTATTGCTGGAGGTAAGCTGAAAGATGCAAGTTCCGCTTATTGGAAGGGGCAAAATACTGATGCAGGCAATCAACTTAATTACTCTGCGCTTCCGGGGGGAAGCCGTATTTTAGACGGCTCATTTTATAACTTATATTTGCGGGGTTCATGGTGGAGTTCTACCGAAGCTTTACAAAATACCTCTTATGCCAGAACATTGGATTATGAGTATAGTACCCTTATCAGAAGTACTTTTGAAAAGCCTTTCGGTCTTTCGGTCCGTTGTATTAAGGACTAAACCTGAAATAATAATAGTGTAACCCTGGTTTATTTTTTCTGTCTGTTATAAAATTAACTTCGTAACAAAACTTTTTTACTATTTCCCGGACTAATTGTAGCTTTATTTTTCTTGTATTACATATCCGAATAGGAAAAATTAAAATTTCTGATTTATTTATTAAAGTTCTTAAGCCCGCGGATTTAAAACATTTATATAATCTCTGTTCGGTTAAATATTAAACATCTATTATCAGCTTATACTACATTAATTTGCATTTGTTAAATTTTTTAAAAAAAAAGATAAACAAATTTAATAATGATTTAAAAGATTTAATATATTTACATATCTAACTTTAACACTTTAAGCCTATGAAATTAAAAGTTTTTAATCAAACCTTTAAGGGCATTTTATGTTTAATTTTTTTAATACTATTAATGCCAACAGGTTTGTTTGCACAGGGAATTACTGTTACCGGAAAAGTAATTTCTTCAGTTGATCAGCAAGCACTTCCCGGAGTGTCTGTTGTTATAAAAGGAACCTCAACCGGGACCATTACAGATGTTAATGGAGATTATCGTTTAACCAATGTCTCGCCTGATGCCACTCTGGTATTTTCTTTTGTGGGGATGGGGACAGAGGAAGTAGCAGTTCAAAATAAGACTTCCATCAATGTATCACTTAGTGAAGAAAGTATTGGCCTTGAGGAAGTTGTTGCTATCGGTTATGGCATTCAGAAAAAAGTAAATTTGACAGGTGCAGTGTCAGCTATTAAAGTTGATGAAAAGATCACCGGCCGGTCACTTCCAAATGTGTCAACCATGATGCAGGGTTTGCTGCCGGGACTTGCTGTTAACCAGAATTCGGGTATGGCCGGAAAAAATGAAGCCGAACTTATGATCCGCGGAATGGGGACGGTGAATAATGCAAGGCCCCTGCTGGTT
>CAZLXM010000030.1:0-30487 GCA_964563105.1 uncultured Bacteroidaceae bacterium
ATGTTATGAGCAGTATTGAAAATACTTCAGTCCTTAATTGCAGAATTATTGATGTTGCGGGTAATGCATGGGAAGGTGCAGGCCGTTTTGTTAAGTTCATTGGCAATTACATAAGAAACTCAGGAATGGTATCAATGGGAAATCTTGGTCCCCCTAACCGTGAGGCAGATAAAATAACACCGGAAAATCAACATCTTATGTATCCGGAGCTTGGAGCAGGACAACATATTATTGCAGATAATGTTTTTGAAAATGCTGTTGCATATGGAGGGAAAATTGGCGGAATTGCCGCCATAATATCAAGGGTCGGAGCAACACAGGTTATAGTACGAAATAATCTCTTCATAAATTTTAATTCATCAGGAGTGGAAGCATCCGGAAATACTGATGCAACACACTATCCTTCAGCAAATACTACAATTACCGGTAATATCTTTGATATGACATGTGTGGGACAAAAAGCTGTCCCTAGAACAGCCATCATTGTAAGCGCATGTGATGCAATTATCAGCAATAACCAGATTTATGTCAGGGGTAAAGCTGATCCCCAGGTTACTGCTTTGCGCCTTCGTGAGCCGGTTCTTAATCTGAAAATACATGATAACCTTATTAGAAATTGCGGAATTGGAATAATAACTGAAAAAGGCATTTCAAAAGTTGAACAGGTGATTAATAACAGGACTTTTATCCGTGCAAGGAGCCCATATGGATTACCACATGACCGTATTCGTCCCCAAACAGTAAAAAATTGGTTTCTTATTTGGCGTGATGAACAAGGAAGAAATACAGGTATTTCAATTATTGAATCTTTTGATCCTTCAAACGACAGTTTCAGGATTAAAGAGCCATTTCCCATGCAGGAAGGGAATACCTTTGAAGTATTTGTACCATCATTGAACTGGATAATTCATGATAACACAGTTATTGATTGCCTTCGCCCTATATTTTTTGATTCTTATGGTAGTAAAACATCTTTTTTTGAAAACAATCTTGTGAGCCGGGGAAAAACACAAGGAGTTCCTGTTGGAATAGAAGTTCATGGTTCTTTCCGGTTTAGGGGTAATCATATACTTGACTTTAACGAGGAAAATGCAAGCGCCCTGAAAATATTTCCCGATGCCCTTAGCAAAGCAACAAAAAGCGAATACCAGGATAATATTATAGAAAACTGTTTTAACGTGATCACGGAAAGCAAGCCGGGGTTGTTAAAGAATTGTTATATAAACAATAATTTAACTATAGATTGCCTGAATAAAATTCCAAAATGATAATAAACTTAGATCTAATTACTCGTATATGGAAACAAACCGAAGAAACTTTTTAAAAAAATCGGCAATTACAGCAGCCGTACCCCTTACAGTTACAGGGTGTTCAACATACAAAATCCTTGAATCAACAACTCCTGAAAGTCAGAAAGAAATAAGTGAAAACCATACCCTAAAAGATGGATGGCTTAATGTTCTTGATTGCGGGGCATCCGGATCGAAATTTCAGACAACAGCCTCAACAGTTGCAGGCTCAAAGCAGATAACAGTTGCAGATGCGGGTGATTTCAGGGCAGGTCAGGGAATTATGATATCAAAATGCAATATTCGTTGTGCACCTAAATCTATGTGGGGAACCGGAGTGGCATACCAGAACAGAAAGCCTCTTAATAATTCTGTTGAAGTTCGCGGTTTTGATGGCAGTGCAGGAAGCTGGTTATTCTATCTCCTTGATATAGCACCATCTTCCACACCTTCTTTCCGCTGGTCAAATAATTTCGGGCGCACATGGCATCCTGAAGTTCGTATAACCCACGGCTGGCAACCCATAGAAGGTGGCCTTGAAGTTAAACTCAACCAAAGAGACTGGGAATCAGGTTATCTGATAGCTATAGAAGCACGTGACCAACTTATTAGTCGAATCGAAAAGATTGAAGGTAACGTCTTGACATTATTAGATGAAGCCAACAGAACTGTTAACGATGCAGTTGTCAGACACAATGATACTCTTGCTCTACAGGAAGCAATGGATCGTGCTGTTAAAGAAAAACTTAATGTTTTTATACCTGTGGGATACTACATGCTTGCTGAATCTGTCAGGATAAATCGTCCCGATGCAATTACAATTGAAGGCTCCAGTTCTGTTGACACGATTCTTGATATAAGTGAGGGTGAAGGAGCATGTTTTACCCTTCTGGGGGGAACTGATGTCACAATACGTAATTTCAGGATGTTTGGCTTTATGGGATTCAATGACAGAGATATGGCAGGAAGTATAAGGACATATGGGGCTCCGGGTGGAGGTGTGTGGGGCTTTCTTATGAAACACAGTAATGGAATAACTATAAGGGATACTGAAAGGGTTCTGATTGAGAACTGCCATGCAAGTAAAATGTCAGGTGAATGTTTTGTAGCTGCCGGACGCAGCCGTGGTACAGCAAAACCTGGTGAATCGTGGACTCAATGGATCACTTACAGAAGATGTTCTGTAACAAACTCTGCCAGAAATGCATTCAATGATGTTGTTTGCGGAGTTGAAAATACATCCATTCTTAATTGCCGGATTGTGGATGTTGGTGGATGCGCATGGGAAAGTGCTTCGCGTTTCGTTAAGTTCATTGGAAATTATGTTCGAAATTCAGGAACAGTAGCAATTGGGAATCTTGGCCTGGGAAATCGGGAAGCTGATTACCTAACCCCGGAAAATAAAGATAAAATGTACCCGCAAATTGGCTCGGGTCAGCATATTATTGCAGATAATGTATTTGAAAGCATTGTCCCATATGGCGGCTGTGCAATACGTTCAACAAGAGGCGCAACACAGGCAATTTTCAGGAATAATCTTTTTATTAATTTTAATTCAAACGCAATTGAGGTAGTCGGAACGACTATAAACTTCGAATATCCTTCATCAAACACCATAATAACAGGCAATATTTTTGATATGACCTGCATTGGTCAGGAATCTGCATCAAGGACTGCGATAACTGTTGGCTGCAACGATACACTTATAAGTGACAATCAAATTTATGTCAGAGGCAAAGCGGATCCGCTCGTTACTGCTATAAAAATTAGTGAACCAGCCCTGAATATAAATGCCCATAACAATCTTTTAAGAAATTGCGGATATGGCTTAATTACAGAGACAGGTGAAGCCAGGGTTGGTGAAGTAATTGATAATAAAATATTTATCAGGGCTACCGGGCCAACAGGTCTGCCAATCGAAAGACTAGATCCTGATATGGTTAAAGGATGGATAATTATTTGGAGACCAAATCCTGAATCACAGAAATATAATGGTATATCGGTGATTGAAGCTTTTGACCCTGATTCTGCACAGTTCAGTTTACGTGAACCTTATCCAATGAAGGCAGGTGACAGAATGGAGATCATTGCTCCTTCTGTTAACTGGATCATTCATAATAACACCATTACCGACTGCATCAATCCGGTCAGGCTTGGTTCGTATGGAAGTAAAACATCGATCTTCCGAAATAACATGGTAACCCGTGGGAATACAGAAAATGTCACGTGTGGAATTGAAGTGCATGGAAGTTTCAGGATACTTGGAAACCGTATCGTTGGTTTTAACGAGAAAATGTCCACAGCGATTCATTTATATCCCGATGCACTTGGAAGGCCTTGTAATAGCCATTACCTGGAAAATATAATTGAGGATTGTTCAGGCGTTATAACGGAAAGTGAACCCTCTCTATGGAAAAACTCTTTGGTAAAAGACAATATTACAATTGGCTGTAAACAAAAGCTTCCTGAAATTTAATACTATCGGAAAGAATAATAATGAATGCAAGTAGAAGACAATTTCTGAAAATAGCCGGAATGAGTGCACCTGCTTTAACCTTTCCGGGGTCAGATAACGATACAAACCTGGATTCAACAGTACAAATGGATCCATGGGAAAAAACATCTCAACACGTCATTAACAACGGATGGTTAAACGTTGAGGATTGCGGTGCCTCTGGCTCAAGATTTCAGACCGTTGCAACTGTAAAGGCGGGATCAAGGCAGATCATTGTTGAAGATATTGGTGATTTCAAAACAGGACAGGGAGTAATGATATCAAAATGCAATATACAATATGAAAAGATAAGAATGTGGGGACAAGGTGAAAGATATCGCAATATGAAGCCTGTTAATAATTCAGTTGAGATAAGGGGATATGACGGAACAGCAGGAAGCTGGATAATTTACATGTTGGATATAGCTCCTTCTTCAAAGCCTGCTTTTCGCTGGACTGATGATCTTGGCCGCACCTGGCATGATGCTGTAACTATTACTAATGACTGGCAACCTTTAAATAAAGGTATCGAAGTTAAGCTTAATGAAAGAGATTGGGAATCTGGTTATGTCATAGCATTTGGTGCACGTGATCAATTGATTACCCGGATAGAAAAAATTGAAGGCAATGTTATTACTGTTGCTGATGAGCCAAACAGAACAGTAAATGATGCTGTTGTCAGGCATAATGACACTGAAGCATTACAGTCAGCTATAGACCGGGCTATTAAAGAAAATCTAAATATTTTTATTCCGGCAGGACATTACATACTGGCCAGAACTATCAGGGTAAAAGATGCCGGAGCAATCACTATCGAAGGGGCAAGTTCAGCAGATACTATTCTTGATATCAGTGAAGGTGAAGGCGCCTGCTTAACTCTTTCAGAAGGCACAGATGTCATAGTTCGTAATTTTCGCATGCTTGGTTTCATGGGATTTGAAGAACGTGATAAAGCGGGATATATAAATACAAGAGGGTCAACCTATATCTGGGGTTTTTCTCTCAAACATTGCAATGCTATGACAATAATAAATACTGAAAGGGTGCTGATAGAAAATTGTCATGCAAGTCGTATGTCGGGTGAATGCTTTGTTTCTTATGGAAGAAGCCGCGGGGCTGTTAAGCCGGGTGAGTCCTACACACAATGGATCACATATAGGCGCTGTTCAGTCATAGATTGTGCAAGAAATGCTTTTAATGACACACAATGTAATGCAGAAAATACCTCTATTCTAAATTGCAGGATTATTGATGTAGGCGGGAATTCCTGGGAAAGCGCTTCCCGCTTTGTTAAATTCTCCGGTAATTACATGCGCAATGCAGGTGTTGTCGGCATAGGCAATCTGGGACCTGCTAATCGGGATAATACATATCCGGAACTTGGATCGGGTCAGCATATTGTTGCTGATAATGTTTTTGAGGGTGGCACCCCTTATGGCGGGTGTGCTATAAGATCTTCACGAGGCGCAACACAGGTAATTGTCAGAAATAATCTTTTTATTAATTACAATTCTTCAGGTGTAGAGGTTACAGGCACACATTTCACCAATGAATATCAGTCTGCAAATACCATAATTACAGGGAATATATTCGACATGACATGTATTGGTCAGGAATCCAGGGCCAGATCTGCTATAAACATATCATGTAATGACACAATTATCAGTAACAACCAGATTTATGTCCGGGGAAAAACAGACCCTCTTGTTACAGGTATTAAAATTACCGAACCTGCAATGAATGCAATTGTTCATGATAACCTGGTACGCAATTGCGGCTCAGGGATCTTAAGCGGCCCTGGTGAATCGAGAGTTGGTGAAGTGATTGATACAAAAACTTTTAAACGACTTGACGGGCCATCAGGCCTTCCTTTGGAACGGATACAACCCGGGAATACCAAAGGCTGGTACCTCATCTGGAAAAATGACAAAGAATCAAAACAATATAGTGGCATATCTGAAATTGAATATTTTGACCCCGAAACTTTGAATTTCAAACTTAAGGAACCCTGGGCAATGAAACAGAATGACAGGTTTGAAGTAAATGTGCCTTCAATGAAATGGACCGTTCATAATAATACAGTTACTGATTGTCTGCATCCTCTGATACTTAATTCTTATGGAAGCAAGACCTGCCTTTTTTATAAGAACCAAATTTCCAGGGGAAATACTTCAAATGTGCAAAAAGCCATTGAAATTCATGGCAGTTTCCAGTTTTTTGATAATTTTATTTCAGGCTTTAATGAAGAAAAATCAGTCGCAATATTGCTTTATACTGATAATATAGGGAGAGCAAATGAAAGTTATTTTAAAGGAAATATTTTTGAAAATTGTTTCTCAGTGGTAATTGAATCTAATCCTGGATTATTAAAAGCCTCATTTTTTAAAGAAAATATTGTTATTGATTAGCAGAACTTAATTTTTGATCAGCTTTTTTTACTATTTTTTTACATTCGGTAAAATCATTATTTTTAAATTCAGATAATCGCAGACTTCGGGGCGCACCTTCCTTTATACCATTCATACAATGCGATATAATATTATTAAGATATAAATTTGGCATAGGTTTATTCAATCTGTCATTCATTATCAAAAATCCGCAACTATTTTTCTCGTCGAAACCAGTTATTGTATTGTCTGATATTTTATACAGCCCTTCAACAATAACTGCTGCTTTTACTCCGGCAGCTCCATTTCTGTCGATGACATTATTACAAAAAAGACTCGTCATACTACCATAATTATCAAGTATGACGGGATTATTACAACCGCTAATTGTATTATTATGAATATTCCAGTTAATGGGGCCAGGAAAATAGACCTCAAAAACATCATCTGGTTTTAAATAGAATGGATTTTTAAGCTTAAAAATCAAGCTTTCAGGATCATAGAAACCTATTTCTGACGACCCCCAAACTTTCCCGTCTTTAATCCAATTTATTATCCATCCCTGATATTGGTGGGTATATCTCCATTCAAGAGGAAGTGATGATTCACGGAAATTACAACTGTCCAATACTTCCATTACTCTTGAAGAGCATCGCTTTGTTATTAGACCTTCTCCACAGTTATAAACAAAATTATCATGAACAGAAATTTTTAGTGCAGGATCACTTAATGAGATACCTGTCACCATACTGTCAACTTTACCCCTTGTATAAATTTGATTATTTGAAACAGTCACATCTGATGAGCTTATTTTTATCCCGGTCCTTTTAACTGAATTTTGCCCTGTACTCGTCATATCGATAATGTTTCCGCTGATAATTACACTGCGGGAGGGGTATGAACCCCAATGTTGAGTTGCGTCCGGACTAAACCATGGAATTGCAGGCCTTACAGTCTGGCTGGAAACTATTATTGCATTCCCGTTGAAGTTAACAAATACATTACCGGAGATAATTACCTGAGAGGATCCATGACTAACTGCTATACCTGAACACAAACCTATGCCCTCAATATCCTGGGAGCCTACATTAACAGAAATTCCCTGGCATTTATCCGTCCCTTCAAAAACATTATCACAAATAAAAGCCTGACCACATCCAAGTTCATTGAGGTCTTCATAACGATGGCTCATGTCGCCAACGGTAATAGCACCGGTATTACGGAAATAAGATCCAATTACTCTTAAAAAACGTGCCGGCATTTCAGCTGCATGCCATCCTGCACCATCAACCCTGCAATATAATATACTCGTATTCTCAGCTCTGTCATTGTTATTAAATGCATTGGCAGCACAATCAGTTACCGAACACCGATAATATGTAAGGGATTTCTGGTATTGTACCGGCTCTTTTTTCCCTTCCCTGGCAGGGCCCTGGGCATAAAAAGCTTCATTAGCCATCTTTGTAACATGAACATTTTCTACTAAAACTCTTTCAGTTCCTGTAGTACGAATAGCATTACATCCTTTTAGACTGTTTGGCCAGAAGCCATATCCAGTCACAGTGTTAAAAGATAATGGAGCCTCATTAAGTCCGGTATGCCCGATCATGGAGAAATTCCTAATTGTAACTTCCTTTCCTCTCTGAATATGAAAACACGATCCGTCACCATCACTTATATCCAGGATTGTAGTTTCCGCATTTGCACCTTCTATTTGTATTGCTTGTGGGTCAACTACCTTCAGGCCTCCAGGGATTCTATATCGACCGGAAGGAAAAAATAAATTTTTATTTTCTTTTAAAGCTAAATCGATAATCTTTTGCAGAATTTCACGGTCGGTATGACTTATTAAGGCATCTGATGCAGTATTATTTGAAAATTTATCAAGCGTAAAAACATTATTTTCAATATTTATAATAGTTGCCTCTAATTGATCTCGTGCTGAAAAAGTAATCATATGTCCACATACCCAATCCAAATTATGATTGAACTTTATTTCTGTACTGCCACCCAACTTTTGCCAATCATATGTTACCGGGACCTTAACTTCATACCAGTCTTTACTAAGATCCTCCTTCCACCTGAAACTCAAAGGATTAACATGATCAACCTCTACGATGTATGTAATCCAGCTTCCTGCCTCCCCATTATATCCTCTCATTTCCAAAGCATTATTTAAAGGCCGGCTTGTGGAATATGGTTCGCCTGGTCCATGAAGCCAGGCTTCAGTGTAACGGATATTACTTTTTGCAAGTATAACTTGCTGACCAACCTGGAAATCACCTGTATCATCAACAATAATTCTGTTTGAACCCGCAGTTATTGTGGCTTTGGTTTCAAATGCTGATCCACTTGCCCCTAATTCCTTAACATTCAGCCACTCTGTGCTCTCAAATTTATCCTGAGCATTAGTTGGATTTATTCCGAAGGATAAAAATGTAAGCAAAGCCAAAATTCCCCGAATTAAATAAAAAAAGCTATTTAATCGTTTTATAAATAATAAAAAAATCTTCATAGGTTTAGATCATTTATTAAAATCATTCATTTTCCCCAAGAAAGAATCACAATCTATAAAACTATTACCTTTATTTCTTGTAGCTTTCCAAAGTTTTGGAGCACTCTCAATTATCCCTGTTGAACAGTCCATAATAATATTGTTATAAATAATATTTGGAATTGGCTTTGATAATCTGTTAGGCATTAATAATAAAGCGCAACTTTCAGATTCATTAAAGCCTGTAATTTGATTATTCGAAATATTATATTTACCACCAATAACAAGAGCTGCTTTAACACCAATTGCACTACCGCGATCAATAATATTATTATGGAAGCGGTTAGTATCGCTACCGTAGTTCTTTAGTATTACAGGTTTTTCACAAGCCGTGATTGTATTGTCATGGATATTCCAGTTAGTCGGTCCCGGATAGTATATTTCGAAAAAATCTCCCTCATTCATGTCATAAGGTTCGCGAAGTTTGAAGGTTAAGGCTGAAGGATCATAAGAATCAATAACTGATGAACCTGCTACCTTATTATCTTTGATCCATAGAAGATTCCATCCCTGGTATTGATGAGTATATCTCCACTCAAGCGGGAGATTTGATTCATGGAATGTGGTTTTATCCAGTACTTTTACCACTCTTGAAGACACATTGGTTGCCATAAGACCGGTACCACAATTTGATATCAGATTATCATGCACATTGATTTTCAATGCAGGATCCGAAAGATGAATTCCTGTAACCAGAGGATCAGCTTTTCCCCTGACATAAATTTGGTTATCCGCCACAGTTACCTCAGATGCACTAATATATATACCGTTACGACGAACAGGTCTTTCACCTGTACATGTCATATCTATAATATTATCAGTTATTACAACACTTCGTGAAGGATATCCGCCCCAATCAAGTGGTGCATCAGGTTTAAACCATGGTAATGCAGGTCTGACTGTTGCACTTGAAACAGTAATTGCACTACCATTAAAATTAATAAAAACGTTTCCTGAAATCACTATCTGAGTAGATCCGTGAGTTACATCTATACCCCCACATTGTCCTATTCCTTCAAAAACATTGTTGCAAACAAATGCCTGCCCACAACCCAGCTCATTAAGATCCTCATAACGATGGCTCATATCACCAACAGTAATTGGACCTGTATTACGAAAATAGGAACCAATAACCCTCAGAAATCTTGCCGGCATCTCAGCTGCATGCCATCCTGCTCCATCCACCCTGCAATATAAAACACTTGTATTCTCACCACGGTCATTATTATTGAAAGCATTAGCCGCACAATCAGTAACAGTGCATCGCAGATAAGTAAGTGATTTTTGATATTGTTCAGGTTCATTTTTCCCTTGCCGTGCAGGCCCTTGTGCATAAAATGCTTCGCTTGCCATGCGGCTTACATGCACATTCTCAATAAGGACTCTTTCGGTACCTCTCATAGTAACCGCATTACAACCCTTAAAATTATTTGGCCAATATCCATAACCAGACACCATAGTGAATGATTTCGGAGCTTTGTCAAGACCCGTATGACCTGTCATTGAAAAATTACGTATAGTTACTTCTGTTCCTCTTTCGAGCCTGATACAAGCACCATCCCCGTCACTAATATCCAATATGGTTGTAAATGCATTAGCACCTTCAATCCTTAATGATCTGGCATTGATAACCGACAAACCACCAGGAATACGATAGTGCCCGGCAGGAAAGAACACATTGAGATTTTCCAGCAATGCACGGTCAATAGTTTTCTGGATCGCAATACGATCGATATGCTTAATAATTGCATCATTTGTTGTATTATTCGATGTATCTGCCAGGGTAAAAACATTGCCATCAATATTTGTTATGGTTGTTGTTAAGTGATCCCTGGCGGAAAATACAACCAGGGTACCGGGTTCCCACTTCTGTCTTTTGAATTTTATTTCTGTACCGCCACTGAGCTTTTGCCATTCATATGTAACAGGCACTTTTACTCCAAACCAGTCCATGCTTATATCTCCTTTCCATCTAAAAGAAAGAGGTTCTGAATTATCGATCTCAATTACATAAGTCAGCCAGCTCCCTTCCCTGCCGTCATATCCGCGTATCTCAACTGCATCTCCTGCAGGTCGTGATGTAGAATAAGGCTCTCCCGGGCCCATTAATAAAGGTCTCACATATCTAATATTGCATTTAGTGACATAAACTTCCTGACCAACTTTAAAATCACCAGCATCAGCAACAATGATCTTGTTTGATCCTGCAGTAACTTTTGCTGTGGTCTCAAAAACCGAACCACTTGCACCAAATTCTTTTACATTTAACCATTCTGCGGGATTGAGTTTAGAATAAGAAGTATCCTGAATCGTGTCATAAATCTCATATTTAGCACTAATATTTGGTATTCTGTTATTATCGGTTGCCAGAGTTCGTTCTGAAGATTTTTCTTCATTTGAATGTCCCATAATAAAAATTAAGGCACTACAGTAAAAAATTATCTTTATGCATCTATCCAAATAGCCTTTTAAGTAACTTTTAGCAAAAAGAGAGTAAAAACTCTGTAATAATTTAATTAAACCCATATCCGTTTTACATTAATTAATTAATTTAACTTATATTATTTATATTCCCGGAACTATTTTAATTCAATTTTTAATGTGAAACCCGGAATATCAGTGTTTCGTGATTCAGGCAAATCAATATTAATCATGTCATCAATAGCCTTCCATTTTAACATTTCATCATTGCCCAAAAGTTTTATATTTTGAATTTGCTGTCGAAAATTATAAAGCGATTTTATCTTTGCCTTATTGTTGACTGGTGAGGCTAATGATATTGCATATACTATTTTATCCTTATTTGTAAACCAAAAATCTTCAGGTGTAGCAGCAATATTGAATCCATGAATTTGTCGATGTGTTGTTCCTACAGTTTCCATAATCGTGGGACCTTCTTTTAAAATTTCCCATTTATTAGTTCCATAAATAGCTTCGCCATTTACTTTCATCCACTTCCCAACTTCTTTTAATACTTTAACACTTTCTTCTGGAATCACACCATTCCCGTCGGGTCCGATATTTAACAAATAATTAGCCCCTTTGCTGGCGATTTCAGCAATCCATAATAGTATTTCATCCTGGGATTTCCAGTCATTGTCATAACTTTTATACCCCCAAGTATTATTCAATGTACCAGGAGTTTCCCAGGCTTTATATCTCCCAAAATCTGCTGGTGCTATCCGGTTGTCGCCTGCCGACGAATAATCTCCTAAATTATTTCCTACACGGCTATTTATTAAAGCATGAGGTTGATATTTATATGCTAACTTATAAAAATCATAACTTTGTTCCAGGTTCATATATCTTGGGAAGTCATACCAAATATTAACCAGGTTAGGAAATTTGAGAAGCAATTCCCTGATCTGGGGTTTTGCCTTGTTTTTAATATATTCCTGAAATGTAGCCGGAGACGGGTCCCAATAATTAATCCTTGAATTGATTATATTTAAAGACGTATCAACTTTTTGTGCTTGTGCAAAACCGGCATCACCTCCATCGAGCCAGTCAATTGAATGAGAATAATACATCCCCATTTTTATTCCATATTTTTGGCATGCCTGATATATTTCCTCTATTGGGTCACGTTTAAAGGGTGTATAATCGTAAATATTGTAAGGAGATACTTTTGAATGGTACATTGCGAATCCATCATGATGCTTCGGCATAACAACAATATATCTCATGCCTGCTTCCTTTGCAAGTTTCACCCATTCTTCCGCATTAAAACCAACAGGGTTAAATGTTTTGGCTACTGAAAGGTATTCATCACGTGGTATCCTTGCGCAATGCATGATCCACTCCCCAAGAATAGCTTGCGAACCGTGAGTTTCAGGAATAATTTTTTCTCCTTTCCATACACCTCCAAGCTTTGAATAAACTCCCCAATGGATGAACATCCCAAATTTTAGTTCATTGAAATTTTTAAAAAGATCTGACTTGGATTCATACATCTTTGTCCAATTTTCAAGCAGTTTATCATTTTTTTCTGAACAGCTAATTACAGAAAGAATGACTAGAATTATTAGTAAGTTTTTCATTTTAATATTGATTTTTAAATATTAGATAAATTGGAATTTCCTTTAATAGTAATAAAATATTTATATTTAAGATCATAATCAACTGAATATATATTAGACGGACATCAGTAAACTAAAACCTGTATCAACATTATAAATAATTTCACCTCCCTCTCATTGGTATATTCCAATAAATAAAATTAGCTGTCAAATGTCAATGAATTCCTCCTTGTTAAACAATATACCATAAAGTTAACCCGTCATGGCCTTAATAATATTGGTAAAACTAACTGAACCAGGAATTCGATCAACATTTTAGTAATGACCAGTGACACTTTTTTTCTATGTATATTTTAAAGTTTATAGGATTATCAGGTAAATAATACTGGTTATAAGTAATTTTCCCTACGGGTATATCTGTGACAACGCACCTCGTAATAGAATATTACCATCATCATTTACTGTTCCAGCTATAGTCCTTATGATATATGCACAATGAATGAGAGAGCATCAATGAAATTAATCCATACACATTTCAAGAAAACAAGGCTTTTTTCTCTAAAAGTTACTTACAAATGCAAATTACAAATATTAATACATTTTTACTAAAACTAATTTACCAAATAATAACACTAAATTGATTTTTCTTCTTTCCAGAACATTATCCAGGCGGGCTGTTTCATGATCACATAATAATAGTATGAATATTACTTTATATTTAATCCATTGTTTTGATACAATTTTTTATTTATTTTGAAAACACACATACCTAACTTAATTTCTTGTTCTATGAAAAAAAATGAAAATCGCAGACAATTTATTCAAAAGTTCGGATTAATGTCCATAGCTGCCCATAAAAGTAATTTATTATCAACAAATCCTTTCGAACTTATTGACACTGAATTAATTCATAATAAGATTGGAGAACTGGTATCCTTTTCTCCGTCAAATTTATTTGCCGTTCTTGACCTTGATCTTCCGCAATTGGAAAATGTAAAAAAGGCTTTACAAAAAAAAGGTTATAATGCAGCATTAACTGCCCTATTAAATTATTACCGTAAATGTTATCCAAAACCGGAGATAACAAAAAAATCATCGTTCAATGAATTGGAATTACGAACGATTGAAAGAGCAAATAACCTTGTTAAACACATATTTCAATGGGGGCCATATGCTCCCGCAAATTATGGGCCGGATATAGACTGGTCTGCTGATCCTGCAGGCGACATAGAATGGGTTGCAGGAGTTTACAGATTTGCCTGGGCTAATGATCTTGGAAATGCCTATAAACTTACCGGAGATGACCGATATGTACAAACATTTATTGATTTAACCAGTGACTGGATTAAAAAACATCCTCTTGAAAAAACATTAGATAATATACATCCGGTTTATAGCAATTGGAGGGGATATGCATGGCTTGACCTTCAAACAGGAATACGTGCAACAAATATATGTTCAAATTTCAGGTTATTTGTCAATTCAAAAGCTTTTACCCCTCAATTTTTAGGAGTCTTACTCGCCAGCATGTTTGATCATCAAATAAAAACAGAAAAGATGCCAATGGGAATGGTACATAACAAAGCAATTTTCGAACAAAGAGGGTTTATTAATGTAATTCATACTTTTCCCGAATTCAAGGATAAAAACAGATGGTTAGATATCTCAATAGCGATAACAAGCGAAAACCTGCTTGCTCAAACAACCGCTGATGGAGTCCAAAGAGAATGGTGCGGAGGTTACCATTCAGGAGTATACAGAGATGCACTTGAAATAGAAGGAAGAATAAGAGACCTTGGCTATAATATGCCGGACTATTATGTTAAGCGTATAAAACTCATGGCAGAACATATTTTTGGAATTTCAACCCCTGATCTTGGTTTTCCAATGTTCGGTGATACAGCCCGGGAAAAAATTCAATCAAAAGACAGAAAAACCTGGGGATTGTATAAAACATTAGAAGTAGCAGGACAAAGATTTGGTGATCCAAAATTTCAGGCTTTAGCAGATTTTGACAAAAATCATTTACCAGAGAACGGCAGTGTCGCATTTTCCGAAGCCGGATTATATACAATGCGGAATGGCTGGTCAACCGATGATATATATATGGCCTTGCATTGCTCTCCTCCTGCATTTAGTATTCATGATACAGCTGATAACGGTACATTCGAACTATTTGCATATGGGAGATGGCTTATGCCCGATACCGGATATTTTACATATGGACATGATCCTGAAGCAAGGGCATGGCACCGGCAGACAAAAGTCCATCCTACACTCACTATTAACGGAAAAGACACGAACATAATTGGCCGGCATTTATTATGGAAATCTGATGTAAATGAAGATGTTGTATGTTTCGAGAACCATTCGTACCTATACTTATTACACCGGAGAACTGTTTGGTTTACAAATAAAAAGGAAGTACTGCCTTTCTTTGTAATACTTGATGAGGCAATCGGACATCAGAAGGGCGACATTGAACTCCACTTCCCAATGGCCCCCGGTAAAATAAACATTGATAATAAAGAAGGAAAAATTACGACTGATTTTGAAGATTCGAACCTTTTAATAAAAATAAAAGGGAAACAAACTTTAAATCTATTCAGTGAAGAAGGCTGGACAGCATGGAGTTACGGCAAAAGAGAAAAAAGGCTGTCTGTTACTGCACAAAACAAAGGGACAGGGCCTTTATCCTTTATTTCGGTACTTGTACCATACCGTGGGAAAAATATGCCGGAATGTAAAATCCTGACCGATCTAACTAAACTTTATGCGGGTAAAAATCCGGTAGAAATCATCGTTGAGGTGGAAGGAAAGTCCTATAAACTTCAACGAGACCTGATGTCCTGATTAAACTGAAACGACGAGAGAAACAGTTTCTCCTTCTTCTGTATATGGGTGTTGTGCCGGCAAACTGGCATCGCACAATCCATGGTGACAAGCCCCAAGTTGTCTCACATAACCGGTAACCGGTGAAGCAACAGGTATATAGGCCAGATCACTTTCCCTTATTATATGCCCTAAAAGCTGTCCTTCCTCAATGAAATCATCAGGCATTAAATTCAAACCTTTATTTTTGCCCGTCGAAGCAACAAATATTCCCGAACATGGAGCCTTTATCGTGTGCGTCGTTTCAGCAGTCCTTACTGCCCTTTTCCCTTCTATTTGTTCAGGCTCACCAGAAATCATACCAAGCACCCTTGCAATATTTACCATAGAACTAAGGCCTGTCAGCACCTGACGTTCCTTTATCTGAAACTGTCCCGAGAGTTCCATAACTATTACACTGCCACCACGCTTACGCATCATTTGTGAAACCATCATCTTGTCGGATTGCGGTACAGTAATATTTCTGTAACTAATGAACCTTGTGGTAGTCGCATCTCCCATTTTTCTTGAATCTTCATGTATTTCCTCCGATAATGCTTCAGCAGCTGCAAAATGGTTCCAACAATGCATATCCATAAGATGACTACAGTGTTGAAGTACCGCCTGATCAATAGAATAAGCCAGACGTGCAGTATCATTTCCCAATGGATCCCCCGGCCAGTGCCTTTGCATATTATGGAGCTTTTCAGGATTAATACTGTTATTCTCTTCAGGACCAAGATTAAATGAATGCCTCCTGCTTCTTACTGCAAGTATATTACCCATAGGAATAAGCCACACGCTGCCAGCTTTCAGTTCATGAGCGCAAATATCCTTGAATCTTCTGGCTACTTCTGCTCCCTGCACTTCATTGCCATGTTGGGATGCGATAAGCGCCAGAGAAGGCCCGTCTTTACCACTGTCAATATGCCAAAACGGAGTTTTGATAACCCGGCCATCTTCCATAGTAGCAACAGCATGATCAACAATCACTTTATTGGTAATTTTCCGACTATTATAACTGCCTGAACATCTCTCTAAAAATCCGACACTGGAAATGCCTAATCCGGCAAAGCTACTTTGTTTTATAAATTCTCTTCTGGTTGTTTTCATAATAAAATTATATTTTTCAATAAACAATATTTGAGAAAAGAAATCAAGTAACGGCCTGATTTACTTTATCCAATCTCTGTAGATAGTAAAACGGTCATCATCAACACCAGGCACAGAGATAAAAATCTTGTCCTCTTCATTTTTTGATCTATAAACAGATCTTATAAAATTCATGTCTTTTGAAATTTGGGCCTCATCAGAACTCGTACCATTTCCATCAGTAACCCCTGTAATACAAAGTTTTCTGGGGGCCAGTGAAGCAGCAAGATCAGGCAAATCATATTTTTTCAATGCTCCGGCAACAACTCCATACATAAAATTTAACTGGTAAAAACGAGATTTAGCGATAGACATATAAGAAGAATAAGGCTCTATTAATGCCACCCGGCTGATACTTCTATGAAAAGCCGCAGCATGTAAAAGTATCGGACATGTTTCTTTTTTTGCCAGGCCAAATACTTCATTTATACCTTCAGTATTCGCAAGAAGCTTTGCCAGCATTACAACATCTCCGGCCTGTATACCAGTAATACTCTTATCAATAAGTATGGAAGCAAACCATTTCTGAATATATGAATGATTATAAACAATTTTTTCAGTACCAATCTCTCCTATTCCCAACAGATCAGGTGCCAAAACTAAAAAACCATTCTGAACAAACCATTCGGCATCTCCACCTTCTTTCACATCAACTCCTTTATCCTCCGGATGCAGGTAAATAATAGCCTTTGAACAAGGTATATCAGGCTTTAATAAAAGATAGGGAATTACATATTCTCCTTCTCCTTTTATAAAATATTTCTCAATTACATATCCTTCTTTCCTGAAACGTCCGGTGAAAACAGGATTTTCAATATTCCATGGTTCAATGTACCCGGAAAGATCTTTTGCAGAGGTCAAAACCTCCGGAATATGAATTGCCGGATTCTTTCGTGATTCATCAAGTTGTTTCTCATTCTTTTCAGTATCCTTTAAATTCAAACTGAATACAGTTTCCCCCTCAAGAGAAGTAGCTACCAATCCGCTAACTGTAACTTTAACTTCTTCAGGAGTGAAAGGCTCTGTTTCCTCGTCCTGTATATTACCCGGGTTCTTAAGATGTTCACGAAAAAAAGCATACATAGCCTCCCTGTTTTTCACTGTTGAGCTATGGGGAGCATCATCTTCAATCCTTATAAAATTGTCAGCCTTGCCATAAGCTTCATAAATTCTGGTAACCTCCAGCTCTGTTTCAAGCACACCATGAATATTGAACATGTCACGGCTTGTTGTAATCATTAAAGCAGGTTTGGGGGCTCTTACCAATAAATAATCTGCATGATCTAAACCCTTGGCTATCATATTGAACATATTTTGCTCAGCATCCTGGGGCCCTATATTTTCTAATAATCTGGTAAAATTTGTGAGATAATTTTCCGGGGCTGCAGCATAAATCCTGTCATCAATAGCAGCAATATAAGCAGATTGGGTACCTCCACCCGATCGTCCGGTGATTCCTATTCTTTCGGGATCGACCTCTTTACGGGTCAATAAATAATCAACAGCCCTGATCCCGTCCCAGATCATGTGTTTTGCCTGTGAACTGCCATTAATAAAAGCCTGGCAACCTGAATAAGTGACTTGTTTGTTGATGGATCCCTATATTCATATCGTTCCCCCTGCCCTACCGGATCGAACGCAAAAACAATGAAGCCCTTTTTAACCAAATTTGCAATAGTATGAAGATATACGGTTGATCGGTAACCTTCGGCAGAATGGCCACTACAATATACTATTGCAGGAGCTTTGTCCCTTTTGCCCAGTTTCCCGGGTATAAATAATGAAGAACTAACATAAAAACCCGGTTGAGACTCATAAATAATATGCTCAATCCTGTATCCGTCTTTATTTAACTTTCCAACAACCCTTGCATTTAATGGATTTCGTTCAGGGAAGGGCCCAACGATATGCAAAAGAGTTTCTTTTATAAATTTCTGCCTCTGTTGCCAGTCAGATAAAGTATTTAGCTTTTCAACTTCTGCCCTTCTTTCTTCCAGCATAACATATGCCTGCCCTGCCAGATAATGATATAAATAGTTGGGTGAATCACTAAACTTTAACCATTTATTCCGTATAACTTTAAGATCTTCCTGAGCCTGCAGGTAATTTTCCTGAAACAATCCCAGAATACTGCTGATAAAAACAATTTTTAAAAAAATAAATCTGAAACTTAAAAGAATTCCTTTTGAATATTTCATATCACGTTAATTTTGAATTGAATTATTAAATTAAAATGATCCGGGCTGAAAAGCCGGAAAACACGAACGATCATCTAAAATTAACAATTTATAATAATATAACATCAGGGCAATCATGAATTATCTTAAATAATCATAATTGCCCTGATAACTTAACTTTATTTATTTAAAAAATATTAATCGTAACCAGGATTTTGCTCTAACAATCCATTTTTATCAATCTCTTCCTGGGGTATCGGAGCCCAGTACATATGTGGGGGAAAATGTGCAGTATGGAGCAATTTAATTTCATATGTGAGATTACCTGTAGCCGGATCTTTTGTAACATACATTCTCTTTCTGTCAAGGCTTAATACTTCTTCAGCAATTTTCCAGCGGCGAACATCAAAGAATCTCGCTTCTTCAAAAACCATTTCAATTCTCCTCTCATGAACATATTTTTCCCATAATGCTTGCCCGCTTTCGGTTATTGCAGGCATTTCAACACCTGGCCTGCTACGTATCAAATTAATATAATGTCGTGTCGAATCTTCATGCCCCAATTTGAACATAGCTTCGGCATAATTCAGGAGTACCTCTCCATATCTGAACCATATCCATGGCGGATTACTGGTATCCCATCCAATCCCACTATATGTTTCAGTTATAAATTTACAAGGATAATATCCTGTTTCAGTTGCATTCCATCCGGAAATAGGGCCTTCGGGTGAATCCATGCCACCTGGAAGAAAAGTTTCAATATGTCTTCCCCTGAAAGGTGCACCATTATATAAAATACAATAATAAAACCGTGGGTCCCGATTAACATAGGGATTTTGCGGGTCATAAGAAGGATCATCCTTTGGCAGTAATCCGCTCAACATTTCATATTCATCCACCAGATTCTGCAAAGGATGTACCTGCCCGAAACCTTGTTCGCCGTTTGGATAAAAGAGCTGTTCAATCCTGGCTTCCTGATCAATAAGACTGTTAGTAGGCCTTGCCCAGATAACTTCGGAATTCCAGGCGCCTGCCTCCTGAAAAAGTTTTTTATAATCAGGATATAACTGATATATACCCAAATCAATGACAGCCTTCGCTGCATCCGCAGCTTTCTGATATCTGCTCATGTCATTATTGGGATTATTTAAAGGGCTTGCATAATATAACCAAGCCCTGGCTTTAATTGCCATTGCAGCCCCCCTGGTTAAGCGACCATTATTATCTGCACTATATGTGAGAGGAAGAAAAGGTATTGCCTCGTCAAGTTCACGTAAAACAAACTCCATCACATCAGCATAACTGTCTCGCGGGATCCGCCAGTTATCATCAAGGGAAAAAGGTTTTGTTATTAAAGGAACACCTCCATAAAAACTTGCAAGCCTGAAATAACAATATGCCCTGATGGTTTTGGCTTCACTTCTTAAGCGGTTCAAAATGTTCTCATCAAGTTTCGAACTTTCAGTCTTTGCAAGAAATTCATTGCACTGTTTTATTGCCGGCCACTTTGAATAGGCTGTGGCAGTCCATATATTCAAAAGATCATTAAAGGTGGGAGTCGCAAATCCCTGAAGTATCCTCCAGTAAGTAGACCCTCCCCCTCTTCCGGATATCTCATCTGATACACGCGCATACTGCAACGGACGTTTAAATCCCCATGGAATAAGCCTGTAAGCATAATTTACATGGGCTGTGCTAAGGTCAGGGTCATCGAATACCAATGCTTCCGTATAACTGTTTTTAGGAACTATTTCCAGGATATCTTTACCACAGGACACTGATAATACAATGATTAAAGAAATTGAAACCAATATATAAAAGCTGGTTTGCAATTTTTTAGTCAATAATTTATATAACTGTCTCATATTACTATTTATTAAAATGTGACTTGTACACCTAAATTAAATATTTTACTCTGGGGATAGAAAGCGCCCTTTGAAGCTGAACCTTCAGGGTCAAACCACTTTAATTTAGTGAAAGTCAGAAGATTGCTTCCATTCAAATAAACCCTGAAACGATTAATATTTATTTTATTAAAAAGATTTTCAGGTAATGTATAAGAAAATTCAAGAGTCTTTAGCCTCAAAAATGCAGCATTCTGTAACCAGAAAGTAGATTCCAGGTCACTTATCTCATTCCCGTATTGAGGTATCCAGGGATATTTTGAGTCCATACTACCCGGAGTATATCTGTTATCAAGCAGCTCTGCAGGCGCATTAAGGTCAACTCTGGCATTATGGTGAAGTGACCACCATGCATTCCCCTGCCCCGCAAAATTAGCATATAAATCAAATCTGCTGTATCTGGCTGATATCCTAAACCCATAGGTTAATTGAGGTATTATCGATCTGTCCAATCTAATCCGGTCAGCAGCAGTAATCTTGCCGTCATCATCGATATCTTTGTATTTTAGGTCACCAACAATAGTACCGGGATATACAGGAATTGACTCTAATTCTTCCTGAGTCCGAATAATTCCGGTAGCTATGTAAAACAAACCAGCTCCAAGCATATGGCCCTCAGCTTTCTGATAATCTGGCACATCTTCTGCTTCAGCAACATCAATAACCTTACTTTTTGCATAGGCAATATTCCCCGAAACCCTGTACGTAAACTTATTGTTACTAATTGTATTTCTATGAGATAATTCTATCTCTATCCCTTTATTATCAACTATCCCAATGTTCTGGCTTGGCAATGAAAGCCCGGTATAATAAGGGACTTTAAGTGTTGCAGTCGTCAAGATGTTTGTTCTGTGTTGTTTAAAAATATCCACTCCAATCCCGAAAAGATTATTAAGAAACATTGCATCTACCCCGGCATTGGCAATTGTTGCCACTTCCCATGTAATACCGGGGTTAGGGCTAACACCGGCGTATATTCCGGCCTGTGGGGAACTCATAACAGGTGCCCCAAAATGATAACCTACCGAACGCAAATTATATTCCTGAAGATATTGAAAAGCTGAAATAGCATCATTTCCTATCTGCCCGTAAGAAGCCCTGAATTTCAAATCATCAAGAAAAGTGAGATTACTCATAAAAGATTCTTTGGATATCCTGTATGCAGCTGATACACCCGGGAAGAAACCCCAACGGCTATCCTTTGGAAATCTGTAGGAGCCATCATACCTAAAATTAAAATCGAAAAGATATTTCTCCTGAAAATTATAACTTAAACGTCCGAATAGATTTTGACGGGCACTTTGTGAACTGGAGCCAGTTGTATTCATATTCGATGCTGACCCGGCAAATATCTCATCCAGGGCAGCAGACATAAAATCCCGCCTGAAAGCAGAAAAATTATCACTCTTACCTTCAGATTGTTCGCCGGCAATAAAAGCATTGACAAAATGATCAGTAAATTGCCTTTGATATTTTATCTTAAAATGGATCAGGTTCGAATTACTGTTACTATATAATTCTTCTAACTGAGGCTTGGGCACTGTACCACCTTTAAACTCGATAACTTTCCCGGTATCAAAATTGTAACCATAATATTTCCATGGAGTACTCCATGTTTTTCTTTTATAATAGCTGTCATTATATACAAAATAACCATCCAAACCCAGGCCTTCAATCCAGGGAATATTTATATCATAAGAAAATTTTCCGGAAAATCTTTTATCAACCTGCTTAGCATATCCTGAAGCACCGGTATTGGTAACCATAGGATGGTCTCCATAATCACTTGGAGGATTTGAAGGATATCCGCCAGGCCAGTACACCGGATATTGGGGATTAGAAGCATAAATATAATACCAATTCGTATTGCGGGGTGTAACACGGTCATCAAGCCCTACGTTCAGGTCAAGGCTTAATGTAATATTATTTGTTACAGCAGCATCAATATTATTACGAATAGAATATCCCTTAAAATCATGAATCCCGTTTTTAATGATATCATCCTGATGCTGAAATGAACCGGACAATGAATATTTAATTATGTCTGTTCCTCCTCTTATATTCAGATTAGCCGATTCATGCAGGGCAAAATCTTTAAGACATTCCTTAGGCCAGTTTGTATTCGGGTATCTCAAAGGATCACTACCATCCCTGAATTTTTGGATTTGCTCTGCAGACCATTTTTCTTCAAAACCTGTCCTTGAAAGATATTCATTACCATACATTGCCAATGTTGCTGAACTTGCCATTTTGGGTATCCTGGTAGGTTGTACAAATGACTGGTTGTAGGAAAAATCAAAAACCGGCTTACCGGTAGTGCCTCTTTTCGTGGTGATAAGTACAACCCCATTTGCCGCCTGTACCCCATAAATTGCAGCTGCAGCATCCTTCAGTACAGATATTGATTCAATATCGTTAGAATTGATCCTCTGCCATCCATCCTGGGGTATTCCGTCAACCAGTACCAAAGGATTATTATTTCCAGTTGTTGAATTTCCACGAATAAGGATTGTAGCAAGATCTGATCCTGGCTGCCCTGAACGGTTAAGAGCAATCAATCCTGGCAGAAGCCCGGCTACAGAATTTGAAACATTTGGTACGGGTGTCCTTAAAACTTCATCACCTCCAATACTAACTACAGAACCTGTAAGGGTTACTTTTTTCTGGGTTCCATATCCGACAACAACTACCTCCTCAAGCCCAATAACATCTTCTTCCAATATAACATCAATAACTTCCCTGCCTTCAAGTCTAATTTCCTGAGTGATCATTCCTATAAATGAAAAAACCAGTATTGCATCAGGAGGAACATTATCAATAATGTACTTTCCGGAGTTATCGCTAAGGGCGCCTACATTTGTGCCTTTTACATGTACTGTAACTCCGGGGATCGGGTTCCCTCCCACATCAGTAACAATACCGGTAATTCTGCCTGATTGAAAATTCGCTTTAGTATTATTGGTAATTATACTAATTTCAGGTGAAACCAGGGTGGCCCCCTTTAGTTCCGGGCCCGCTGTACTATAAGAATAACCCGAAGATCCCGATGTATCAATGAGTGACATGAATGACCCAAGGGTTAAAATAAACAGAAGTTTAAAGTATTTATTAATCGTATATTTGAAAAACAACAAATAACAGATTTGCTTATTTCTTTTCATAAGAGAAACAAAATTAATTTTTAAAATATTGTAATAAACTGATTATAATAATAATCATTAAGGGGGTAGTTCTGACAGAACTTTAAGGACACATTCAGGCTCTGATAAATCAAAAAGCTGAAAAAAGACACACATAAAGCATATAATAATACTTTAATATGAAAATCACATCGCTTAATATTTAAAACATGTGATTTAAAAAGATCTTATTCTAATTGGTCAGATTAAGTTTTGAAGGAGGAATGTTTCATAGGCATTTAGTTTTAGATAAGTTAGTTATAATGAAAATTCAGGTTGTTGTATTAATAGTTAATTTCTTCCAGGATCATAAATAAATTTCCACAAATGTAAAAAAGTTCTTTAATTTTGCAAAAAAGGTTAAATTATCTTTATATAGTCTCTCCGGGTAAACTACCAATATTCATATAATCTGATTTTGGATAACTCGTAGTATAATATGTATTGTCTGAAGATGAATGCATGAATCGGCAACTAAATACCAATCAACCTGGATATTATTCATCTCAGTTTCAAATCATTTAATATATTCAAAGCTTCTTTAACTATAATTTCCCCGGAACCGGGCGGAAGTCTTGAATTAAGAGCTTCATAGTCGCCTTCTTCAAAGGCTGACATTGTCGGAACATATTTGATCCAGGCATTTGCCAGCTCAATAACCATTGTATTGGAAAATGGAGACTGCCTTTTCAATTCCAGGCCAAGTTCAACAAATATTTCTCCAGGTAAAGTCACAATTGCTGTATTATTATCAAGCCTGAAAACCTGTATCTCTACAGGAAGGCGCCATGGTTCACCTGAAACAGCAGGAGGTATTGCCTCCCAATTTCTCATTTGTTCAATATCAAGTATCTTCCAACGTCTCATTTCGGTCATAAATGGCCTCTCCGGATAAAACTGCCCGCTTCCTTCTTTTGCCCATTCAAGTTCTTTATCCGTAATGTTTTGGAGCGGGAAAAATATTGTCTTTGACACAAAGTCAAGGTCCGGTTTCATTTTAACTGCATAGGGAAAGGTGGAATCAACGGCTGCAGCAATAGTTTTACCAATCTTTTCTGTTATCATACCTCGCCTTGTAGCTTCAGGCGGACGGCTTACATCAATATGGTTAACATTTCCACAGGGGCCATTACCAAAAATTGATATTAGCTGATCTCCATAAATCTCCTTCAAACTAATCTGTAAAAAATGTGGATAATCTGCACTAAACTCACTTCCTCCCTCGGTATCAGTATGATTCGCAAATACAGTCAAAGAATGGCTATATATTGTTTTGGGCCCCTCACTGAATAAAATGAAATGAACATCGGGATCAACAGGCCCAACAGGTTTAACTATGTTGGGATTAAGATATCCCGGATTAAATCTTACCCGACCGTCAGTCATAAGATAGCGCCTGTTAAACGATATGCCCCTTGCTTTACCAATTCCCGAGAGCATTCTTGTTTCCTTCAAATTCTCATTAGCTAATACAATAGCTTCAGTCATACTTTCAATAAGTTTTCCAATATAAGCATCCTTGTCTTCCGAAGTCAATTTACCATTAGCCTCATGTTCAGCATACCTGTGAGAAATTGAAACAAGTGAATCATAAAAAGGGCCCGTATGAATATGAGTGGCGGCAATGCTTATATTACTGAAGGGAATATCAGTCTGTTTAGATGCATGATCTCTTACAACTTTACTAAGATCTCTTGGAATAACAGAAAGATCACACATTAGCAGGGCGCATTTGGTTTTTCCCTGTTTAAAAACCACGGCTTTTGCCAATAAAGGAGATTTAATTCCGGTTCCGGGCCTTAATTCATAATAAGGGAACCCAACTGGCGGAGTAATGTCTGTAACCCCTGTCCCGGATTCGAAATGATCAGTCTTGCTTTTGTCTTTACAACCATAAAACAGGAAACCAAATATAAATAATAACAGAATGGAAAAATTAGAATATTTCAACATTTATAAAAAATTTAAAAAAACAATAAATTATATTAATATGTTACAAATGCATTCCTGCAACAAATTCCCACACCCAAAACATTTTATACAACCCAGGTAAAAATATAGAAATAAAACATCATTATCAATCGCTTTTCGGGAAATTATATAATTAGTTCTTTAAAATAGCAACCTGTTTTTGAAAAAAATATCAATCAATTTATTCAAAAGAAATCTATATTCCTTTTAATTGACTATTTAATTTTTTCTTTGTACTTTTCAACTTCTGCCTTATTGATAATATTTTTGTTTTTGTCATTTGCATCAATATTTTATATTTTGTTAAATATGACTGCTTTTTTTAAAGTTTTATTTATATTTTTAATTCATGTTTAATATTGCATGTCATCATAAAGGAGGATCGATAATGATTGGAAAGAAGCATCTGATTTTAATATGGTTCATACTAACGGGATTATTTTATAATTCCACCTTAATAGCACAGGAAATTCTAAGCAATTCAGTAAAAAACTTTGGAGCAAAAGGCAATGGAATTTCAAATGATACTAAAGCCATTCAAAAAGCTATTGATTCCGGAATAGGTCAAATTATATTTCCAACAGGAGTTTACAGAATTACTGAAACTATTATAATTGATCTGGATAAAAGCGGGACTATATCATTAAATGGTTTTGGTACAGGATCAATCTCTATGGAGGGCCCCGGGCCTGCATTTAAATTTATTGGAACACATGCAGGAAGTGCAGATCCTCCAACAGTAAAAAACAATGTATGGCAAAAACAACGTATGCCCATTGTTGACGGACTTGAGATTGTTGGTAATCATCCGGATGCAATTGGAATTGAAGCTTCCGGCACAATGCAGCTTACAATTACCAGGGTACTGATAAGAGAAGCATTTCATGGGATCAGATTATTTAACAGGAATAGAAATGTTATAATTTCAGAATGTCACATATATAACAACAGGGGGATCGGAATATATCTTGATGATATAAATCTTCATCAGATAAATATTACAAATAGCCATATTAGTTATAATAATGGTGGCGGAATAGTTGTTCGCCATGGAGATGTACATAATCTGCAGATCGGCAGCTGTGATATTGAAGTCAACATGGATAAAAATGGTCCTCCAACAGCCAATATACTCTTTGATCAGTCAAAAGGTGCAATTTTGGAAGGGGCTATAATTGGATGTACAATTCAGCATGACCATTTAATTAAGGGTTCATCCAATATCCGTATTATTGGTAATGGACCGGACAAAACAACTGAAGCAGGGAACTTTACTATTGCTGACAATAATCTTAGTGAAACTGAGCAATGTGTTGATATAAAATATAGCAGAGGTATAATTATTACCGCTAATACATTTTATATGGGTTTGGAAAACTGTATACGTATAGATAATTGTCAAAATATTATTTTGGCTAATAATATTTTTGATAAAAATCCTCATTACGGGACTAAAACAATGGACACAAAAGATGGAATAGTGATCATTGAAAGCAGCGACCTGACTATCAGCGGGATGCATATTTCCGGCAGTAAAGCTGAAACCGGCGGGATATTTCTTGAAAGGTGCCGGAATTATAATCTTACTAATTCCACTATCCTGAATTGTAAAGAAGCCGGAATTATTCTTAAAGAATCTTCAAATGGTAAAGTATCAGGGAATTTTATAAATAATTGCAGCCTTTCTGAGAATAATAAACCAGTTTCAATCAGGGTTAATGGTGGTTCAAATAATTTGATCATAAATAATTACTTCAGTGGCATAATTGAAAGTCACCCTAATAATGTAACATTAAATGACAATCACTCATTTACAAATGAATAATTCTATTTTATTAAAATAAGTACTTTAAAAAAATGAAAATGCAAAAAAACATGAACCGCCGTCAATTTATCGGCACTGCAACAGCAACTGCCGGAGGACTCTTATTTCCCGCATCGATCATTTCCTGTGCCGAAAACAAAACTTCAGGCACAAATTATCCTTCTACTCCGCACTTTTGGTATCGCAGGCCAGATATCAATAAATATATAGATTCGCAAAGGGCTAAAAAAGCATTTGCTTTCTCGGATAATAAAATTTTCCTCTCCAAAAACAACAGTCATGAATGGTATCGTGAATTAGGATTCCCGGATGCAAAAAATATTAACTTCAGCCATATTTTTAAAAATGGGAATATTCTGTTCGCCACAAATACAAAAATCTTTCTGAGTAAAGACAATCTTAGGTCTTATAAGGAAATAATTGTAAAAAATAAGGACGGAAGCGATTATAAGCCTCACATCCCTCAAAATCCGGATAATCCGGGCTGGTATTTTCATACACTTTCAGGATTGGATTCCTGGGAAATAGATGGCAAAGAAATGTTGGTATGGGGTAATTATTGCAACGTCATCGGAGGTGCAACTCCTGTCAATATCTACTATTCAACCGATTATGGAGAAACAATTAAAATTGCTTACACTTTTGGACAAAACCCATATTTCAGTGATAATGGGGCCAGAGGAGGAGGACAAGGGGGCAATCTTCTGGGCGATCCTTCCAATCCAATAATATGCAGGCATATTCACTCAGTAGCTTATAATCCGGTTGAAAATGCTTTTTATGCATGTACTGGTGACGGGGACAGGCCAAAGGGATTCGAGTGCCACTGGTTAAGAGGAACATATGACAAAGTTCAGGATAAATGGGATTGGAATATATTAGTTACAAGAAATCTTAATTCCAGATATAAAGCTGGAGGGATCAATTTTGTAGATGGCAAGGTATACTGGATTAGTGATGCGAATGGGCCTGAACCACACGACCGGGGAATTTTTTGTTGTGATCCTGCAGATATCCCCTATCCTGAAAAACATACAATGTTATTTAATCCAAAATATGAATCAGGGACAATGATAATCCAGGATGGGGTGATACTTGCAACTCATATAGCTGTTGCATCTCCTTTTACACTTGGAATTATTATTTCACCTGATATGGGTAAAACATGGTTTGAATATGACTTAAAAGAATTCGGCCCAAGGTCTCCTTCACGTATACATCCAAAAAATGAAGAAGGTTGGTTCCGTATGGACTTGAGAACCGGATGGATTGACAGGGAAGATATGTTATTTATTAAACCAAAGCAGATTGTTTAATTTGATTTTAGGGCTTTGTTATTTTCCTTTTTTAATACTTTTGATTTATTAAAATTTACTATCAACATACTAAAGAACTAAAACATTTCATAAATAATTAATAATTAACTGGTAATAAAAGAAAGGAGGTGAATATGAGGATAAATGTGAAATTGTATGGGCGTTTTACCTTCCATTGATTAATGGTCATACGGGTAAATTGAAACTTAGGGTAAAACATGAAGATTTTTCCAGGGAACAGGCTAAAATTGCCGGAAGGCAGACTTATCGTTATGAAAAAACTGTTTTTGCTGATAACCAAAATATAGCCCAATTTAAATACTAATTTAACTTATAAATTTATTTGTAAAACGGCAGGATTTATTGGCTGTTTCCCTTTAATTTCTTCCATTTCAGTAAATTTTAAATAATTTTCTTAAATAATTCAAATCTATGAAAAGAAATATTGATTTCGTGGTGAATTATCACCCAATCATAAAAAAGATAATTATGCAATTATTAATTGCATTTTTATTCATTATTTCCGGTTCCATAAGTGTTTTAGCTTCTTCACCCAATTCTATGTTGACAAAGGGGAAGGCTGATAAAAAAAGACCGGCACTGGAACAGGTAATGGACAAAATTGAAAACCATAGTGGATTTACTTTTTCTTTAACACAAAAACAGATAAGTGGAATCGTGAAGGACGAAGAAGGAAACCCACTTCCAGGTGTGACTATTCTGGTTGAAGGAACTACAATCGGAACAATATCTGATGCTAACGGAAGATATGTTTTAGCAAATGTTCCTGAAAATTCAACACTTATCTTTTCTTTTGTTGGAATGACAACACAGGAAATCCTGGTAGGCGACAGAGCATTTATTGATGTGGTAATGAGTTCAGAAGTTACAGGTCTGGACGAAGTTGTAGTGGTAGGATACGGAACTCAGAAAAAGGTAACTTTAACAGGCTCCGTTGCATCAGTGAATACTCAGGAAATCTCCAAAACTCCTGCAAGTAATATTGCAGCATCACTTCAGGGCTCAGTTCCCGGATTAATCTCGCTTCAGCGTACAGGAAATCCGGGTGCAGATCTGCCTAATATTATGGTAAGGGGAAGGCATACTCTTGGAAATAATAATCCACTTGTTCTCGTTGATGGAATTCCTGAATCTGACTGGCAAAGAATAAATAACAATGACATCGAATCAATTTCCGTCCTCAAGGATGCAGCAGCTGCAATTTATGGGGTACAGGCAGCTAACGGGGTTATTCTTATAACTACCAAAAGAGGAAAGGCTGGTAAACCACTTTTTGAATTTACAATGAACCAGGGATTTATCACACCGGCAAACCTCCCCAAAATGGC
>CAZLXM010000030.1:30497-40852 GCA_964563105.1 uncultured Bacteroidaceae bacterium
TTCAGCTATGCTTGCCGAATATTCTAATGAGTATCTAATAAGGACCGGAGCAGAACCCATGTATTCTGCAGCAGAAATTCAAAAATTCAGGGATGGAAGTGACCCGATTAATTATCCAAATTCCAGCTGGATGGATGAATGTTTAAAAAATTTCGGTTTACAACATCAAAGTAACCTAAACGTAAGAGGGGGAACTGAAAATGTCAGATATTCCTTGTCAGGATCATTCTTTGATCAGGATGACATTATAAAGGACGGATTACATAAATTTAAAAATTACACAGTACGTTCTAATATAGATGCTATTGTGAGTAAATATCTAACCCTTAGTTTAGATTTGAACGCAGGGCTTGGAGATCGCATGCAACCTTATGACTCCCAAATAGGGACAATTATTGTAAATCCCCCCACTTTCCCTGTTTTCTGGCCAGGGGGTTATCCAAGCAATCCACCCAGTGACCAGGGCCAGCATCCCCTTATCAATAATACCGGAGGTTCAGGATATAATAATTACATTAGCAAAAGATGGTCAGGAAAAGTAGGATTTGACCTTAAGCTGCCTTTTATGGAAGGCCTGGGTGTTGATGGTTATTTTAATTATTTGGATGTATCTGGTTCAAGTAAAGTATGGTCAACACCATGGACATATTATAGCTGGGATAAAGAAAATAACGTAGCTATACCGCATAAAGGAGGTTATGACACAAAAGCAAATCTGAGGCAGGAATATTCTACCAGCAATGGTAATCTGATAAACTTTAGAGTTAAGTTAGAAAAACAACTTAATGAGCATTACCTGAATACTTTTATTGCAGTTGAGCAACAAAAAGGATATTATAATACCTTCATGGCATATAGGAGAGATTATATGGCAACAGCTATTGATGAACTCTTCGCCGGATCAAATGCAAACCAGAATACCGGAGGATCAAGTTCGGAAAATGCCCGCAGAAATATTTTTGGACGTCTCAGTTATAATTTCAGTGAAAAATATTTAATGGATTTTAATTTTAGATATGATGGTTCATTTAGATTTCCAAAAGACAGCAGATGGGGTTTCTTTCCCGGTATTTCTGCTGCCTGGAGGATGTCTCAGGAAGACTTCCTGAAATATAACAATGTTTTGACAGAGTTTAAAATAAGGGCCTCATATGGAGAAATGGGTAATGATGAAATAGCTCCTTTCCAGTATCTGCAAGGTTACACTTTAAGAGGACAAGGTTATAACTTTGGGACTCCTTCTTCACCATCACCAGTTATTTACGGCAATGTTTCACCGAACCCTAATGTGACATGGGAGGTTGCATCAATTGCCAATGCCGGTGTTGACGGACAACTATTTGGAGATCTTCTTGGTTTTACATTTGATATATTTAAACAAAAAAGATCAAATATTTTAACAACACGTGATCTGGCTATTCCTGCATATACAGGATTAATACTTCCTGCTGAAAATATAGGTGTAGTAGAAAACAAAGGTTTCGAAATCTCATTGAACCATAGAAAAAACCTCTCAATAGCTAAAAAATTCAATTATCTTCTTTCAGGTAATTTCGCTTTTTCCAGAAGTAAAGTTATTGATGTTGCAGAAGCAGGAGATGTTCCTGATTATCAGAAAATGGAAGGTCATATTCTCGGAGCCGGCCTTTTTTATGAAGCTCTCGGAATCATCAGAACAGAAGAACAATTATCGTCTTTGCCTATTATACCTGGAACCATAGTTGGGGACCTTTACTATAAAGATATAAACAAAGATGGTAAAATTGATGCCCTCGACAGGGTCCGAATGGATAAATCTCATATTCCAGAAATCACTTATGGATTTAATATTTCTGCTAATTATATGAATTTTTCCTTATTCGCACATTTCTCCGGTGTAGCAAGGGTCCATTGGTTCCTTTATGAAATTGCCAGAATAGTCAGAAATGCACCGGAAGAATTACTTGCAAACCGCTATACTCCGGGTAGTATGGACTCAAAATATCCATGGATACCTACATGGGAACCTAATACCGAAGTAAGTGGCATGTTATCCACATTCTGGCTGCAAAATGCTTCATTCTTAAGACTGAAAACACTTGAAGTTGCCTATAACTTACCAGAAGGTTTATTATCAAAATTTAAGGTAAACCGGACCAGAATTTTCTTAAGCGGAAGCAACTTGTTCACCCTGACAGGAATCAAAAGAGGTTATGATCCTGAAGGTGCAAATGATGGCAATAGATATGGCAGTGCCCATTTCTATCCTCAGACAAAAGTTTTCAATCTTGGTGTACAATTAGCTTTTTAATAATCAGTACTATGAAATCAATATATAAGACAAATAGAATTACAAATAACTTAAAAGGCCTAAGCTTTTTGGCTCTTTTAACGGGGTTGATTTTTGCATTTCATGCATGTCAGAAAGATTTTCTGGAATTAACTCCAAAGGATAGCTATACTGAAGCAACTGTATTTGATGATCCCGATCTCACAGAATCATTTCTAAATTATGCTTACAGAATGCTACCTCACGGATATATGGAAGCGGGAAGTATATTGCCACTTGCAGGTGCAACCGATGAAGCGCATGTTAAAGGTGGAGCTGCTTCGTATGGGCCACTATTACTGGGAAATTATAATGTCTCCAATTTGGGGGTTCTTGATGTTTGGACAGGTGCAGGTGTTTCAAGGACAGACAGAAATTATAGAAATTATTGGATACCCATTAAACAGACAAATGAATTTCTTGCAAAAACAAAAGAATCAAAAATTGAGGAAAACCTGCTAAAAAGGATGACAGGTGAGGCTAAAACTATAAGAGCATATTCTTATTTTATGCTAATTAGCTATTATGGGGGCGTGCCTCTTATAACAGAACCTTTTGAACTTGATAGCAACTTTAAGATCCCAAGAAATACTTATAACCAGGTAATGGAGTTTATTATTAATGAGCTTGATGAAGCTAAGGAAATGCTGCCATTAGAATACCCGTCTGCCTCCTATGATGGTCATATAACCAAGGGAGCAGCAATGGCTATCAAAGCCCGTGCATTACTTTATGCAGCCAGCCCGCTGAATAATCCTTCTAAGGACCGTACAAAATGGGAAAAAGCTGCTAATGCAGCAAAAGATGTAATTGATCTGGGTATTTACAACCTTTATCCGGATTATAAGGAATTATTCACGGAAAAAGGAGGTTACAATGATGAAATCATTTGGGCAAGACCATTTAAGCATATTCTTGAACCTGAAGTATATCTCGAAAGAAGAATATACCCAAACGGATCTTTAGGCCATGGACATATTCCGCCTACCCAGAATATGGTAGATGCATATGAAATGAAAAATGGCCTGAGAATCGATCAGCCAGGTTCAGGATATGACCCACAAAATCCTTATGTTGACCGGGATCCAAGATTTTATGCCACAATTCTGTATGATGGGGCACCCTTCGTGGGAAGAACTCTTGAAACATTTATTCCAGACGGACTTGATTCTTTTGAATCACCAATATCATCCTGGAATGCATCCGAATCAGGATATAACCTTAGAAAATTCATTACCGATGAGTACCTTGTTGACATTGGAGCCGGTAATACGAATGCTTTATGGACATGGTTCAGATATGGTGAAGTTCTGCTTAATTATGCTGAAGCAAACTATTACCTGGGTTACGAAGAAACTGCAAGAATCTATTTGAATATGATCAGAAACAGGCCAAGTGTTCAAATGCCCCCTGTTACAGAATCAGGTGATGAATTATTCGAAAGGATAGTTAATGAACGCAGAATTGAACTGGCATTTGAAGAACACAGGTTTTTTGACGCACGCAGATGGAAAATTGCCGAAGAGGTTTTTAGCATCCCTCATTATAGAATCTACATAACAAAAGATCCGGATACCAATATTAAAACTTATGAAGTAAAAGAACATATGCCTGCAAAATTTCATGCACATAATTATCTGATCCCAATTCCACTTCAGGAAATTGAAAAGAATAATTTGCTTGAACAAAATCCGGGATATTAATATAATTTAATGAAACATCCCCCTTTTACTTGTGGTTCAAAGGGGGATGTTTTTTCTTATAAATTCAATAAAAATGACCAAAAGAAGAGACTTCTTAAAAACAGGTTTATTAAGCACTACTGGTATTGCGCTTGGAAGCCTTGGTACAATTTCCTGTAAATCATCGGGATCTGTTGAATCTAAATCAATTATTCAGACAAAACTCCCACGCAGTATAATTAATATGACGGAAAATTATCTGGGACGAAAACCATTAAATCTTTATGGTGGTTTTGAAAATATAATACAAAAAATGCGTTCCTACCGTCCTCTGGACCTTAATTCAGAAGAATGGAAAAAAGCCAATCCGGGAGGAAGTTATGAGGATTGGTCAAAACTAGCCAGGGAGTGCCTTTTGACCGGGCTGCATTATAACCTGCCTCCGGCAGACCTTCAGCCTGAAACTATTAAAATAATTGAAACTGATGACTTTATATGTGAAAAGATCGAATTTAATACCACACCCTGGTTCAGGGTACCCGGATATTTTTATACCCCAAAGAATGTCCCTCTTCCTGCACCTGCACTAATAGTGATGCACGAATGGGGCGGACCAATGCTTTTTGGGGCTGACCGCGTTTGTGGTGAAGCAGTTCATCCCGCAATAGTAAGGCACCGAAAAAGTAGTTCCGGCGGAAGGGCTATTGCAGATTGGTATGCATCCAATGGATATGCTGTAATTGTAATTGATGCCTTTCATTTTGGAGCAAGGGCCCCCCGGGGCCTGAATGGACTACCGGAATCTTATGACCCGGCTAAACTTGATGAAGAAACTTTTGAAAAATACCATAATCTGGCAAGAGAAGTATTGTACTATGGTGTAAGAGAACTAAACTGGGCAGGAACAACATGGGCAGGTGTTAATTATGGAGATGACAGCCGTTGCGTTGATTACCTTCTTTCAAGAAAAGAAGTGGATGGAAACAGGATTGGCTGTACCGGCCTGTCGGGTGGAGGATGGAGAACAAATATGATTGCAGCACTGGAACCACGTGTTAAAGCAACTGTAACAGTCGGATGGATGACAACTGGTGATACCCAACAGGCTTATAATGTAAATGGGGCAATAGGAACTTTTAATCTCCTGCCAGGAGTATGGGATAGAATTGACATCCCTGATATGATAGCAATGGCAGCCCCAAAAGCCTGCATGGTAGTTCAGGGAACACAAGATTTACTATTTCCCCCTTATGGGCAGGATGAAGCTGCACGACAGATTGCAAATGCATATTCATGGGCCGGAAAAGCTGAACTGTTTAAAAATTATAAGCCTGACAAACCTCATTGCTACGATATCGAAATACAGGAGGAGGCACTGGAATGGTTCAACAGGCATTTATGATTTGATTCATTTGAATATGAAACTATCAAAATATATTCAGATATTTAAACTAAATTTTTAGTGATCTCTTTTCTTATTTTTTATATTATTTAGATTATATGGCAAGAACATTATATCTTTTAATTTTACCTGTATTCATTATATTTTTTATTAACCTCAAAAATACCGGAGAAAGTCACAAAAAAGAAAAAGGACTTATTGCTTACTGGAAATTACAGGGAGATTGCCTTGATTATTCAGGAAATAATAATAACGGAATAAATCACGATGTTAATTTACAAACCGGGGCTTTTAATGGCAAATCATCTTACATTGAAGTTCCTCATAATAAAATGTTTGATTTTGGTTCGGGAGATTTTTCAATTAATGTCTGGATTTACACCGAAAAAATTGTTGATGATATCATTGGAGACATACTTTCAAAATATGATCCGGATAAAAGATGTGGAATAACATTATCTGTTAATTCCAGTGCCGGAGGATATCAATCAATAGGAACGGACAGACATATACATTTTGGCATTGATAATGCGCAAGGGGCAAATAACTGGCAGGATTGCGGAAGGCCTGCTCAGGGAAGTAATTATGTTTCCAATTCGCTCACTGTTTATAAAGGTAAACTTTATGCTGCAATAGGCCATGCTTTAGAAGAAAAAGACCGGGCCCATGTATATCGCTACGAAGGAGGGACAAAATGGACTGATCTCGGAAGGGTTGGAAACTATAAAACTACCGGCGTTTTTCCAATGATTGTCCACAATGACAACTTATATGTTGTCACTTCAACATACGACTGGACACGTGTTAAAACAGGAGATTATGATCCGGGACGGGTTTATCGTTTTGTAGATATTAATAATTGGGTTGATTGTGGCCTGACAAGTAATAACCGTACCAATAATTGTATAGCCAGCTTCCAGGGAAGACTTTTTACAGGAGGGGGGCCGGAGACTTATGCTATTTATACACAAAAGGAAAATAAGGAAAATGAATGGATAATATCAAAAATTTTCGATAAAGAAGGCCCTGAAAGATGTTTCCCACACACAATGATGGTTTATAATAAAAAATTATACGTCGGATTTCCAAATATTTTCAGCTTTGACGGCTTTAACTGGGAATTTGAAGGAGACCCGGTTATGACAGACGGAACGAAAGGAAGCCCCCAAACTCATTCCCTCGTTGTATATAGGGGATATCTTTGTGCTGGCACATGGCCTGAAGGGAAAGTATCAATTTATCTGGGTGATAAGAAATGGGAAAATATGGGAAAAGTGGGTATCGACGGAACTGAAGTAAACAGTCTGGTAGTATATAATGGCAAACTTTATGGAGGGTCCTTGCCCAGAGCTGAAATATGCAGATATGATGATAAAGATGAGTGGACGTCTTTAAAGCGTTTTTATGATCCTCCCGGATGGGTCCCGGTATCTCCGGCAGATCGTAACGCAAGTAGAGAAGAAAGAAATGAATGGTCAAGAGTAACCAGCATGACAATTTATGACGGCAAATTGTTTGCCGGCACCGGAAGCTGTACAAGCTCACCTTTGGATGCACCACTGGATGGGGTACTTGGAAAAGTCTTTTGCATGGAAGCTGGTAAAAACGTTAGCTATGACTATGATATAGGACCAGGCTGGAAGCAGATAACAGCAATAAAACGAAAAGGACATCTTGAACTTTTTATTAATGGTAAATTAGTTAAAAAATCCTCAAAATTTAACAAGAAGGATTATCAACTCAATAATAACAAAGCTTTAAAAATTGGATTTGGAGAAATTGATTACTTCAACGGAAAAATAAATGAATTAAAAATATTTAACAGGGCGCTTTCAAATTCAGAAATACAAAGGCTCTTTAAAAAAACAGCCAATAAAATAAATAATATGTAAAAGTTTAATAGCCCTCACATATTTCACCCTGTTTAAAATCAATTTGAATTTAAAATAACATATATCTAACATACTTTAATATGAGCAAATTATTACGCATTTTCATTTTACCGGCTTTTCTTTTCTGTCTGAATGGCTGCCAGGAAGGCAGGGAAAAAGGACTTGTCGGATACTGGAAATTACAGGGTGATTGTCTGGATTATTCAGGAAACAAAAATAATGGGATTAATCATGGTGTTGACCTGCAAAACGGAACTTTTAACGGAGTGTCATCTTACATTGAAGTGCCTGCCCGCAAATCACTCGATCCGGGTACTGGGGACTTTACAATCAATGCATGGATTTACACTGAAAAAATTGTAGATGACATTATAGGTGACATATTTACGAAATATGACCCTGACAGAAGATGTGGAATAACACTCTCCGTTAATACCAGTGCAGCAGGATATCAGTCAAACGGAACCGGCAGGCACGTTTATTTCGGCATAGATAATGCACAGGGGGCCAATGAATGGGAAGATTGCGGAAAACCAAGCCCGACAAGTGATTACATCAGCAATTCACTTACTGTATTTAATGGAAAATTATACGCTGCAGTAGCCCATGCAAAAGAAGAAAAAGACCAGGCCCATGTATTTAGATATGAAGGAGGAAAAAAATGGACTGACCTTGGAAGGGTTGGAACATATAAGACAACCGGTGTTTTTCCAATGATTGTTCATAATGATAACCTGTATGTTGCAACCGCTACACATGACTGGACACGTTACAACAGCGGAGATTATGATCCGGGACGGGTTTATCGTTTTGAAGGTGAAAACAACTGGGTAGATTGCGGCCAGCCGGGTGATAATGTTGCATGGAATTGTCTGGGCAGCTATCAGGGAAAGCTCTTTATTGGAGGGGGGCCGAAAACTTTTTCTGTATATACCCTGAAAGAAAACACTGAAAATGAATGGGAACTTTCAAAAATTTTTGATAAAGAAGGCCCCGAAAGATGTTATCCTCATACGATGTTGGTTTATAATAATAAATTATATACAGGATTTCCATTTGCTTTTAGTTTTGACGGAAGTAACTGGGCTTTTGAAGGAGACCCTGTCATGACTGACGGAACAAAAGGAGGGGCACAGACACATTCGTTTGTAGCTTTCAGAGGGTCTCTTTTAGCAGGTTCATGGCCGGAAGGTAAAGTCTCCAGATATCTGGGCAATAAAAAATGGGAAACTATTGGCAGAGTAGGTGTTGATGGAACAGAAGTAAATAGTCTTATTGTTTATAACGGTAAATTATATGGCGGATCTATCCCCCGGTCAGAGGTATGCAGATATGACGACAATGAACATTGGACATCACTAAAACGTTTCTATGATCCTCCGGGATGGACACCTGTGCTTCCCGTTGACCCTAAATTAACAATAGAAGAAAGAAACAGATGGGCAAGAGTAACAAGTATGACAATTTATGACGGAAAATTATTTGCAAGTACCGGCAGTTGCACTAGCTCACCTCTTGACACACCAAAAGATGGAAAAGAAGTGTTGGGAAGGGTATTTTGTATGGAGGCGGGAAAAAATGCTTCATATGATTATGATTTAGGACCGGGTTGGAGACAAATAACCGCTATAAGACGAAATGGACACCTGGAACTTTATATTGATGGTAAGCTGGTTAAAAAAACTACCCAGTTTAATAATTCAGATTACAATCTAAATAATGACAAGCCCCTGAAAATAGGATTTGGTGAAATTGATTATTTTAACGGGAAGATCTCTGAAGTAAAATTATATAAAAGAGCACTATCAAATCTGGAAATTGAGGAGCTTTTTAAAAGTTCTGCCGATAAGTTTTTAAAATAATTCTTTTTACTTTTTATCTTAAACTTCTAAGATAGTCAATAAATTATCATAACATATTTATTTAAAAACACTTATAATAAAAATGAATAAGCAAAAACATCTTATTTTGACTTTTACAACTACTTTTTTATTGTTTTTAACAAGCTTCTGTTCTGATAACAAAGAAAGAAAAAGTAGTGATCAGGAAAACGCAATCTCGAATTTTCAGATAGGATGGTCGATGGTTAGCATAACTCCTGATAAACCGGTATTTTTAAGTGGCCACTGGCGTGCCAGGATTTCAGAAAAAGTAAATGACACTATTTTTGCAACTGCCCTCGCCTTAGAAAAAGGACGTGGACCGGATTCAGAAAAAGTTATAATGATAAGTTGTGATTTACTTGATATTCATGACGGGATGCGGGATCAGGCATCATATAATTTAAGGGATCTGGTAAGACAGAGAGTAGTAAATTCTATTCCTGAGCTTAAATTTGATCAAATCATAATCAACGCAATTCATACTCATACTGCCCCTTTGATTAGTACGGCTAAAGACTCTGAAACTCTCTACGGAATAAATATTAATGCCACATCTCCCGCCGAAATTCTTGAATTCATTTCAGTCCGGATTGCACAGGCTGCAGAACAGGCATGGCAGAGCCGCAAACCCGGAGGAATAAGTTATGGCTTAAGCTTTGCAGTTGTTGCACATAACCGGCTGGTATCATATTTTTCAGGGCAATCAGTTATGGAAGGAAAGACAAATTTACCAGATTTCAGTCATATCGAAGGCTTCGAGGATCATTCCATTAATTTAATTTATACATGGGACACAAATAAAAAGCTAAACGGTGTGATAATAAATATTGCTGCCGATTGTCAGGCTACCGGAGGTGAATCTTTCATTAGTGCAGATTATTGGCATGAAACAAGAATGGAAGTACGTAAAAGGCTCGGAAAAGAAGTATTTATTTTACCTCAGGTCAGTTCAGCAGGTGACCAGGGAATAAATGTACAGGTTGGGGCTAAAGCTGAACGCCGTATGCAGGAGATGATGATTAGTGTTCCTGATACTATTGAAAAAAGATTAAAGTATTATATGGGTTGGCGACAGATGATTGCCAACAGAATAGCTGATGCCGTAACATCAATTTTACCCTATATGGAAGAGCATATCGAATGGGATCCGGTATTCGAACATCGCATGGTAAAAGCAGAACTTACCAG
>CAZLXM010000031.1:0-18271 GCA_964563105.1 uncultured Bacteroidaceae bacterium
TAAAATCAATGTATAATATTAACATTCAAATGTTTATAACTTATTCACCAAGTCCCAATTTAAAGGCCGCGAGTTAAATATAAATTCAAAATACAATATTCAGAGGAACTTATATCAGGATAAATTCGAATATTATAAGAAAATTTAAAAAAATTTAACTGATAAACCTATATTCTTTTGGATAAATCAAGTTTTAAACCTGATTGAAATATTCTAAAACAAGAAACAGCCAACTTTAATCAAATTCCAAGCCCACCGGGGCCGCGTTATATGACAAACTCTGTTAACAAAAATATATTTTTGAAATTTCTATTAAGGCCTTAAAATAATGATATTATTTTTGTGATCTTATTTTGTCAAATATTTACAGGATAATTTACTTTTCAAATTATATGAGCTTACCTGATTTAATAGATATTAAGGATTACAATTATGAACTACCTGAAAACAGAATTGCCAAATATCCATTAAAAGACAGAGATCTATCAAAGCTGTTATTTTATAAAGAAGGAGAAATCAGTTCTCACATATTTAATGAACTACCTGACTTATTGAATCAAAAGTATTCTTTGATTTTTAATGATACCAAAGTAATAATGGCCAGATTAAAATTTAGAAAAGAGACAGGATCAGAAATTGAAGTTTTTTTACTTGAACCCTATCTCCCCTCTGAATATAACCTGGCCTTCCGGCAAAAGAAAGAAACTATATGGAAATGTTTGATAGGCAATGCAAAAAAATGGAAAAAAGGAAGTTTATCAAAAATTATAAATATTAATAATATAAGAGTAGAATTAAGGTCCTCAATTGTCAGGATTGAAAAGAATTATCGGTTAGTTTCTTTCATTTGGGATAATGATGATATTTCATTCTCTGATATTGTTAACTCTGCCGGAATTACACCTATCCCTCCTTATCTGAACCGTCAGGCTGAAGCTATTGATAAAGAGAGATATCAAACAATTTATTCTTTAATGGAAGGTTCGGTAGCTGCTCCAACAGCCGGTTTACATTTTACCCCTGGCATTATTTCCAAAATTAAAGAAGCCGGAATAAACAGAAGTACACTAACTTTACATGTTGGGGCCGGAACATTTATCCCTGTTAAAAGCACTGATGTACTGAAACATGATATGCATGTTGAGCATTTCAGTATTTCAAAATTATGCATCCAGGAATTTCTGAATATGGACAAACATTTTATTTCGGTAGGGACAACTTCTTTACGGGCAATGGAGTCACTGTACTGGCTTGGGGTAAAGTTCGGTGGAAAGCTTCCCGGACACAATAGTGCTTTTCTTGATCAATGGGAAGCCTATCATTTAAAAGGGAATCTTACGCGAAAGCAATCACTGCAAAATATACTTGAGTATATGGAAAAAAATAAGCTTGAGCAACTCAGGGCATCAACAAAAATAATGATCTTACCCGGTTACCGTTTCAATATGACAGAAGGCTTATTAACTAATTTCCATCAGCCACATAGTACCCTGTTATTATTGGTTGCAGCACTTGTTGGAAATGACTGGAAGAAAATTTATTCTTATGCTCTTTGCAATGATTACCGCTTTCTTTCTTATGGTGATACTTCTTTATTACTAAAATAATTTTCAAGAAGATTAGTCAATCGTTCAACAAAATGATCAATATCAGGCTCCTGTGTATCATAAGATGTCATCCATCGGACTTCCGATACTGATTCATCCCAAATATAAAAATAGAATTCCTTTTGTAGTTCAGGGATAATTTCAGGCGGAACAATAGCAAATATTCCGTTCGATTGTGTTTTCCGGGTAATTTTTACACCTTTAAGACCGGCTATTTTATCATAGAGCAATTTTGCCATCTGATTTGCGTTCATTGCATTTTTCAGCCATAAATCATTTTCAAGAAATGCATAGAACTGTGCGGAAATATATCGCATTTTTGAAGCAAGTTGCATAGCCTGCTTCCTTGAATATTTAAAGTCTGCAGCAAGTTTTTTATTAAAGAAAATAACAGCTTCGCCATACATCATGCCATTTTTTGTACCGCCAAAAGACAAAACATCAATTCCTGCGTCGGATGTTATTCTGTTTATATCACAATTAAGACTTACTACGGCATTACTTATCCGGGCACCGTCCATATGCACATACATATCGTTTTTATGCGCAAAATTGCAAATATCTTTTAACTCATCGCCGGAGTATACTGTACCTAATTCAGTAGGCTGGCTTAAAGAAATAATTTTAGGCTGAACATGATGTTCAAAGCCAATACCCTTCATTTGCGCCATTATCAGTGGAACAGATATTTTCCCTGTATTGGTATCAACCGCAAGCAATTTACATCCTGTCAATTTTTCCACAGCTCCACATTCATCCACATTAATATGAGCTGTTTCCGGACATATAACAGCATTATATGACTTTACACAGGCATCAATTCCCAAAACATTTGCAGCAGTGCCATTAAAAACAAAATAAACTGAGATATCTTTATTAAATAGAGTTTTAAACTTTTTAATTGCTTTTTCCGTCCATGGGTCATCTCCATATGCAAGGCAATGGCCGTAATTTGCATCCACTAAAGCCTGCATAATGTCAGGATGAACACCTGCGTTATTATCACTGGCAAACCCTCTTTTCATATTTTCAAGGTAATTATTTTCCTTTTCTCCATGCACTAAAAATCTCAAAAAATTTCAAACGATCTTGTTTAGAATAATGAGGAAAGTTTTCCCGGCTTACATATCTGATATCTTCAATGGTATAAAAAGCATTTGGATTATGTTCTTTTAACAATTTAATAGTGGATTCAATATCTTTTCTTTTTACTACCGTATATAGAATATTAACATCTGCATCCCTGCCTTTTGCATGAACTTCAGTTGTTCCATATCCTTTCTCATGCATCACTTTAACAAGTTCTTCCGATTCAGTTTTTGTTATGATACGAATCAGTGATATACCCAGGGCTAAATGTTCTTCAATCTTCATGCCTATATAATTACCCACAGCAAATCCGCCTGCATAAGCAATATAGGTATAAATGTTATTGAGGTGCTGTATAATATTACTTATTGCAAATACCCAGATCAATAATTCAAAGAACCCAAGAAAGGGTGCAACTATTTTATTCCCTCTTGAGACAAAAATTATTCGAATAGTACCTATTGAAACATCGGTTATTCTCGCAAAAAAAATGATTAAAGGAAGGATTATATGATTATAATTTTCGGAGTTTAAAAGTTCATTGGACAACATATCAGACAATATTATTTATTAGATCGGCAATTGTTTCAAGTGAATAGGGTTTTAAAAGCAATTCATCAAATAGTTCATATTTATAATATTTTTTAAAATACTCCGGGGTATGAGCCGTTATAGCTATAATTTTAATATTTCCATGGCTCTCAAACATTTTGGCCCGTATATACTCTGCAGTCTCTATGCCGTTCATTACGGGCATTTCGATATCCATAAAAACAATATCATATTTATCTTTTTCCAGATAAATAATTGCTTCACTTCCATTTTCGGCCTGAAAAGATTCATGCCCTAACATTTGCATCAATTCACTAAGTATTAATCGATTAGAATAATAGTCGTCGACTATTAAAATTTTTAATTTTTTCATTGGATAAAGTTCAAAGCTAAATGATAAAGTTACTAATATTAAAGATGCAAACTAAAGGTTCCTTATAGAGAACATATTTTTTCAAAATATGTTATAATTAATGAATATAATTTTAGTTTAGCCGGCTATGACAAGTAAAAATACAGATAAAAAAACCTCACAAGTATTGGATATTGTATTTCTTGATTCAAAAACCATAGGAAAAGTTTCGAATTTAGCTTTACTTTCTAAACAGGGTAAAGTTGAATATTTTGATAATACATCAGCAGACGAGGTTTTAGAAAGATGTAAAGGAAAAGATGTTATCATTACAAACAAAGTAAATATTTCACGTTCCATAATTGAGGCTTTACCTTCGTTAAAATTAATTTGTGTTACTGCAACAGGGGTTAAGAATGTTGACACTGAATATGCGGAAAAAAAAGGTGTAATAGTTAAAAATGTGGCCGGTTATTCTACAGAATCGGTTGCCCAGGTTACTTTCGCCATGCTCTTCTATTTACTTAATAAACTTTCTTATTATGATTCTTATGTTAAATCAGGGAAATATAGCAGGAGCGATATATTTACAAATTTTGACAAACAATTTTGGGAATTATCAGGCAAAATGATGGGGATTATAGGTTTAGGTACTATTGGGATAAAAGTGGCACAAATAGCACAGGCATTTAAGATGAAGGTTGCTTTTTATTCAACTACAGGCAAAAATAATAATGTTAATTTCAAGAGATTTGATCTTCAAACTTTACTTCGAAAATCTGATGTTGTAAGTATTCATGCACCACTTACAGATCAAACCAGAGATCTGATCAATTATGAAAAACTTAAATTAATGAAGTCCTGTGCAATTTTATTAAATACCGGACGTGGCGGAATAATCAATGAAAAAGATCTTGCCAGGGCGCTTGATGAAAACATACTGGCTGCCGCAGGCTTGGATGTTCTTGAAAATGAACCTATTAAAGCTGATAATCCTTTACTAAAGATATATGATAAAGAAAAAATTTTAATCTCCCCACATATGGCCTGGACCAGTATTGAAGCGAGAGAAAGACTGATTGAACAGACTGCAAAAAATATTGAGCAATTCAGGTCAGGTATGGAATAGTTTTATGATCCAGTTTTGGGTTCTAAAACTCATAAAACCAGTTTAGTATAAAAAATCCTTAAAGTTTTTTAATCATTATATTTCTGAACCAAACATCATTACCATGATCCTGAAGGCCAATGAATCCTTCTCTATATTTCCCAAATAAAGGCAGGTCTTTAAATTTACTTTTTGCCACCAATGAATCCCAGTCAGAGGTACCAAGATGATATTCCAAAACCGCTTCACCATTCATTCTATGTACTACTGTTCCCTGATAAACCAATATTTCCACTGAGTTCCACTCTCCTACAGCTTTTGCATTCTGTGGTACTGCAGGGATTAAGTCATAGAGTGATCCTGCCTGGCGGTTTCCATTTACTCCTAATTGAGCATCAAGATGTTTTTCGTTATCCAGTATCTGCATTTCGGGTGCAGATTTCCAAATAGCTTCCCCTGGAACTTCTTCAGCCAGATAAAATATCCCACTGTTACCACCGGGGGAAATTTTCCATTCAAGTTTAAGATGAAAGTCTTTAAATCTCTGGTTATAAATAATATCTCCCCCTCTTCCTCCGGCTTCACCACTTCCTGATCCAATACATTTGAGTGCGCCATCTTCTATAATCCATCCTCTTTCCGGAAAACTTTCTTTATTATATCCTCTCCAGCCGGTAGTTCCTGATCCGTCAAATAATACAATCCAATCTTCTGTAACTTCCTGTTTTTTAGTTACAGCTGCAGATTTGGCTTCTTCTGTTTTTGTTTTACATGAAGAAAATGACAGCCCTGTAAAAACTATCACCACAAAAATAAATCCTGAAAATAGTGTTCTCATAACAAAGTATTTAATTTATAAAACCTAAAAATCATTTAATAAACCATAAAGGCTATTTTTTTCAAAAATAGTCAAGAAGGAGATAAATTCAAATATTGTATTATTAAAAGTTTAGTAAAAATAAAAACAAGTTGATAATAAAACTTAAACAACTGTATTTAAGAAGAATAAAAACTCTTTATAATTAATTTAGAAGCTAATTTCTTCTTATTTATTCCTGATGCATATACCAGTGAACTTTATTCACTTAATAAATTTAGCCATCAACTTCAGAAGTTCATTTGCCCTTATCGGCTTAGTTATGTATTCGTCAAAACCGGCATTAATGCATTTTTGCCTGTCATCTGTCATTGCATAAGCTGTTTGGGCTATTATACTTATTTTAATATTTTTTTTCCTTATTTTTTTTATTGTTTCCAGACCATCCATTTCAGGCATTTTAATATCCATCAATATCAAATCATATTTGTGGGTGCCATTTTGCAATTTATTAAGAACTTCTATGCCGGTTGATACACGTTCAATTTTAATCCCTGTAGGTTTAAGAATGTGTCTTAGGAGAATAACATTAGAGTGCTCATCTTCTGCAATTAATATATGCTTGTCCCTCCAATCTATTTCTTCCTGATCTTCTCCTGAATTTTGAGTACCTGCCAGCACATTTGACAGTAATAAACCGGGAAGGGTGAAATTGAATGTAGTTCCTTTTTCATATATGGAATCAAACCAAATTTTCCCCCCAAGTATATCCACCAGTCCTTTAGAAATAGTCAAGCCTAATCCAGCACCCCCATATTCACGGGTTTTAGCATCATCAGCCTGACGAAAACGTTCAAAAACAAATTCTTTTGCATTATCAGGTATTCCAATTCCAGTATCCTTTACAAAAAACAATATTGTTTTATTATCTTTTTGTTCATAACCAAAAGAAATCTGACCTTTTAGCGTAAATTTCAATGCATTATTTAACAGGTTAATCAACACCTGTTTTAATCGTGAAGCATCTGTATTAATAAATGCATTATCATCTGAAATACTTTTTATTAAAGACAGATTGATAGGAAGGCCTTTCATCTGGACACTTTTTGTAAAGAAAATGTACAGATCATCCATCAAATCATTAAGATTAAATATTTCCCTTCTGATGTCAATATGACCGGATTCGATTCTGGAAATTTCAATCAGGTCATTTATTATATTCAGTAAATGTTTTCCTGATTGCTCAATAATTTCTAAATATTTAATCCTGTCTTCCTCATTAATTACCTTATGTTTAAGCAAGGTTGAAAAACCGATTATACCATTCAAAGGAGTACGAATTTCATGACTCATATTTTCAAGAAAAGCTGTTTTGAGCCTATCTGATTCTTCAGCTTTTAATTTCGCCCTGATCAATTCTCCTTCCATTTTTTTCCTTTCGGATATATCACTGAAAATAACCTGTGCAGAAGGTACTCCATTAAATATTATGGAAGCTGCTGCTAATTCAACCTGAATTAATTCTGAATGGAAATTGATCAGGATCAGCTGAAAAAATTTAAGATAATTTTTACCTTTATACAAATTTTTCATACGTTCTTTGACAATTTCATGGAATTCAGGATGAACAAAATCAAGTATTTGCCTGCCCTTGTAGTTAGCTTTAATATCACCGTTTAATATTCGAATGGCCTGTTTGTTGTAATATACCAGTTTTCCTTTATTGTGGACAATAATACCGTAAGGTGAGGCTTCTGCAAGTATCCGGTAATTTTCTTCACTTTCTTTTAATCTTATAAGTGCAAGATTCCTGTCATCCTCCATTTTTTTCCTTCTCATTGCATTCCTGATTGCTTCAGGAAGCTTATAGATATAAGGCAGAAGGACATAATCATAAGCCCCTTTTTTTATTACCTCGGCAGCAATTTCTTCATTTAAAGTTTCAGTTAGAATAATAACAGGAATTGGATTTTTATTTTTTTCCAATAATCTCATTAATTCCAGGCCATTAATATTAGAAAGATTAAAATCAGCCAGAATTAAATCATATTTTCTTTGTTTAATCTCCCGGAAAAGAACCCCTTTCTCATTAACCCATGTTATATCATCCAAAATATTTTCACTTTCGAGCAAAGCCTTAACCATTTCGAATGCTGTAGGATTATCCGCTAAATACAAAATACGGTATTTTTCCATAATACAACAGGGGTTGATTTAAAATATATTACATTAAAACGGTTAAACAAAATACAAACTTATTAAATTTGGGGGATTTTTTTTATCTTTGCGTCCGATTTTATGGTTCCGTAGCTCAGTTGGACAGAGCAACGGCCTTCTAAGCCGTGGGTCGCAGGTTCGAATCCTGCCGGAATCACTGGATTTCCTGTATTTTTTGGTTTAAATGATCTATGTTTAAACTAAAATATTTCTGTTTTTTATTACTATTTTCATGCTTTTGATAAGTTCATTCCCAAGAGCTTCCTTTTTCTCCATATGTACTATAATAGCTTTCACAGTAGGATTTTCTTCAAAATTTCCACGGACTTGCACAAAATCTGTTTCCCGGTCACAATCTTGTCCATCAACGCCAAAGCCAATCATAGTGGTATAAGAAAAGTCTTTTTTGGCGTCCTCATAAAGCATCCTGTCAATTCCCAATACACTTTCTTTCCATTTTTCAACTATTTCAATTACATCTTCCGCTATAAAATCTTTCATCTTTTTACCATAAAACTCTTCTAAAATATTATGAGTCCAGGACCACTCATAATGATAATAATTTTGATGTATATGTTTTATTGATGAATTTACTTTTTCCAATGTGGTTATGATCCCTTTTTCAATTGATTTAAGCAGGTTATTAAGGACTTTAAAAGGACATATCATACCACTCAAATCAACCCATAGACCTCTGCCATAGGATGAACCCGTTTTTAAAGCCTCTCTTATTTCCTTATCATTAGTGTAAATTTTATCTTTAAGGCGTGTTATCATTGAATTACCCAGAAATTTCCATATTGCCATTTCATATAAAATAATTCCTCTATCCAATTCTTTTTTCCCAATTTTAAGTGATTCAAAGCTGTAAACATCAGCATATTCACCTGAGGTTTTTCGAATGGATCTCAATATTCTTCTTCCATTTATCATTTTTTGAATGGTATAAGGACTCAGAAGATTAAAATTTATACAGTCAAGAAGATTTGCCCCCTTTCTATTATCCCGCTTTGGCCATTTTTGTGAATCTCTTATTGTACCAATGCTTTTCAAATTTATTGCGGGTATTAGTATGCTCTCATCATTACTTTCAATTATATATGAAAATGGAAAATCAGTAGTGTCGCTATGCCTGTAATGTCTTCCAATTACCAGAGAAAATGCACCTATACGTGATGGCCAGATTATATACGAATCACTGGTTGTTTTTGCCCCGCGTTCCATTATCCCCTGATGAATAGGGCCTAATTTATATAGATGATTACTTTGATTTGAGCCGCTTCCGGCGTTTAAAAAAGAAAACATCCCTGCAATAAGAAGTGTGGATTTATGATGAGTAACGGTATACGGACCAGCAAAAATTGAACATGCTTCACCATGGAATCCCTGACAATTAGCAAAGAACAAAGAATTAAAAGCCGAATAGTGTTTATCAAGAATACAGCCCTGCCCTATAAAACATTTAGAGATCAATGTAGCATCAGTTATCTTTGAACCTGAGCCAACAATAAAATCTTCCATAATAACTCCTTCCCCTATTTCAACCGGCGCATCAGAATTACTGTTAATACTGCCATTTTTCAATTTCTCGGCTCCATCAATAAAAGTTGCAGGTCCGGTTTTTACATTTATCATGGTATTACAATTTAAAATCCTTGATCCTGCACCAATTATACCTTTATCGCTCTTAATTAAATTTATATAATTTTCAGCCATTCCGTATAAAGCAGCTACTAATTCCGGCCGATGCCTGTATAAAGCCATTATATATGCCACCTGCGTTGTCAAATTATCATATATCGGAATTTCACGCCCTCCGCCTTCATTAATGGTTTCAACCCTAATCCCATTACCAAAGGTACTTATTCCATCTGTTGCCATAGTGGTTACATTATGAATTATAACTTCCTCCCCAATAATATAATTAGCAATATAATTTCGCACATTTCGTATAAGAACATCCTTTCCGATATCGCAATTATGTAACCATGCATTATAAATCCCGGTTTCAAATGTAATTCCTCCAATTAAATCAACTGTTTTTTTAAAACAATTAAGACGTATTTTGCCTGTAAATTTGCTGTTTTCAATATTGAGGGGTGAGAAATCCGGGGAAACCTCAACTTTTTTCCAATCAGTTGATGAACATCCCTGTTTAAGAAGTTGCTTTATTTCCCTGTCAGTAAGTTGACGATAAAGGTTAACATTATTTTGTAACATAAGAAATCGTTCTCTTTTTTAAACAATAAACTAATGGATTAATCATCTCAACATATTTAGCATTTAGAAATAATTAATCCTGCCCCGAAACTATGATGTTTCATATTCGTTCTGGTGAACCCGATAAATCATTTATTTAACAGATAATTTTTGCAGTCTATTTTATATCTGATAATGAACACAATAAATATATGCAACAATTGGTTTACGATTGGTAATTATAAAATGTTGCTATTTTGATTTTAATATTTATTCAGAAAATTTACCCAAACATTCCATAATAATGTAGTGAAAATTATAATTAGTTTTAAAGAAAAATTTATCTGAAAGTTTTAATTTTATATATTGGAATCTCTTAAAAAATGATCCGCAATAATTGAGTTAAAGGATTATCTCCTGATTTATTCAGGTTATACAATTATCAAATATTTTTTTCGAAACGAATGAAAAATTTAATTTTTGTTTTTATTACTATTCTCTTAAATACATTTTTTTTATTGAATACATATTGCCAGGAAAATTTATCTGATCCGGATACATGTTATTTCAGGCCATCTGATGATAATTTCAATTTAATAATTGCAGCTGACTTAGGAATTACCGAGCATGTAAATTTTTTGTTGTCAAGGGGGGCAGATATTAATGCAACTACTTATGAAGGTGTGACAGCCCTGATGTATGCTTCAAACAACGGAAATCTTGAAATGATAAAATTTTTACTTGAAAATGGAGCGGAAGTAAATCGTCAGCCTTTGAACGGAATTACTGCTTTAATGGCTGCAGCCCGGGCAAATCACTTTAAAGAATCTGAATGGTTAATAACTCATGGTGCAGACCCGAATATTCGTGATATTTATGGTGTTACAGCCCTACATTACGCAGCCGCATATAATCATTATGAGCTTGTTGATATGCTTATTTTTTATGGGGCAGATGCCGATATTCCTGATAATGACGGCAATACCCCGTTAATTACCAGCAGTTTCAATAATTGTTATGAAGCAACAGACATTTTACTACAAAACGGAGTATTACAAAACTATTCTTCTAAAAATGGATTTACAGCATTAATGGCGGCCATACAGGAAAATAATAATGATATTATAGAATTGTTGTCAGAGTATGAGGCGGATATTTATACGTCTAATAAAGCAGGAGTATCTCCCGTCAGCCTTGCAGTTAAAAACAGCAACTATCAGCTTGTAAATAAAATATTTCAAATGGACTTCAAAACGGATATTTTATCTGTTAAAAAGTCTGATTTACACAGGATAGCCAAAGAAAATAAAGATACTCTTATGCTAAAAATACTTTCTGAAAATAATGTAAATCCGGTATTTTTCCCAAATTATAATAATTTTTATTTTAGTACATCTTTAAACTTTAATTCTCAGGATTTAATGGGCGGTTTTAATCTTGGGATTTTAGACTCAAAACTTCAAAGTGCTATATATACCGGCTTTTTTTTCAGGCCTTCTGCGTTAAAAATACAAAAAGAATTTAATAACAATATTATTTATCAGTACTGGGAACGAAGATATTATGTTCATCTTGGAGTGGAAAAGAGATTCCCATGTATATCAGTATTCGATATAAAATCCGGTCCTTTAATTGCTTTAAAAGAATTATTCAGTTTTGGTAATTACCGCGGGAGCATTAATAAACCTGATAACAAATTTATTTTTTCCCCTTCAATTGGCTGGTATGTAAACTATAAGTTTCTTCTTTTAAATTTCGGTTATGATTATTTAACTTTTAAATTTCCTGAAACCAGACCGGGAAGATACAACATAGCTATATATTTAGCCATGAATGTCCAAAGAAAAAAATTAATAAATAAGCAAATTCCCTGGCTAATAAATCAGTAAAAGACAATGAAAATAAAAGTAATATTTGCATTTATACTTTTAAGTATATCATTTTTTTCCTGCAAAAGAGAATTATTCACTTTTAATGTCAATTGTGATGAGTGCCATACTGTAGAGCCCGATTCTGCCGATTTGATTGTAAGGATAACCATTAACGAAGAAAATGAAGCAGTTCCGCTGATATTTTATAAAGGGAAAGCTGAAAATGGAATTATAGAATGGGTTGATACCTCCTACACCACAACTTTATATTTATATTCCCGGGTGAATGAATTTTATTCAGTCAGTGCTAAATATAAAAAAGGAGATAAAACAATTTATGTCATTGATGGAGATAAATTAATCACAAAATTGGTAAGTGATGTTTGTGAGAGGGATTGCTGGATAGTGAAAGGAGGGATTCTTGATGTGCAACTAAAGTAAATTGTTTGCTTTTTCTTTCCTTATTTTTAGATATTATGAATTTTTTATTTCATAATTGATGAAAAAATAACTATAAGTTTACAAAAGTATTATCAATATTTTTTATGGTTTAATATATCTAAAAATCTCATTATCAAATGATTCTTCTTCACCATTTAATAAGAGGGCAGATTGTATCAGGCCAAGATGTGAATATGCCTGAGGAAAATTCCCATACAATTCTCCCGTTTCAATATCAATATGCTCACTAAGCAAGCCAACATGATTAAGGTGGTCCACAATATTTTCAAATATCTTTATTGCTTCTTCATGATGTCCTATTTTATATAGACTATTTACTAACCAGAAAGTACATAATACAAATGAGCTGCTCGGCACGCCAAAATCATCTTCATTTATATATCTGAACATAAAACCATTACGACATAGTTCTTCTTTTGTCTTTAAAACGGTGCTTATATACCTTGGATCTTCAGCATTTATTATTCCAATTTCTTCAAGCAACAAATTGGAAGCATCAAGAAATTTAGATCCATAATATTGCACAAAAGCCCCTTTATCTTCATCCCAGCCATTCAGGAAAAGATCTTCTCTGATTTTATCTCCCAAAGTTGTCCAATCATTAACATAAAAATCACGATCAAGCATTCTGGCAATTTTTATTCCTCTGTCAACAGCTAACCATGACATCGCTTTGGAGTATACAAAATGTTTTTCTCCTCCACGTATTTCCCATATTCCCCTGTCTGGTTTATTCCATTGTCTTTCAACAATACTTACAATATTCCGAACCAAAGTCCATAATTCTTCAGAAGTATCCAGCGTTGAAGGGAATCTTTGCAATGATAAATATATTGCATCAACAAGTACTCCATAAATATCATGCTGCTTTTGAATATAAGCTTCATTCCCAATCCTAACCGGAAGCGATCCACGAAAACCTTTAAGATGCGGAAGTATTTTCTCTTTTAGATCCCGCTCACCTCTCAGACCATATAATACCTGTATTTCTTCCTGTTTACCGTGGCTGACATCAAGAACAAATTTCTGAAATCTTTTTGCTGAGTTTATGTGCCCAATCTGCAAAAAGGTCTTTATTACCATTGAGGCGTCACGTATCCAGCAGAAGCGGTAATCCCAGTTTCGTGTCTCGCCAGGAGTTTCAGGTAATGAGGTAGTCGGAGCAGCAATTACAGCGCCTGAACGGTCATAGGCAAGCATTTTTAAAAGCAAGGCACTACGCATAATTTGATTTCCATATTTTGAAAAAATGAAGGTACGATTTGCCCAGTTCATCCAGTAAACTCTGGTACGCTGAAATTCGAGCCAGGCCCTCATAATGTTCATTTTAACAAGTTTTTGGTTATAGCTTAGGCATAAGAAGTTTTCATTTTCAGGATATATTTCTCTGCCGTTAAATACATCATCCAAAGGCAGGGAAGTGTATAGATAAATAGATTCATACCTGCCTTCCGTTGTAAAATGTTTAATATAGGATTTATTTACTTGTCCGCTTGTTTGTCGTGCATAATTAAGTGCCGGCTGGTAATCTATGGAAATTACCGGTGACCCTTTTATTACTTTTATAATACGGTATATTTCAGGGGCATTATAATAATGACTGTCATCAGTTCGATAAACAGGCATAAAATCATATACCCAGAATTCGGCATCTTTTCGATAAAAGCGAGTTTTAAGAATATTGGTATTACCCAGATAAAATTGTTCAATAGAAAATTTTCCTTTATACTTAATAGCGAAATGACCACCGATCTCATCATCGAGCAGACGAGCAAATACTGAAGGTGAATCAAAATCAGGAAGACAACACCAATCAATAGATCCATTTTTTGAAACAAGCGCACTACTGCGGCAATTACCAATAATACCGTAATCTGAGATTTTCATTTATTTAATTATTAGAATTGAGGACAACAACCTGGTAAGTTTATTACTGTTCAAAACTGTAAATCTGGCTTTTTCGGAAGGTTTTCCAACTTTAATTGTGACAGCACGATCAGGTAGTGCATTAAACATATCTTCATCACTAATATCATCCCCGGCAGCAAGAATAAAGTCATAAAGACCAAAGTCAATGAAGCTTTTAACTGCAGATCCTTTAGTATATTCTGAAGGCTTTACTTCAGCGAATTTATCTCCAAGCATAAGATGGAGTTGCATACTGGTACAGGGTTCAATAAGTTTATTGACCAATTGTGGGACTCTGAATTCGGCAAGCCATCTGTCGGTATCACGATAATGCCAAACTAAGGAAGTTTTTCTTTTTTCAATGAAAGAACCCGGGGTATTATCCGCAACCTGCTTCATTAATCTTGCTATTTCCTGTTGCCATGAGAGGTCTTCTCTGTATAGGCTCTTCCATTTTCCATTTACTCTTCTCAAGGCTCCATGCTCGGCAAATATTGTAATATCAAGAAAACCAAAAGTTGATTCCAAAAAATCACGATCTCGACCACTGATAATGATTAAATCAACACCCGGAACTATTGACAATCTTTTTAAAAGCTTTTTAAGTGTAGGACCCGGAAGAGATTTTAAAGGATCTGCATGGAAAGGGACTAAGGTTCCGTCATAATCGAGTATTATAAGTTTTCTTTTTGCATTCCTGAATGATTCAGCAATATCCCGTGCCTGGGAAGGATTTAGGTATTTCTTTTTTATATCTTTCTGTATGAGATGAATTCTCTCCAGTTGATTTATAAAATTACCTGCCCAACGCCCAACATCATTATTTTTCAGTTTCTTTTGCATTTTAAGTAGCCTTGCTTTTTGCTCATCTTCAGGCATTAAAAGAGCTTTGTTGATAGCATCGGCAATTTCACCGGTATTATTGGGGTTAACTTGCAATGCATCTGTAAGCTCAATGGCAGCACCGGCCATTTCACTCAGAATCAAAACTCCCGGCTTCTTTGCTTTGGCAGCTACAAATTCCTTTGCTACCAGATTCATACCATCGCGTAAAGGAGTTACAAGAGCAACTTCGCTAACATGGTAAAGAGCTACAAGCTCATTAAAAGCAAAATCCTTGTAAAAATAATGAATTGGAATCCATTCAGACTGTGAAAGTCTACCATTTATGCTGCCTATCAACTCATCTATTGATGTTTTTAATTCACTATAACGATCAACACTGTCACGTGATGGCACCAATATTATAAACATTGACACTTTCCCTATCCATTCAGGATATCTTTTTAAAAACAGACTAAAAGCTTCTAATCTACGAGGAATACCTTTACTGTAATCCAGTCTGTCAACTGAAAGTATTATTTTTCTGTCGCTGAATCTCTTGTTAAAAAGTGCTATTTGTTTTTCAATTCCAGGACGTCTCCATGCTTTATTAAATTTTGAATAATTAATGCCCATTGGGTATGCATCAATATAGACAGGTCGACTACCATAATGAAGAATATTATCATCCATTTCAATTCCACTTGTTCTTAAAAGTGCACTTATAAAATGCCTCATATAAGTAAATGTATGAAAACCAATCAGATCAGAACCTAAAAGTCCCTTTAGCAGTTCTTCCCTGTTCTCAAGAGTTCTGAATAATTCATAGGAAGGGAAAGGAATATGAAGAAAGAAGCCTATCCTTACTGAAGGTAATTTTTCCCTGACCATAGCTGGTAAAAGCATCAGATGATAATCCTGAATCCACAGAATATCATTATTTGTAGCAATCTCAAGTATCTTATCCAGAAAAAGTTGATTTACCTTATAATATGCCTCCCAATATTTATCATCATGAACTGAATAAATATAGAAATAATGAAAAAGAGGCCATAAAGTAGAATTACTGTATCCTTCATAATAATTTTCAACATCATCTCTATTTAGGAATACAGGATGAAAGTTAAGTTTATCAAGAGCCTGATCAAGTTCTTTTTCAGTTAGTTCATTATCAGTATACAATCCCGGCCATCCTATCCAATGTTTTTCATATATGGTTGGCAGTGAATCAAGGCCAGTTGCCAAACCTCCCGAACTCTTTTCATAAGATATGGTATTTTCATGAATTTCTGCTTTAACCGGCAAACGGTTAGAAACAATTATAAGCCTTTTCTTTATTTTATTTTTCATAACCTGCAAGTTAACAAAAATATGCTCATAGGACTGAATAATATAGCAGGAAGATAAGTAAGCTTACTATACTAGAAAGTAGTATTTACTTTTTTAACATTAAATTTATAAAATTTTATTTTTAAGTATTCTTATTTCAATCTAAAGTTATTTTAACTTTCAAGCTCTTTTTTTATATTTCAAATTTAAATTGAATTGTTATTCTTAATAATTAATTGTGTTACTCAGATAATTAATAATATACCATGTTCTTTCATATCTTTATAATTACAAAAAAGTAAAACCATTTTTAGCTTCTTTAGAAAATAAGAATAATTATTTAAATTTTTAACAGATTCAAAATTTAGAGATAGTTTGAAAAATAAATATGGAATTAATGAAACGTATTTTATTTGTTTCCAATGTATTACCAGCAAGCTCTTTATATGACAAACAAAAAATATTAAAATCACAATCAGAAACTAATCAGTTTCACAATAGTTTTATAATGATCTTAGAAAATTTCAATACAATATGGGTAGGAAAAATAGAAATTGATTTTTTAAGCAATGATCAGATCGAAGGAATAGTAAATATTTTAAAAAAGAAAAATATTTATCCTGTATTTTTACAAAAAAAAGAAAGTGAACTATATTTTGAGAGTTTTTGTAATCAAACAATTTGGCCATTATTCCATTATTTTCATCAAAATGCAATTTTTGAAGAAGATTACTGGAATTCATACGTTTCGGTTAACAGAAAGTATGCTGATAAGCTTGCAGAACTAATAAACCCCGGAGATACAGTATGGATCAATGATTTTCATCTGATGCTTCTGCCAGCTTATTTACGTGAGCGTTTCCCGGAGCTTTCAATAGGATATTCACAGTATATTCCTTTTCCTTCATTTGAAATTTTCAGGCTCATCCCCTGGAGGGCAGAAATTTTAAAAGGTTTAACCGGAGCTGATCTTATTTCCTTTCATACATATGATTATGAAAAGAACTTTTTAAACTGTGTAAGAAGAATTTTAGGTTTAGAAACTTTTTACAATCGAATAAGAATTGGAAAAAGAGTTCTTAAAGTTGAGAATTTTCCCATAGGTATTGATTATAACCGCTTTCAAACAGAAGCAATACATTTAAATACTGAAAAGACAGAAGAGGAACAAATATTACCCTCAAAAGTTATCAGGTATACCGGACAAAAAATGAAAGGTAAAATCATCTTATCCATTGATAAATTAGATTATACAAATGGAATTACCAATCGTTTGATGGCTATTAATGATTTATTTATGCAATATCCCGAGTACAGGGAAAGAATAAATTTTTTAATGTTTATTATTCCTTTCATGGAGAAGATTATAAAAAACAAACAACTAAAAAGCAAAGTGGAGGAACTGGTTGACAAGATAAATAGTGATCATTCAACCAAAAGTTGGAAGCCCGTTAATTATTTTTATCGTCATCTATCATTTAATGAATTAGTTCAGCTTTATACCCATAGTGATATTGCCCTGATTACACCTTTAATTGATAAAATAAATCTCATGGCCAAGGAATTTATTTCCAGTAAAACTGATCAAACAGGAGTACTCATAATTAGTGAGATGTCAAGTATGTCAAAAGAAATGCCGGAAGCCATTATTATTAACCCACATAATAGATCTGAGCTTATTGAAGCAATAATAAAAGCTGTTAATATTCCTGAAGGAGATCAGAAGAAAACGAATGAAATTCTGCAGGAAAGGTTAAAACGATATAATGAAGAGCAATGGATAAACAATTTTTTAAATAGTCTCAAAAGTGTTGAAAATATCCAGGAATTCAATCTTACACGAAAATTTAATATCATAGAAAGTAAAAGATTAATTTCTGAATATAAAAATTCATTAAAGAATATACTATTTCTGGATTATGATGGAACTTTGCAAAG
>CAZLXM010000031.1:18281-20663 GCA_964563105.1 uncultured Bacteroidaceae bacterium
ATTCTATAAGTTATGAAAATCTAAATAGTGACAAATGGAACTTATCTTCAAATGATATTACAAAAGTTTTAGAAAAAATAAATCTTCAACCTTTGAGAGTTAAAGATGTCTTTGCAAAGATTTTTCAAGGATCCTCAAAAAGCCAAACCAGATAAAGAATTATACGATATTTTAATAAAACTTTCCAATGATAAGCGAAACAGAGTAATAATCATTAGTGGAAGAGATAAAGAAACCCTTAATACATGGTTCAACAATCTCAAAGGGCTTGAATTTATAGCTGAACACGGAGTATGGGAAAAGACGGTTAATGGGGAATGGCTCAGGTCAGAAAATATTGATAAAAAATGGATGGAAATTATAAGGCCTCATCTCGAATTTTATGTTGACAAAACTCCGGGTTCTTTTATCGAAAATAAAAATTATTCACTTGTATGGCATTACAGAAATGCGGATACTGATATTGGATTAAAACATTCCCGGGAATTAAAGGAGGAATTAATCAGTCTTGTTTACAATATTCCATTAGAAATTATGGATGGGGATAAAGTAATTGAAATAAAAAATATGGGAATAAATAAAGGAAAAGCCGCACTTAATAAAATAGACAATAAAGATTATGGTTTTATTTTTGCGGCTGGTGATGACTGGACTGATGAATATATGTTTGAAGCACTTTCGGAAAATGCTTATACCATAAAGGTTGGAGATAAACAATCGAAGGCAAAATATTATGTAGAATCATATAAAGAAATAAGAATACTATTAAAGGAAATGATAAATTAAAATTTTTAAAACTAGTTTTAGTTAAGTTATTTTAATTTTTGTATGTTTGAATATAGAAAAGCGATATTGTTTTTTATTATTTGAGATATACATTTATTATTTTTATTTCAAATGATCATACTATCGCTTGCCTGGCCCTGTATTTATTTTAAGAATTTAATTGATTTTATTAAATTTTTATTAAAAAAGAAAGCCTGCTTTTCATGGTAGACTTATATTTGAATTTTATTAATCTTTAAGTGAACAAAAATGATGAATACAAATCGTAGAACTTTTATCCGGAATACTTCATTAGCCGGTTTAGGTGGAATGTTAAGCACCCGGTTTTCCTACTCTGCAGATAAAAATTTTGTACCACAAGGAAAAAGGATAGGGATTATTGGTCTTGATACCTCCCATTCCGTTGCTTTTACCAAAGTTTTTAATGCCCCTGAACAAGATCCAAGGTTACACGGATTCAAAATTGTTGCTGCATATCCACATGGAAGCAGGGATATTGAAAGCAGTGTTTCAAGAATACCGGGATATACAGAAGAAGTTAAAAAATCCAATGTTGAAATTGTCAATTCTATTGAAGAATTAATTGACAAAACAGATGTAATTCTACTGGAAACAAATGATGGCAGAATACATTTGGAACAGGCAATTCCTTGTATTAAGGCCAGAAAAACCTTGTTTATTGACAAACCTATGACCACTTTATTATCTGATGCAATGACAATCTTTGACCTTGCAAAACAATATAATGTACCTGTTTTTTCTGCTTCTTCACTACGTTATATAGACGGAGTTGATGAAATTGCCGCGGGTGAAATAGGAAATGTTACAGGAGCAGATACATACAGCCCTGCAAGCCTGGAAAAAACACATCCTGATTTATTCTGGTATGGTATTCATGGTGTGGAGATTTTATTTACTATAATGGGAACTGGCTGTAAAGAAGTGGTAAGGGCCCATACTCCGGATACTGATGTTGTTGTAGGTACCTGGGGTAACAATCGAATTGGTTCATTCAGGGGAATACGTTCAGGCAGAGGCTCATATGGAGGTACAGCATATGGAACAAAAGGGATAAAAGTCCTCAGCAGATTTGGTGGCTATAATGCATTATTATTTAAAATAGCAGAATTCTTCAATACCGGTATCTCACCTGTTAATCCGGACGAAACACTCGAAATACTTGCATTTATGGAAGCTGCAGAAGAAAGTAAAAAAAGAAAGGGTGCTCCGGTTAATATGGAAAAAATCATATTAAAAGCCAGAAAAAAAGTTAAAATTTAATTTTATTTATTTTAATTTGTTTCGAACAAACTAAAAAAATGAGGCCCCTTTAAGTGGCCTCATTTTTTATAATTTCACATAATTATTTGAGCCAGTTTAAAAATAATTCAGTGGGAATTCCAACTACTTCTCCGGTAGAAATATTTAATTGGTTTTCAACATTATAATATTTATATGCTTTCACAACGATCTCCAGTTCTTTTTCTATTTGTTCTGTACCTGCCTGGTTGCCATTACAATCAGTTATACCAGCCAATAATAGTTTTCTGGGTACCAGAGATGAAGCAATATCGGGCAAATCATATGCCTGTAATG
>CAZLXM010000031.1:20673-38666 GCA_964563105.1 uncultured Bacteroidaceae bacterium
GGTGGGAGTGTGGGAGTTGGAATTTTATGAAGATGTATGGGTTAAAGAAATGAATGTGAGGTGGTAATATGTAAATTATTGATGAAAATGGATGTATAGGTGATGTTATTGAAATTAGTGAAAAGGTTATATTTGTAAAATTTGTTGGTATTGATTATTTATTTTGTGATATTGTAATGGTTACGGGTACAATGCTGTGTACGAATTGGGGATTATAAAACCTGTTTTCCACGATTGAGCGGTAAGATATATATGGCTCAATAAGTGCTATCTTCGAAATAGATTTATTGAATGCTGCTGCATGGAGTAACACCGGACAATTTTCTTTCCTTGCAATTCCATATACTTCATTGATATTATATTCTTTTAATAATATATCCGAAAGTTTAATAACATCGGCAGCCTGGATCCCTGCTATACTTCTTCCTGTTAACATTGATTTATACCAGATATTGTAAGAAATATCCTGGATATAAGCATCTCCTTTAAAAACACCCGGGCCCAACTCTCCCTGACCTATAAGATCGGGGGCTAAAACAGTAAATCCATTTTTTACAAACCATTCCATTTCTCCATCAATACCAGCCTGAGAAGATTTACCCGAAGGATGCAGATATATTATGGCTTTATTATGTGGAATTTCCGGAATTAACAGAAGATATGGAATCGGATAATTCCCTTCACCTTTTATATAGTATTTTTCAACATTATAATTCGTACGTTGGAATCTTCCGGCAAAGACAGGTTTGTCTTCAGGAAAAGGAGGTTTAAAACCTGACAGATCTTTTGCAGAACTTATAACTTTAATTAGATGAGTAGTCAAATTGTTTCTTGAACTATCAATTTTTTCAAAATACTTTCCGGCTTCCTTAAGATTATGACTAAATACAGTTTCACCACCCAATGATGTTGAAAGTTGTCCTGTCGAAGTTTTTTGTAATTCTTTTTCATTTACAAATTCCACTTCTTCCTCCTCTGAAGAACCAGGTAACCTGAGATGTTTTTGAAAGAATGCATACATTGCTTCACGGGTTTTTTTTGTATATCCGTGAGTATGATCATCTTCAACTATTTCAATATTTTCAGGTTTTCCAAAAGCGGCATATACTTTTTTCAAATCTTCAAATGTTTCCCTGGAACCCTGAATACTAAAAAAATCTCTTGTAGTAGCCATGATAAGAGTTGGTTTTGGGGCACGAACAATTATATAATCAGGATGATCAATACCTCTTTTAATACCATGATACAAATTCTGTTCCCCATCCTGAACACCAATTGATTCCATAAGCCTTTTATAACTTGTAATATATCCGGCAGGAGCTGAAGCAGCAACACGTTCATCTAATGCAGATATATAGGCTGTTTGTGTTCCCCCTCCCGATAAACCATGAACTCCAATTCTGGAAGGATCAACCTCTTTTCTGCTAACAAGATAATCAATGCCCCTGATTCCATCCCATGCAAAATATCTGGCAACTGATTTTCCCAGTAACATAACTTGTGGGGAAGGATATGAATGTTCTTTTGTGGAACTTCCTATTAATGACTCACCTTTTTCCTGACTGAAATACTGAAGTCTTTCTCCCTGGCCTAAGGGATCAATTGCCAGAACAATAAAACCCTTTTTTACAAGATTTAATAGAGGCAGTTGATAATATGGAAGCCTGTAAACACCGTGGCTGTGACCTGAACAAAATAAAATAGCAGGTGCAGGTTTCTTTAATTTTTGAGGGATAAACAAAGAAGCAGTTACATAAAAACCGGGAGATGACTCGTATATAACATTTTCTATTGTAAAATCTTCTTTATTAACTTTGCTGGTAATTTTTGCGTTAAGGGGTGTTTTTTCAGGAAACACACCTGTTATATCCCACATAGTGTTATGGATTTCTTCCTGTCTTTTTTTCCAATCAGTTTCGGAAGATATATTTTTTAAGTTTAATGACCTGAAATCCAAAAGATCGTATGCCTGACCAGTAAGATAGTGGTATAAGGAATTGGGGGCATCAGAATATTGCATCCAGCCAACATTTCCTCGTTTGGGAAATATAACATCCAGATCTTCCTGTGCAAAAATATTATTCGATAAGTGAAAAAAACTTAAAATAAAAAAAACATAAAAACCAGATAATGGATTAAACCATATCTTTCGTTTGGAATAAAACTTAATCATAGTGTTAACTTTTTAATTTTATTTACATTATACTTAATACTGTGGAATTTTCATAAGTTCGCCGTTCTTTAAAGCAGATAAGTGTGCTATTATACCGGGCACGGTCATATTCAATGCCATTGAAACATCTATAAGTGGCTTCCGGTCCTGCAGGATCGAACAAATAAATTCATGTGTCAGATAACCATGTGAGCCACCGTGTCCGCCAGGAGGCATCCCGGGAGGTAAAGGCGGCTTTTTAATGTTTGGAAGCGACTTTTCAAGCCCTTCATATTTTTCATAATATGATCCTTTCTGCCCCCGTACGCGTCCTCTTTCCCCGCTATCACCCGGAGTATCCCAGCTTACACCCATGCGTGCAACACCATCTTCACTGGTCCTGAATTGAGCTATTTCAGTACCAAAGGGATTTTTATAAATATTATTTTCAGCCTGCAAATGAGAAATTACAGATGGGACCCCAATACATGAAACTTCAGTAAAAGTTCCTTCACCGATACCGATATAATAAGCATTTGAATGTGTAGGATACCATTGCGGAGGAAGGCCAATCCTCCAGCCTTTATATGAATCTATCGGCTCATCCATATAATGAAAATATTCTCCTTCGGAATATACAATCTTTCCAAAACCTCCGGCATCATAGATTTGTTTAATTGCATACAGATTTTCCCTGTAGGAGGATGTTTCAAACATCATATATGTACGCCCGGCCGATTTTACAGCTTCAAAAACTCTGTCAGCCTCTTCGAGTGACCCAAAGACAGCGGGAACGGCACAGGCAACATGTTTACCATGTTTCAAAGCTTCAATGGTATGTTTTGCGTGGGAAGGAGCATCAGTTGCGATAAAAACAGCTTCTATTTTATTATCTTTAACCATTTCTTCCAGAGAAGGATACATTTTTGAACAGCCACATACTTTAGCAAGCTGGCTGCATCTATCCGGAAAAAGATCAGTAACAGCAACAATCTCCACATTAGGATGATTTTGAAAACCAAAAGATGCTCCAAATTTACATACCCCATATCCGGCAATTCCTACTCTAATTTTACGATCTGAAACTGGCACCCAGCCGCCTGATGTTTCAGGATTGGTCCCATGGTCTTCAAAACCCTGAATATTTTGTAGCTTAGATGCGCTTTTACCAGAACTACAAGCAGTTTGTATAAATCCTGCTGTCAATCCGCCTAGTCCGGCAGTAAATAAGAATGACCGGCGGGAAATAAATTTTGGGGAAGAATGATTTTTATGATCAATTTTCAGATCATAATTACTTTTTAAACCAGATTTATTACTGTCCATTTTTAAAATAATTTTATCATTTCATGTATTAAGCAAAAAAATAAAATCTCTCCGGCATTTCAATTTCAAACTTTAATAAATATTTTTTTTCGGTACATGCCATACATAATAAGCCACATTATAACCATTGCACCAAGTGCCTGAATAAACTCCTGAACGTTAAGGGGAAATAACCGGCTAAACCCTCCAATAAAAATATTTCCAATCAACCTAAAATCAAATAAATGGGCCATCATGTATATGGCTATTGAGTTCATTCCAAAAACAAGAAAAAATATTGACCATTTTTCACATTTCCAAACATCAATAAAAAATTTAAAAATAGCAAGTAAAATTAAGGAAATACCACATGTTAACAAGACGAAAGAGCTAGTCCATAAACTTCTTATTACCGGAAAGAATATTCCCCATACATGCCCTAAAATTAGAATAATGACACCATAGATCAAAAATAATCGAATAACTTTTTTATCATCACGATTTTTTTCTATTATCTGTCCTGCCAAAACACCAAGCATCATATTTGAAATGAAATTTATGGTAGCCAGGACCTGCCATGAACCCTGACGATGGAAAGGCCCAAGTACAACATTATCAATATATATAGCCAGGTTCATTTTAGCAGAGTATATATTACCATCTCCGCCAGGAACCGGAATTAAAATAAAAATAAACCAATATAAAAGCAACAAAGAAAAAGTAATTACATATTGCATTTTAATGGATGTATTCAAAACAATAATGGAACAAACCAGGTAACCCACTGCAATATATTCCAGAACATTATTATATAATGGGATATTATTAAATTCTAACTCCAACAGATGGCCTCCCGCAATCAAACCTAACAGATATAAGATAAGTGACCGTTTAATAATGTGAAGATAGACCTTTCTTTTATCTGTCTCTTGTTTTCGCCTCGAGATTGACAAGGGGATAACAACTCCTACAACAAACAAAAACATTGGCATTGCGATAAAAGATAATCTTAATCCTTTAGTAAATCCATATTGAAACTGAACTGCAGCCGTATTGGCAAAGTTCTCTCCAAACAGATTAGTGAAGGTTTTAAAGACAGGTGCACCACCTATATCAATAGATAAAATCAAGAACATGGCTAATCCCCGTAATACATCAATACTTGTTTGCCGGTTCACTAATTCAGGTATCTGTTTTTCCATAATAGTTTGTTTGAATTAGAATAGACTGACTTTTCAGGGAGTATGTTTAAGGATTTTATCAATAAATCCATATGCTTCCATTCGTACTTCAGGAGGGAAATCATGTCCTGCTTCAGGATAGCGAACCTGTAAATTATCTGAAGCCTTTAAGAAATCATAAACTTCTTTGGCAGATGCTATACCTTTTTTTACTCCTGTTACACTAAAATTTGAGTCATTTAATGGAGAATTTGAAAAGAAAGCCCGTGGAGCAAGTGCAGCAATAATTTCATCAAAGTCAAAGGGGATTTTTTCGGGGTCCAAATTATATCTGGTACGCAGAAGTGGCATATATCTATCCTGTGCCCAGGGACCTAGCCGTCCTCCATATTTTTCTATTGCAACTTTACCAATATCATAATAATCCATCAATGTCCAACCACAACTTGCAACAATAACTTTTAACCTTTTATCAAAGGCTCCAACAAACATAGCATTATGTCCACCTAAAGAATGTCCGATAACTCCTATTCGTTTCTTATTCACCTCCTTCATTGATTGTAACAGATCTACGCAACGCATATGATTAAAAATGCCTTTCATTGTTCCTGATTCATATCTGTCATTATTGAAATCGTAATCTGACAGATCTCCCATACTTGGATAATCAGGTGCGATTACAACATATCCCCTTTCTGCAAGTTCTTTTGCGAGGGCCCTGTTCGGGAGATCATTATTTCCATCAACAAGCTGTTTTCCGCGTGCACCGGTTCCATGTAAAACAAGCATAGCCGGTAATTTTTTTAAAGGTTTTTCTTTTACAGGAAGATACAGACAGGCAGGCACTCTTTCATTTTCTGCAGCTTTAAAACTAATAGTCAAACGGGAGTATGCTTCTGTATTCAAAGTCTCAATAATCTGCAAGTCAAAATCAGGTAAAGCTGACATATCAGGCAATTTACCCATTGCCATTTCCATTCCTTTAAGTATTTGACTTCTTTTCTGTTTCCAATCAGCCCGTGTCTTAACCTGAATAATTTTTCCTTCTTTATTTTTATAAATAAAAAGATTATTTTCTTTTGTCAAATCCTGACTTCTGATTGGAATAACCAAAAATATAAGAATAATCAGATAAGATATTCTCTGAATAAGATCTGAGTTTTTATTTTTCATATTATTTATAACAAGTGAAGTGTTTTCTTTATAATATTTAATAAAATATATTAGAATTATATATAACAGATTTTCAATATGTTGAATTAGATTCAATTTTTTGAATTTCTGCTAAAAATATTGAGTCTGACTAATTAATTATTCCTTAACCAATCAAAAAAACTCTCTCTCATTTCCGGCGAAAACCTGTTATAATCATCAGGAATAAAAAGTTTAATATTTTCGTTTCTTTCATACAACTGGAAAACTTTTTCAGATTCTTTTACACATAAGCTAATATCTTCGGGATGGGCATCTTTATCATAAACCGGTGCAATTATCAGGAGGGGCCTTGGTGCAATTGATCCCAATATTTCATGAAAATCAAATGGTATCCGGTTTTCATTGCCAATAAAAAATCCCAGGCGTGGTAAAAGACCATGTAAATGTGAATAGGCTTTAATGCCTTCCGTTCCTCTGTCTAAAGTATTTAAACGTAAGGGTGTGAAACCACAAACTGAAGCTACCCCGGCAATCCTGTCATCTAAGGCAGCGGTAAAAAGGCTTACTGAAGCTCCAAGTGAATAACCGGAAATAAATATTTGTTTATTATCAATAAAATCAAAATTTTCAAGTGCATCCACAGCTGCTTTTGCATCGGCAACCATTTTTCCCATTTTTGACCAGTGTGGATAGCGATTATAAAACCTTGTTCCTTCCTCAATTCGATTTCCAAAACCAATCATATCATAAGTAAAAACTGCATAACCCAGATCCACAACTGAACGGATTAATGACTCAATCTGGTGGTAAGAATTAAAACCTTTGGAATAATCATATTCATGTAAATAAATTAATACAGGCAGATTATTATTTAATAAGTCTCTATCCTTATCCAAAGGATAATAAAGATAAGCGAACAATTGATCACCAAAACCATTATAAGGAGTAATAGCCATTACACCCATTTCAGAAGTTGCCTGAGGCCGGACAAGAAAAGTCCCAAAAGTTGCCTCCCCTCTTCCACCTCTTTTCAAGGTACGAGGCCCCGGATTAAAAACACCTGAGGGTTCATCACCTAAAATCCATAGTAATTGCTTTTTTATATCATTCTTTTTCCTTTCCCAATCAGCAACAGAGCTAATAATGGATTTATCGCTTTTTGTTAAAAGATCATTTATCTGTTTAACTTCATAATCAAGGGGATTAATTCTTTCCTTACTCAATTCTTTCCAGTCTTCAAATGAATATGGATAAAACAGTTTGTTTTCCTGTTTATGTTCAGTCCGTTTAAATATATAATCGAAAAAATCAAGATAATCTTCCATATCTCTGGCACATACGCTATGCAAGCCGTATCTGGACCTGATGGCAATGTTGTTTTCAGCACCAAGAAATTTATACACTTTTTTACTTTCAAGGAATGCCTGTTCAATTCCCCAGGGGTTACTTGCACCTTCGGTTATGGCAGTACTAAGCATTAGTCCCCTTGGGGCAATAAGCGCCATTAAATGATTTTGGTCAACAGGCAGCTTGTTTTCCCTTCCGGTAAAAAATCTAAGCCGCGGATGAAGCCAGGAAGGCTGGGCACAAGCCAGAAGGGCAATATCTTCAATGTCATAATTCTGTGAAGTATAACGCCAGGGTACTTCCGCACCGGTACCTCCGCTACTTGGGATACAGGCTGTAATTCGTTCATCAAAAGCAGCTGCTATCAGTGATAATTTCCCATTACGGGAATGACCGGTGATGCCAATTTTTTCTTTATCAACATAAGGCAAAGTATATAAATAATCGATAGCTATTGATGCCCCATACGCTCTTCTTCTTAAACGGGTAAAATCATACTGATCTGCCCATATTTCGGAATACTTTTCCGTATCATCCCTGGAATCAGCCCCGGCATATATACACCCTATATAACCGCGACGAACAGCAACTTGTGCCCACTCTCTATGAGTCCATTGTGTAAGAAATACAGGAAACGGACCTTTACCGGGAGGGATCATTAATTCAATATTTAGTTCGGCCGTTTTATCAGGTCCAAATACTAATTTTACCAATTGAATAATAGTTTCTCCATTTTTTTCTTCATTCAAAATTTGAGCCTCAAGATTATCAGGATTTGGCGGACAAGTTCCTGTAATGTAATATTCAAGGTTTTTTTTCATCCATTCTCTTTTCTTTTCCCATTGTTTAAGCGTTTTAACAGGAATATTTTTCCCGCCTTCATCAATTATCAATGGATCAGGTAAAAAGGGAATGGAAGGCATAAGATCAAAATCTGGTGGCAACTCTCCTGTCCTTTCAAGCCAATCACTGAAAGTTTCATCCAGGAATGAGACTCTTCCATTACTAACCCTGTCGGGAGGCAACCACGAAAGTAATTTTTCCAGATATTTTGTTTGCTTAACAGAATCTGTTATGGCAATAGTTTTTAATAATCCTGAAGTTTCATCCAGACTGTGCATACATGATGGCAAATAAAAATGACATATTATCAGGATCATAAAATTCAGGGAAAAGCGACGAGGAAAAATGTGTTTCATATCCAATAAACTATTATATCATTTTAAATATTAAAACGTACACGTTCTATAAACTCAACTGATCTTTTGCTGCAGGAAGTTCTTTTTCTAATACTGTTTCCAGTACTTTTATTTTTTCACTGAGAGAATATGGTGTATAAACATAATCACATTCCTGCTGAAACCCCAAACGTGAATCACGATTAGCAGCTAACAGCGACAGTTTCGTCCTTTCTATCTCATCTATTATGATCTTCTCCATAACTTCAATGATCAGGAAAGCTTTCTTTTTATCAATCTCGTTAACAAATTTTAAACGAAGGCTTTCGAATTCCAATATTGCTGCCTCACTTTGCATCATGCGCATTAGTTGTTCGGCAATATTGACCTCTTTGATTGCCGCCTTTCTTTTTTCGGCCGGGCTATTCAGGGCTGCTTTTCTATATAGTATCAACCCTTCTTCCATCTTATTGGCAGCAAGCCTTAGATATTTTAAAAATACCGGGAGAACGGCAGTTTTACTGTCAGCCTGAATACCACTTGTACTTCTGGCATAACTTTCCGCTTTATTCGTTTTATTACTAAAGTCAGGATAAAATACTAGTCTGGAAAGAGTAAAAGGCCAATATTGATTTATTCCTGCCCCGAAATATCCCATCCACACCTGATGGTCTTCCCATGAATAAAAAAAAGTTGGTGTACGTGCATTTGGTTCATTGAAAAAAATTGGATTTCCAATCGCATTACTTGTTCCCATAGTTGGCCCTGTATCGGGTACTAATCTAATTGCCTGACTGAACAGGTCCCATGCTTTTAACACTAATTCTGTATTAATTTTGCCAAATATAAGAGAAGCAATATCCTGTAAAAGTTCTTCAGAAGAAGGTGCATCGCTCCAACAATACCATGATCTTATTTCTGTCATGAAATTTGGATTAAATCCGCTTGACCAGCTTTCAAGTGTTCCTTTAATACCAAATTTCTCCATAGCTTTATATCTTTCAAGCCATTGATATGTAAATGGATGGTATGGAACTGTCTGGAATTGTGCCCCACATACAAATGTGTCCCCATTTGTATAAACTTTCATCCCTCTTTTTTGTGCCTCATCAATTTGTCCTTCAGCAACTTCTGACGGGCCAACCTGACTGATGGAATAATCACGCAGATATCCCTTAAATCCATCTATTTCGAAACTTTTTCCATTATCCCATGTTAACAATGGAATTGTATTTTTCGGAAGCTGTTGAATGAAATAACGCTTCATATCAACATTTTCAGGATTAAAACTTATGTTATACTCCCAAGGGAGTATTTCTATATCCGGATTTATTCTGTGACATTCTTCGGCCGCGATTTTTACAGCCTGGCACCAGTTACGCGCCCAGTCCTTCTGACCTTCTTTTGTTGAACCACCGCGATCTCTCCACGACTTATACCAGAAGCCCTCTGTTAAAAGAATATATCCCCGGATATCGGGAAATTCGCTAACAATATCACGTACCAATTTTCTCAATCCCTTTTCACTTTCCGAAGTTCCCATATATTGGTAAATTATGGGGGCATAAACACTGATCCCAAACTTTGCTGCCCTGTTAATAAGATCTCGCATTTTGGCAGGATCTTGTTTTCTTACACGAAACATCAAACGTGCATAAAAGTCGGTAGAAGTTTCGGCAGTAGTTCTGTCTCCGTTTGGATTTGCATATACGGAAGCAAAGATACTGTCAAAACCGGCATGTGCCAGATGTGACAGCAACATGTCGGGCCATTCCATCCATCCCATCCAGGATAATACCATTCTTGCATTGTAAAGGCTGTGTCTGACGGTTTTCAGATCTTTAGGCAAAAAAGGTGCTTCCCTTAGATTCATTCTTGCCTCTAAATTATAAAGCCCAAACATAACACCTCGTTCATCAAATCCGCATACTCTTATAAATTCCGGACTTACTGTAATCTCATAATCTTTGGGGCCCGTTAGCGTGGTCCCGCAACCTGGTAATTGATCCTTTGTTCCGGCAATAATACAATAACTTGCATTTTGCAATCCTTCCAAAGAATTCAAACCTTCTGTTATTACTTTTAAATCCATGGATTTATCAAGATAATCACTGAAATCCGCTACTGCATTTTGGAGAACAGGGCCACTGTTTTTATTCCACAAAATTTTCCAGTTATTATCTGATAGTGACATTTCTTTTTCATCCGCTGCCGCGTTAAAATCCCTGCGGGGTACATGAACAGGTTCCTCAGCCAAACGTTTATGATAACTATAAGGCTTCTCTTCCGGTAATAACCTGATCATTTCATTGATAAATAATTGATATGACTTATCTAAGCTGAAATAATCTGAAGTTTCTCTTTTACACGATAGCAAACTAAATGAAGCTGTACTAAAAGAACCGGCAGCAGAGCCAATTAAACCTGAAGCTGTTTGATTCAGGAATTTTTTTCGTGAAATTTTATTTCTTTTCATCAGGCACTTCGAATTATATTTAAACAGAATAATAATTTAAAGCCTATTTTCCGCCTCATTCAGAAAGAATTATATATCTGCACTATCCGAAATAGGATAATATAGTTTTACCCGGATAAAATCACTAATCTGATTATTTCGGTACAGAATTAACTATGAATTTACTTTGACTTATTTTTATTATATCCTTAAAATTATCAAGTTAAGTTGTTTTATTTAGTTCTGATTTTACTTCCTGCCAATGCATAATACATAATGTACAGATATGCGGGCAGACAGGCCAGATATGCGATCTGATGTGAAGCTATATCAGCAATATATCCAAATAAAAGAGGAAGAAATGCCCCTCCGATTAAACCGGTAACAAGCAAAGAAGAACCTATTTTCGTGAATTTTCCAAGGTCAGCGATAGCCATTGGCCAGATTGCAGGCCACATCAATGCGTTTGCTAATCCAAGAAATGCAACCAAATATATTGATATTCCTGAGGGAAACAATACTATAGCGATTGTTACAACTATACCGGCAATAGTGGACATTAAAAGAGCCTGGCCCTGATTAATATATTTTGGTATAAAAATAACTCCAACTAAATAGCCAACAACCATACCCAAAGATACCAGCCAAACATAATTTTCGGGTGAAGGAAAATTAAGTATTTTTGCATAATCATTTATTGTACCCAATGCAATATATTCTGCACCTACATCAAAAAAGATAGCTAAGACACCCAGTAATAAATGCGGAAACTGAAGAATACTTGTTTTTGAATCTGCATAAAATGATGTTTCAGCACTTGTTTCATCCTCCTCTTCACCTTCCGCTTTTAATTCAGGCAAAGGAGAAAAATAGTAAAGAATACCCATAACTACCAATGCACCGGTAATAATATAAAAAGGAAGGATTGTATCTTCAACTCTGACATTAGTGAGATCCATGAATAGGGCCAGCATCATGGAAGCAACAGCATAAAATGTTTTACTACAAATACCCATAAGCGCTATACGACTGGCAGCACTTTCAGGAGGGCCCAGAATTGTAACATAGGTATTTACTGCCCCGGTAAGTAAAGTTTGGCCCATACCACTTACAAACAATGCAATTAAAAGCAAAGGGAAACTTACAATTTTTGCAGCAGGAGCAATAAGATAAAATCCTGCAGCCATTATTAAGAAAGCCAAAATCATTCCGCCTTTATAACCTACTTTTTTGATTATTATTCCCGAAGGAAGCCCAAAAACAACAAAGGCCAAAAAAGTGGCACTCATAACCAGATAAGACATGGTAATCGATATGTTAAAGGCATCCTGAACAAATGGAATGAAAAATGCATTGATACCCAGGGCAAAACCCAAAACAGCAAACATGGAACCTATAATTGCCAAAGGGAGATACAAAGTCTTTTTAGGAGTTTTCATTATTTAAGTTATTAAATTTAAAATTATTCCATTAAATAAATCAATTATATAGTGAAATTTGTAATTATATAATTATTAACATATGAATTATATTCTCATTAATCTTTTATTTATTACAGAAATCCCGGCACAAAAACATCCAAAGTTTAGTTATTAATATTATTTTAATTTGCAATAATCCCTTTCAATCCTGAATTTATATCTTAACATTTAAAAAAATAAATGCAAGGTTCAGGAAATATCATAGTATTCAGTAATAATCTTAACACTTAGTTCTGTTCCCGGCTTTAAAATCTCTGTACAACCACCACAGGCTTCTACCTCCATAAAACCGGAAGGATCACAATAAACACTGTATCTGACTCCTTTTGAAGAAGGGGGACTATCCGGTGATATGTCAGCTATATCAATATAATCCTGTCCATCAGGCAAATCACACGCGTAACGCTTAATACGGAATCCTTCCTCAAGAATATATTCTACCCAGGGTGTATTTTCACCAATTCCAAGCTGAAAACGGTGTGGGGTATCTGTATTTATAATGTAAATATCATCTTTTAAAATGCCCCGGGTATTGCCGGGGGGGTACATATCCCATATTTCTTCCCTTGAAGATGCAGGAAGAATTATTTTTCCTTTTTTTCCTGAATCAAATTGACAAAGAGACCATGGTGCAATTAAAAACTCATCCTTTGATAAAGTTTTATTCCCTATATATCGAATCAACTCTGTAACCTCCTCTTTAAGAAAGTTTTCCTGTATTTGAATTTCTATATGACGTTCAAATTCACAGGGGATCCCTAATTGTATATTATTAATAAGATCGAGTTCCGCCCTTATAACAGCCCTGTCAGTCTGTTCAGAAATAACTTCCCAGACTGCAGCAGAAACAGAAGGCGGAACGCGCCAGTTTCCCGTACTATATTCATATCCAAAACGGGAACCTTCAGGAGCGGGCCAAAGCGCATCACCTCCGGGATTATGAAAAAATGTTTTATTAGATCTGTGTATTAAAGCAGAGGGAACAACCCGATTTAATACTTTTCCATTTACAATAGCAAAAAGGCGGCCTTCAAGATCAAGGCCTGCAACAATACCATTTTGCTCATTGCCAATCAAATGAGCCCGGCGCTTCGATTTGTCGAGTAGATCAAATAACTCTTTCCCGGTCATATCTTATTTTCCCATTACCTTTTTCATGTCTCTCAGAATAATTTTCTTTGCACGATTACCATACTCAAGGGAAGCCTTTTTTGCGCCATCAGCATACCATTGACCCTCTTTAAAACGAGACATGTCAACACCTTCAGGACAAAATGCCATCATCAAAGAGGTTTCCTGTTCCCCTGCATGATCAATCGGAAATTGTGACTGTGCTTCAGCACTCATAAAAGGACATATTTTAATCCAGTTAAAAGGATCATCCCCGGTTTCATGATCTTCATAATAACTGGATGAGGACTGGTCCCCCCACCATCCATCACCTTGTTTTCTCTCAATAAAAGCAAATATTTCCTGGCGGGCTGCCAGCTTAAATGCCAGATCAGTGGGCATTCCATTTTCAAAATTTTCACTCTGATGATGGACAAAAACATAAATATTTCTAAAACCAATCCTAAGCAAATTATAAAAAAGTTGGCGGGCAAATATATTTAATACTGATGAATCAACGTGTATGCCACCATTACGTTCAGGACCGGCAACAGCATAACTTCCGGCACCATAATAAAAAGGAGGAAGAATAACCAAGGGGATTTCTTTTTCAAGCAACTCCAGGGCACGAACAACCAATAATGTATCAACCCCGGGGGTAAGATGTTCACTGTGGTATTCCAATACACCAAGTGCAAGTGCTACAGGAATATTTTTGTCAATAGCTTCACGGATCTGATCCGGAAACATCATTTCATAACGCATAATTGTAAATTTTAAATTAATTTTTAATATAAAATATAAATTCCGAAAAGATGTCTTTAAAATATAATATTAATGTTATTAACCGGTAGCAGAAAATTAAGATCTTTCCCCTTCCTGTTATAAAACATCTTTCCTGATCAATCAATCTCAACCAATTTCATGAATTTGGATGAAAACATTTCAACTCCGCCTTCTTTAATAATAACACCATTTTCCCAACGCAGGCCGAAATCATGATCATAGAAAAAGGTGTCAACCTGGAAAGTCATATTGCTTTCTAATTCAAAATCTGAAGTAGATTCCATCCATGGTTGTTCAACCTCCATCATTCCTATTGAATGACAAGGGCCATAAAGCATATATTTTTTATATCCTTTTGAGTCAACCCAGGATTCATATTCCCTGACAATTGCGCCCGCAGGTTTACCAGCACCTAGTAATTCAATAGTTTTGTGATGGGCTTCAAGACCGAAACTGATAAGATCTTTTTTACGGTCAGAAAGAGGGCCGATGGATATAGGCAAACCAACACTGGAAGAATAACCACTAACACGTGCTCCAATATTTAGTTGAATGACCTCATTCCTGATTATTTTATTGTGTGTTGGACGAGAAATAGCATTGTTAGTTGAAGGGCCACAGAAACAATACAAGGAATGCCCTTCATATTCGCCACCATTTTTGAAAATTTCACGCTGGGCAATACCAATAACCTGTAATTCAGTCATTCCGGGCTTAATCTCATTAATAATAGCTTCAACAGCAAGTTCTGAAATAGCGTAGGCCTTACGCATGCATTCAAGTTCATTTTCGCTTTTTACAAAACGAAGTGGAAGAAAAGTGTGATCAGCCTTAACTAATTCAACATCAGGAAACTGATTTTTAAGGGACATATAAACTGGTAAAGGAGTAATTGCCCAGCCTACAATCCCAAGTTTCTTAATAGTATTTTTACCCATGTATTTTGTCACAAGATCTTTATAGGTGGCAAATGTCATTCCCGGACAGGCAGGTTCAGCAGATTCCCGATATTCTATCATCTTTTCTATATTCTTAAAAACACTGCGATGAGAAGCATAAATTTCACTTTCAGGCCCGACAATCAGAACCGCTTCGCCATCAGCAGGAACGAATACAGCAGCAGTTTCAAATACAGGCCAGTATTCACTTAGATAACGGACATTGGCCATATCAGATTCAGTAGCGTGTACCAAACATGCATCAAGACCGGCTGATTTGATGTTAGACTGAAATTTTTGCAGACGTTCGGCAAATTCCTGCTTTGGAATAGTTGTTGTACTCATAATGTTTTTTTTTGATTTTATGTTAAAATTAATTATGTTATTGTTAAAGAAAAATATTACGACATAATATTTTATATTTTTTTATCAATTTATGTTCATTCCTTCTTTTTCTTTCTTGCTTCCGGAAAATGAATGTTAAGAGTTTCCTCCATGAGTTTTATTTTTTCTGTTAAGGAATACGGAGTATAAACATAATCCTGTTCAAACTGAAATCCAAGACGTGAATCATGTGATGCAGCAACAAGTGAAAGTTTTGTCCTGGCAATCTCATCTTTTAATATCTCTTCCATTTTATCCAACAAATTATCTCTCTTTTGACCATCTTTTTCTTTCACCCAATCAAAACGAAGATCTTCAAACTTCAATATTGCATATGCACTTTGCATCATCCTGTGCATTTGTTCGGCAACTATTACTTCAAGGATTGCACTTTGACGTTTTGATTCTATAGTATGTGACGCTGCAGTCCTGTAATATTTCAATCCTTCTTCCATCTGGTCGATTGCCTTGTTCATGTAGTCCAGAAATATTGGCAGCACCTTAGTTCCTCCTGAAACTTGCACTCCACTTCGACTTTTAGCATAACTTTCAGCTAAATTTGTCCTATTTGAAAAATCAGGATAAAAGACCATACGGGATACGGTAAAAGGCCAGTATGGATTAGCGTTTAACCGTTGTGAAGGATCTCCCCATGAATAATTATATGTCAGTGTCCGGGCGGGAGGTTCAATAAAGAAAAGGGGATTACCAACAGCATTATTTGTTCCCATGTGAGCCCCGGTATCAGGAATAAAACGTATAGCACGGCTAAAATGGTCCCAGGCTTTTAATACCAGTTCAGTATTCTCTTTGCCGAAAATTCGTGAGGCCATGGCACTGAAGAGTGTATCACGATCAGGTAAATCTGTCCAGCATGTCCAGGCCCGAATTTCACTCATAAAATTGGGCTTATAGCCACTGCTCCAGCTTTCCAGGGTACCATTTACCCCATGTTTTTCCAAAGCCATGTATCTTTCATACCACTGGTAAGGACATGGCAAATATGGAATTGTGCCATACTGCCAGCTGGCAAATGTATCAACTTTGGAATAAACTTTCATACCTCGTTTTTTAGCCTCAATGATTTGTGCTTCCGATACCTCTGCAGGACCAATCTGATTTAGTGAATAATCTGTAAGATGACCTTTCATATCGCCCATTTCAAAGCTTTTACCATTTTCCCAGGTTGGCATGGGAGTTGTATCTGATGGAAGATGTTGAATAAAATATCTTTTAAGATCAACATTTTCAGGGCGATTAGGTATATTATATTCCCAGGGAAGGATTTCTATATCAGGGTCAATTTTATGACATTCCTCCGATACAATCCCAACAGCCTTACACCAGTTACGTGCCCAGTCCTGACGACCTTCAATAGTAGTGCCCCCGCGATCTCTCCATGCTTTATACCAAAAACCTTCTGTCAGGAGAATATATCCTTTTATATCGGGAAATTCATGAATAATATCTCGTACCAGTTTTCTAAGGCCCATTTCACTCTCCCGTGTACCCATATATTGGTAAATAACAGGTGTATATACTTTTATACCATATTTGGCAGCCCTGTCTATTAAATCTCTTATCCTTTTTGGATCTTGTTGTCTTACACGAAACATCAAACGTGCATAAAAGTCGGTAGAAGTTTCAGCAGTTGTTCTGTCTCCATTCGGATTTGCATAAACTGATGCAAATATCCCGTCAAATCCATCATGTGCCATATGTGAAAGCAGGCGGTCCGGCCATTCCATCCAACCCATCCATGATAAAGCCATTCTGGTATTATAAAGGCTTTGCCGGATAGTATGAAGACTGGCAGGTAAGAACGGGGCTTCCCTCAGGTTCATTCTTGCCTCAAGATTATAAAGCCCGAACATAACTCCGCGTTCATCATAACCACAAACGATTATGCGATCAGAACTTACATCAATCTCATAGCTTTTTGGACTTTTCAGTGACAGACCATAACCTTCCAGTTGTTTGCGTGTTCCTGCAACAATAGTATTTCGGAAAGTTTTAAATTCTTTTAAATCAGATAATTCTTCGACCTGGATATTTACATTTTGTGAAACTGTAAGATAATCCTGAAAATCTAAAACAGCAGTCTTTATAATGTCTGAATCACCGGCATTATAAATCAGCTTCCATCCCTGATCTGCAATAGACATTTCTTCTGCACCAGGTACTTCTTTCACATCCCGCCTTGGTATATGAACCGGCTCAGTTGTAAGTTTTTTGTGATAGTCGTACAGTTTTTGTTCAGGAAGATATTTTTCAGTCAAAAATGAAAAACCTTCAGGTGTATCAGCAGGATAACCGGAATATTTGATTTTATCTTTATCAGATGAGCAGGATGTAAGTGAAACCACACTGTTAGAAAGCGCCGCTACGGTAATACCAGCGGTTGATGTAGTAATAAAATTTCTGCGTGACAAGTGTTTTGAAGCCATTTGTAAAATAGATTTAATTAACGTGAGTTCGATATAATTTTTTATACAATTAGTTGGTTATTAACAAAATAATG
>CAZLXM010000032.1:0-38560 GCA_964563105.1 uncultured Bacteroidaceae bacterium
TCAATATATTAAATCCTAATTCTTCACCATTATAATAAATTCCAGGCCAATGACATACCATTATTGCAGGTTCTTCGCTATCTATTACTTCTACAAGTCTTCCTGACTGAAGATCAGATGTAATGAGCTTATCCACATTTCCTGGAGTAAGCCCGTCCCATCCGCCAAACCAGTCATCGGTACATCCAATGATTGAGACAACGCATACCGGATCATTACTCTCAAGTCCGGAAGCGTACATAATACGGGGTACAACGCTTTCGTCCTTTTTTGTGAAAACGTCTCTGAAATAGTGAGCTATTTCAGATCCATAAATATCTCTTACCGCCTCAAGTGTAGACAGAGCAAGGTTATTCTGATTTCGGCTGCCATAACCTCCCGGAGTTGTATGCCCTTCGCAGGGGAGCCCGGCCTCTTTAAGTATATTAAAAGCATAGGCCTGATAGGCTGTTAATTCATCTACGCTTTTGGTTTGACTCCATTCCCAGTTCTCCATATAGTCAGGAGTAGGATAAGGATAAGGAATTCCGGTTTTAATATCAATAACACGTGTATGGCTTATCATTTCAGGATGTATATCCCAGTTTGGAAGAATTATCTCTCTTACAAGATCAAGACTCGATTTTAATTCTTTTTCGGTCCAGCCGGGAATAAAACGATTGATCCATCCGGTGCATGCCGGATAAGGTACAATGCTATATTTTCCTTTAATACCATTTTCAATGCTCCATTCGCCAAATTTTCTTACAAATGTATCGGGTATTTCACGGGGAAGTTTTCGCCAGTCTTGTTTATATCGGGCAGGGAATACTTCAGCAAATTGAGGGATGCCATAATATGCCATATTAACAAGGCATGTAGAATCATCTATGATAAAGCTTACAGGCACACGGTTAAGAGGATTTACAACTTCTGCTTTTAAAATCCCGGGATTAACTAAGACTGATTTACCATGTACTGCAATACCTAATCCTCCAATTGCAGTATTTTTAATAAATTTTCGTCGTGAATTGATCATGATCTTTTATTTTTAAAGAAAGAAAATTATTATAAAAATAAAAAATCCTGACAATTTTATAGAATTTAAAACTGTTTAAATATTAGTTAATCTTATTTAATTAAAAATTGCAATAAGCAAATTGGTATTGATTCATAACATATACTTTCGGTTCTTATATATAGCATTTATTATAGCAGGTTTTAGAGTTTCAGCACAATTAAATATCATTTGAAAATCGGATGGAAAAGGAATGAATTTATTTTTAATTTTCACACTGGCTTCCTCATCAAGTGCTGCTAAATCGCCGATGGCCCTGGCTGAGACATTGTGAAAAATATTATTCGCCCCTATAGGTTCTTTTACAACGAGTTTTCTTAGCGGATTAATTTCGTGTATTTCAACAAGTCCTTTAATTGCAACTTCCTTATGTTGTTGTGTTTCAATAAGGGTTGCAGTAAGAGTTTTGAATTGTGGTACTTTTATATCATTTCCTAACGAATCTTTCATAACATTTCCCTTTGCATCAAGAACATACTTAAAACCATTTTCCACATCTTTTTTATAAATATAATCTTTATTGTCACTCTGATTTGGAGTTAACATTATATCTATAATATTGATTATAACAAAATAATCGTAATCTATATCATCATTGACATGTCTGAAATGGAATTCAAGCCATTCACTATTTAAGCCCTGAGTGTTAAAGGTTAGTAATTCCTCCTCAAATTCCGGGGATATGCTGAGTTTAGTACTATTTGCAATCTGAACCAGTATTTTACTTGTGCCCTTGTATTTCGCTGTCCCCAACATTTCTGCTAATCCGGGAAATGCATCTCCAGAGTATTCCGTCGCTTTGACAAGCTGATAATAAGCTTCTCTGTTGGAAGCTCTGTCAGGATTTGCTAACAGCCTTTTACCATTTGAATAATAAAAATCAGCAGCTTTTCTTTTTGCCTGAATAATTTCATAATCATAGTCAATATAGTTATAATTAATAACAGTTCCCCTTAAATTAAGAGGCAATACTGTCCTGACTTTATTTTGCCTTGATTTCAGATATTCGTAGCGTAGAAAAATTTCATCATAATTGTCAGGCTTATTTTCCATTTTCAAAAACTTGATTCTTTCCAGATCCTGTTCATTAGCTGTTTTGTAAGCCCTGTCAAGAACTTTCACATCTTCCGGATTATCAGGATCTTTTATCAGGCGTTTTACTGTTCTGTCAATAACCATATCATATTGACCTTTTTGCAATTGTTTATTCAGTGAAACACAGGATGCAAAAGCAAAAACTAAAATAATTGGCAGGAAAAGCTTTTTCATTTTTATTTGTTTTGATAATTTTTATAAAAATTAATTTTTCTAAAACAGGACATATTCTAAACAGCTTGTAATATAATTTTTAAGAAGTTATATTTTATCGCTTATATTTCAATTTAATATTACGTTAAATGATTAAAAAGTTACAAAAAGGGCTCTTTTTATGGCTATTATTGAAAAAGACTATCATTCCCGGTAGTCAGAAAGAGCTGAATTATTGAAATTATAGTAGATCTGTAATTCCGCCTGTGTTTGTAAACCCGATTTAAATTTCTTATCGGTTTTCCATCTATCTGTAGCAAAACCAGTAACAGTCCCCAATACTGAACCATTTTCTGCCGAAGCAAACATGATGAACCGATCAATACTAAAGCTCTTATTAATTTTTCGGGTACAGGATCACAAAACACTTTAATTTCTATTCCCTGTCACCAGGCTGGTCTGTAAACAATTACCGGGGTTCAGCAATTAATTATTATTTTTGTTAATTAGGTGTAATTATACAGATTAACAGAAAGTTAAATAGTGCTATATATTAAATAATTTTTTTGCGGTATCCCTGTAAATTGCTTTCAAAACTTTTGGAGATAAATTAAGGCCATAATAACGCCATCCAACTCTGCCTGGTATATATTCATCATCAGTTTCAAATAAGCGCCAATGTATCTGGAACATACTTTTTTGCCTTCCCATATCCGTACCGAATACAATTCTGTTTTTATATTTTGTAAGAAATTTGGCAGAGTTTCGGGGGGTTCTCCCTAATTCATAATCACGGGCCGAAGTGTCCAGGTATAAATTAGGATATCTATCCATTGCTTTACTTAAAGTCTCCAGGTCATTTCCCTGGTTACCAAGATGACATGCAATAAATTTCGTGCGCGGATGTTTCTCCAACATTCTGTTTCTTCTTTCAATCAGTTCATCATAATGAAGTACGTCTGCATTATATTGATTGAAATGCTGATAATCGGGGGTACGTTCCTGGAATACATCCAAAGGGGTCCAGCAGGAGGGATGATCAGCAACATGAAGGCTTACAGGCATTTTTAGATCTGCGCATTTTTCCCAGAATGCATCTAGTCTTGTGTCATCTACATGAAGCCTTGTCGATCTTGGTATGGAACTATCTCTTTGTAAACCTGATCCTTTATCAATAATTTCACCAACTCCAATGGCCCCCATCTCATAACAGCGAATGAGCTCAGCTACAGCGCGGTCAGAATAATCCGGGTCATTTACATTAGTCCTTTCCATTCCGCAATAAAGCTCAAAGCGGCCAGGATAAGGCTTCTTTAAGAGTTTTACAACATTCTCAAATGCCTCTCCAATAGCGCCGGTTTCAACAATTGATGTTTCTATACCAACTTCATCCATAGTCCTAACCCAATCGGCAGCTTCTTCAGGTGTCCTGGCCATAGTATGGATATGGCTGTCTATTGCCGGATATTTAGCCTTTTCAACGAATGTTTCTTTGGTAACAACTGAAGACCTGGGCGCATGATCTTTTAATAGAATTGTATCCATAGGGCCTATTTTTGAAGATACTCCAGGGCCTCCCCAGTCTCCAAACTTAATTTTTACCCATTCAGGATCATTTTGCCAGATTTTTTGAGACTGATTTAAAGGCGCCGTTTCTAATGTTTCTTTACTGAATCCTGTACCTTTGATTGCAAATGCAGATGTACAAAGAATACTTTTTTTTAGAAAATCTCTTCGTTTTGTCATTTTTGTAATTGTGTTAAAATATAATTTTAAATATTATTAACCGGATGTGCGGTTTGAATTATTTATAAAACTGTTTATAACTATTTAATAAAAAAGTTATGTGTAAAACTTAAAAATACAATTTCAAAGTTATTTGTTTTCATAAAAAGAACTTCTTTATGCATAACTTAAGATCAAATTTCGATAAGTTTTTTCATATTACAAAATCTTATTTACATACTCTTCCGTACAGCTATGAGGATTTTATTACTTTCGAAACAGGAATATATTATTTGATTTTGAAATTATTCCTCTTTTTTTCATTTTGTGCTATTTTTGTATAAGCTTATTTCAGGACAATTCAGATATTAATTCTGGTTTTTATTACCTAAATTCGATAAAACCAGCTTTATCTACTTCCCAGGTTTCACCCTGAGTGCCTTCCCAACAATGCCATTTCTCATATTCATTTACAAAAACACAAATATTAAAAGGGGCCCTGGTGCCTGATTCGGCTTTCAGTCCCAGCAAATTCAAAGGAATTGCCCATTCTGCCATCCATCCGCTGCTTCCGGCCCTGGGGTTTTCAATTGGCTTGGCTGCATATTTGACTCCTTTCCTTAAACGTCCGGCTGCAGCAGCAGATGTACCTGCATCAGTAACACTTTGAACTGTCCCGTTCAAATAAGCCCTGAGGACAAATGTACAAGGCTTATCCTTATCAAAGCCACTGATTGCAATTTCGATACCATCATCTTTTTTCCATGTTTCACCTAAGCTGGCATTGTCTATATTAAACATAGCAATAAGAACACCAACATAAAAAAATTTATTATCTGTAGTAAATTTCGCCATGACGGGAGCACCACTATACGGAAATCCGGAAATTGCCCTGTCAAGATAAAGATAAGTTCCAGGCCACTCATCAGTTGATAATACTCCATCAATAACAGGAGCATTATTAATTTTAGAAACCATAATTGGATTAGTTTTTCTTTGTGGAGGATCTGTATATGGCATCAGTGAATCAATCTTGTAAATTATCTGACCATCAGGATCTTTACCGGAATATAATATTTTGTTATCTCTCCATGATATGACAGCATTTGGAGAGACCATCCTTATTCTGCCGGGAAGTATTAATGTATTATTTTCAAATTTATATCCCGAGGAGGAACGAAAAGAAATTGTCATATCTCTGTCTGCAATAAATATATTATTTCTGATGATTGAATTTTGTGATATATGATTATGAGTTGGCATTGCGACTCCAATTGAGGTATTATTTTCAACAATATTATCAAATGAACCTTCATCAAAATAGTATGAGCTAACCCCATAACCTGTGCCTGTTGGAACAATATCACGGGCAACATTTCCACGTAAAGTAATTTGATTCCCGACAGCATAAATTGCAGCCCCATCCTGGATTTCACGCATAACACGATAAATCAGGTTTTCTTCTACGAGAATGTTTGTTCTGTAAATGTTCATACCTGAATATGGTATATCATGTAATTCATTTCTATAAATATGATGATTTGTGCCATTTGTTGCAATCCCAATCGAATTCGGATTAAATTTTCCTACATCATGAATATGATTTCTGGCGAAGAAAACATTGTTCCCGTCAAATCGTACACCACTTCCTCCAAGATTATAAAAATGACAATCTGTTATTTTACAGTCATTTAGTTGCGATCCGGAAATAGCTTGTCCAAATATATTGGTTATTTCTATCCCTTCTAATATGCAGTTGTTTGCATGAATAAGGCTTATTGTCCCGCCACCATCATAGGATCCGGACCTTACGGCAGAAGATCTGGAAGGAATATTGGTGCCCTGGAGAATTAAACCTTTTATACTAATATTTTCAACTTTGTTTTCCGGTTTTCCAATAATCCTGAAAATTCTGTCTGTTTTTGGAATAATTATTTTTGAGGATAATATATTCTCTTCCGGTAAAGGCCAATATACAATTCTTCCATTTGTTCTGTCAAGATACCAGTTACCCGGCCTGAGCATACCTTCACGGGTATTAAATATAATATATTCCTTCTTTCCAAAACCTCCGGGAGGATAACTGGTTTGTGATGTAAAGATTAGAACATGATTTTGAATATCGTTCCGGGAAATACTCATTGTAGAGGTATTCCACATGTGATATACACGAACTTCAGCATTGTTTATATCCAGGGATTCGGGAATATCCTTAGGATCATATTTCATGGTAGTCATTTCTTCCTCTGTTGGTTTTCTTGCCCATCCTCCGCCAACTGTGGAAAGCCATGGAGCATCGAAAACACTTAAATGAGTTAGCGTTCCGGATTCCGGCATACGTGCCCTGTCAGGCATTTTCCCGTTCACGATAATCGAACGAAAGTCCAGTAAACCTTCTTTTACACCTGGCAGATCAGCACTCCAGAATTTATCGCCGTCACGTATCCATTCAGTAACAGCAAATCCACCATAAAATATCACTTTACCACTTTGATCTGCTTCAATAGTAAGCCCGTTATCACGAGTATCAAGTTCTATAACCTCTGTGATGAAATATTCCCCAGGCAGAATAATTATACGGTGCTCCCCTGAACCAGCTTTTCGGGCAGCTTCTATTGCTGCATTTAAAGAAGCAAAAGGCTGTGAAATTGTTCCTGTATAAGAGTCTGAACCTGTGGTTGCTACATAAAAAATTTTATCGGATGTCCCCTGGCCGGCGACAAATGCCAAAGAAATAACACATGCAAGAAAAAAAATCAGAATTAATTTATCGGGATATCTTTTCAAAATACTTTTTTTCATAAACAAATTTATTTTTTACTAATTTAAAATTGAAGATATTTTATATTAACAACTCATTTATTGAAAATGAAAATATATTCTGGTCCATATTTTAAATTTGAAATACTAATATTTTATCACCCCATTCAAACTAATAGATTTGATTTGTTAAATAACTAAAATTTTAATTCATAAGTAAAACAGTCTTAAATCGTTATCGAACATAATTCGAAAGATAAATTTGACTCATTATAAAAAAACTAATGAAGAAATATAAGAAAACAATAAGAAAAGACCTGGATGCATATATTATTCAGAAATATTCACGGGGATTTAAAAACCCCTTCGTAAATATTAAATGCATTTTTTTATAAATTATGAACCTGTCCGGTTACATAACAATATTAATAATAAAATAATTAGAATTAGCAATGTTTTTCAATATTTTTGTCTTCAAAATTATATCAAGTGGGTAAATATTTTAATACAGCGAGAGTACCTGAAAAAGCTATTTTAATTGGCATCATCACTCCGGGAGAAGATGAGGCGCAAATTTTGGATTATCTTGATGAGCTGGCATTTCTTGCTGATACAGCGGGAGTTATACCTGTGGAGATATTTATCCAGCGACTTGTTAAACCTGATCCCCGAACATTTATCGGCTCGGGAAAACTTGAGGAAATAAGGCAGTATATCGAAGAAACTGATGTGGACCTGATTATATTTGATGAAGAGCTTAGTGCTTCACAATTCAGAAATGTAGAGAAAGAATTGAATAAAAGGGTTATTGACAGGACAAATCTAATTCTTAATATTTTTGCTTCCAGGGCTAAAACAGCACATGCCAGGACTCAGGTTGAACTTGCACAATATCAGTATTTACTCCCCAGGTTGACCCGCTTATGGACACATCTTGAACGTCAAAGAGGAGGTATTGGATTACGCGGGCCGGGAGAAATGGAAATTGAAACAGACAGGAGAATAATTAGAAGTAAGATTGCCAGGCTGAAGCTGGAATTGAAGAAAATCGACAAACAAAAGACAACACAAAGGGAAAATCGCGGAAAACTTGTAAGGGTGGCACTGGTCGGATATACTAATGTTGGAAAATCAACTATAATGAACCTTATCAGTAAATCAGATGTTTTTGCTGAAAACAAGTTATTTGCAACTCTTGATACTACGGTAAGAAAAGTTGTTATTGATAATCTTCCTTTCCTGTTATCAGATACTGTAGGTTTTATCCGAAAATTACCTCATGATCTTGTTGAATCATTTAAATCAACCCTGGATGAGGTCAGAGAATCAGATATATTATTGCATGTAGTTGATATATCCCATAAAAGTTTTGAAGAGCAAATAATGGTTGTAGATCAAACTTTAATGGAAATTGGAGCTTCAAATATTCCTAAAATATTAGTTTTCAATAAAATTGATGCATATCAATTTGTTGAAAAAGAGCCGGATGACCTGAGCCCCCAAACGAGAATAAATTTTTCTCTTGAAGATCTTAAAAAAAGCTGGCTTGCAAGGAATGAAGATACAGTACTTTTCATTTCTGCAAAGGAAAAAATTAACCTTGAAGAATTTAAACAGACCTTATACCAGCGCATAAAAGATATCCATATAAGCAGGTATCCTTATGATGATTTGCTTTATCAGTCTGCGGATTAAAATCTATTATACTTCGAATCTTTAATGTTTTCTAAATCAATCCTTTTTCTTTAAGATATTCAGCTATTTGAATTGCATTGACAGCTGCCCCTTTCCTGAGATTATCAGATACTATCCACATGTTTAGTGTATTTGGCTGAGAATTATCTCTCCGGATCCTGCCGACAAAAACTTCATCTTTATTTTCACTGTTTATTGGCATAGGATATAAGGCGGAAGAAGGGTCATCCTGCACAATTATACCATCCATTTCAGAAAGCAATTTACGTACTTCAGTAAGATCAAAGTCTTTTTCAAATTCAATATTTACAGATTCGGAGTGGCCCCCTACTACGGGAATACGTACTGCGGTGGCAGTTACTTTTATACTCTCATCTTTAAGTATTTTTATCGTTTCATATACAAGTTTCATTTCTTCTTTTGTATATCCATTATCTGTAAATGAGTCACACTGTGGAATACAATTTTTATCAATAGGGTAGGAGTAAGCCATTTCACCGTATACTCCTTTCCTTTCATTCTCAAGCTGGCGAACAGCTTTAACTCCGGTACCTGTTACTGACTGGTATGTGGAAACAACTACTCGTTTAGCTTTATATTTCCAATGCAATGGTGCCAGCGGTAATACCATCTGGATAGTTGAACAGTTGGGATTAGCTATTATTTTATCGTCTTTTGTCAATATTTGGGCGTTTATTTCAGGAACTATCAACTTTTTGCCAGGGTCCATCCTCCATGCCGAGGAATTATCAATAACAGTAATACCAGCTTTTGCAAATTCAGGCGCCCATTCAAGTGATGTTCCGCCACCGGCAGAGAATATCGCTACGTCCGGAATTGATTCTATAGCCTGTTTCATGCCAATAACAGTATGCTTTTTACCCTTAAATTCAATCTCTTTACCAATAGACCTTTCTGATGCAACCATAAGCAATTCAGAAACCGGAAAATTCCTTTCCTCTAAAACTTTAAGCATAACCTGGCCAACCAGACCAGTTGCTCCAACAACAGCAACTTTCATAACTAAAAATAATTTTAAGTAAACAATATCATCAATTTTGAATTTTAAATTTATATATGTACTTTTAAAATCTAACCCACTTTCCTTTCCGGATAAAAGTTTACAAAAATCGTAAAAATTTCTCTCAGTGAAAAGTATTATTTGTCTTTTTTCCGGATGGCTATTTATTTCTTTGGGCTTTAATCTATTTAAAATCCATAATTCTTTGATTACCACCTTAAATGGTTTTTGGTTTAAAGAAAACGAAGATGAATTCTGTGAAATACAAAATACTAAAGTTGAACCTTACGAAATTGTTATAAATGAAATTATGGCGGATCCTTCTCCGTCAGTATATCTTCCCGAATATGAATATATAGAGCTTTTTAACAGATCCTCACATCAGATAGATTTAAATGGATGGACATTGGAAGCAGGGACAAGAATTTACAATTTATCAGGGACAATTGCCCCGGCTGATTTTATTATATTAACCTATATTCCTGCAGTTGATGTTTTCAGGGAATACGGAAATGTTCTTGGAATATTTACGTCTTCAGTTGCTTTGAATAATAATGGCCAGCTACTTATTTTAAAAAATGATAACAATGAAATAATAGATGCTGTTTTATATGAAGATAAATGGTATGATGAGCCCTTTAAAGCTCAGGGAGGATGGTCACTGGAAAGGATTGATCCTGACAATATTTGTTCAGGAAAAGAAAACTGGAAAGTATCAGGATCTCTTAGCGGGGGGTCTCCCGGGATAATTAATTCTGTATACGCATCCAATCCTGATATTTATCCGCCTTATATTAAAGGTATTGAGATACCTGGAGAAAAAGAAATTATTGTTCATTTTAATGAAAGTATTGACAGAAACTTTTTTAATTCATTAATACCTTTCAAAATAATTTCAGGAGAAAATAGAATTGTCAGAATAACTCCTTCTCTTCCTTTTTATAATTCATGTATTATTGAATTTCAAAATGTCCTGGAAGGAGGGAAAATTTATAAACTTACATTGGGGGATAAGTTATGTGATTATGCAGGAAACCATCCTGATAAAGAATTAAGTATAAGTTTTGGAAGACCTTTAAAACCAGGCTGCACAGATATTATTTTAACAGAAGTTCTTTTTTCACCTTTTCCCGGTTGTCCGGAATTTATCGAAATATATAATAACACTGACAGCCTGCTTAATTTGTCTGATATTGTTATCGGAATAAGCAATGATAATAATCCGAAAGAAATAAAACGTGAATATCTTGTAAATGAAATGTCTTTATTTTTTCCTCATGAATATCTGGTGATCACGACACAACCGGAGTTACTTGAGAATTATTATGAAATAAAATTTCCGGAACGGCTTTACCAGATGAAAAAAATGCCTACCCTGAAAGATGCAGGAGGATGCATAGAGCTAACAGACCGCTCTTTACAGTTATTGGATAGGTTTTGTTACTCTGTCAAAAACCATTATTCTCTGTTAAATGATTATCATGGCGTTTCACTGGAAAGAATAAATATTGACAAGTCCCCCGGCTTTCTTAGTAAGTGGCATTCAGCTTCCTCTAACGCTGGTTTCGCTACACCGGGCTATAAAAATTCACAGGATTATAATTATATGCATCATGAGAAACTTTTGAACATTGAACCTGAATTGTTCACTCCTGATAATGACGGAAAAGATGATATGGTAGTAATCTCTTACTTTATTTTGGAAGAGGGATATACAGGGAATGTCATAGTTTTTGATGCTTATGGTCGTCAAATAAAACATCTGGCACAAAATGAGCTTTTAGGTGTATCAGGATTTTTTATTTGGGATGGGACAAATGATCTGGGACAACTAACTACTACCGGATTATATCTTATTTATTTTGAAGCATTTAATCTGAAAGGAAACAGATTAAGAGAAAAACAAACTGTCATTTTAATAAGGTGATATTATTATAGAGAACTCATCTTTTCCCTTTTACAAAGATGCTGTTCTTTTTATTTCCCCTGACATAATTTAATACATGCTGATTAAATTCTTTTGATTTATCATATAAAAAATAAGTGGCAATAGGGACAAAATACATTGTTTCTTTCAATTTTTCCGGAATATAATCCATACTCTTAAGTCGTACCGCATCTTTTTCTGTTGTCAGGATAAGCTTGGATTCTTCATTAATTGAATCATATATTTCTTCAAGTTTCTGCAGGTCTTTTTGAGTGAAATTATGATGGTCAGGAAATGCCAGTGACTGTATCTTTGTAGAAATGCCACGTGCAAACCATCTTAAAGGCCTTGGATTAGCGATCCCTGTAAATAGTATTATATGTGCCTTATCTTTTTTCAGTTGTTCTTTGTCTGCTTCTGTATTTCCTTTATAAACCGGTAATAATTTACCATACTGTACGGAAGTGAAAAATAAATGTTGAAATGGAAAGAGGTCCAATTCTTTTATCATTATTCTTCGATCAATTGGTTTGAGTTTATCCGGACATTTTGTGACAACAACGATGTTGGCCCTTTTAATTTCAGAAACCGGTTCCCTGAGTAATCCTGCCGGGAGTAAAAAATCTTTTGTAACAGGATTATTAAAATCAATTAGAAGAATAGATAGTCCGGGTTTGATATAACGATGTTGGTATGCATCATCCAGTAAAATTATTTCAGTTTCGGGATGAGCATAAAGTATTTTACGAACACCTTCTACACGTTTATTGCAAACTGCAACTATAATTTCCGGATATCTGTTTTTGATCTGATATGGTTCATCACCAATTGATTCAGGAGTAGAAAAGTTATCTGCTAAAAAAAAACCTTTTGATCTGCGTTTATATCCTCTGCTTAATACAGCTACAATAAACTCATCTTTAAGTAACTCAACCAGATATTGGGTCATAGGAGTTTTCCCTGTTCCGCCTGCAGTAATATTCCCAATCGATATTATGGGTAAATTAAATTCTTTTGATGGCAGCAGGCCTATATCAAACATTTTATTTCTGATTTGGACTACAATACCATAAATCAGGCTTAAGGGTAGTAATAAAAATCTAATTAAAGGATAATTTTGCATTACAAATTAAAAGCCATTATTCTACATTGATTTCGAAAGGTATTCTTGCCTGTATTCCTTTTAAGGTTTTTATTTTGCTCAGTTGTTTATAGTACAGATAATCACTGCCTAACTCTTTGCTTATTATTTTTGTTTTTATTTCACCGGTAATTTGTTTTATTAAAAGATCTATTGGATCCTTTACTTCCGGCAGGTTAATAATTCTATACTGATCAATTCCGGCTTCACTGGCTGCAATATCAATGGCTTTTGTCAGTCCGCCAAAATCATCTATAAGATTTATTTTTAGTGCATCAGCTCCGCTAAATACATGTCCGCGTCCAATTTTATCTACTTCCTCCAGATTCATTTTCCGGCCATCAGCAACACGGGTTATAAATGTTTTATAAATATGACCTATTTCGTTTTGAAGAACTTTAGTTTCAAGAGGGTCAAGTGGCCGGAAGAATGAACCGAAATCTGAATGCTCATTAGTCTTTACAACATCTGTAGTTATTCCCAGTTTTTCATCAAGGAATTTTTTACCTTCAAGCAATATTCCAAAAACCCCTATTGAACCTGTTATTGTAGTAGGGTTAGCAATAACCTTATTTGCTGCAGCAAGAATATAATATCCTCCGGATGCAGCCACATCACCCATTGAAGCGATAACAGGCTTGACTTCAGATGCGAGTTTGACTTCACGCCAGATAACTTCAGATGCAAGAGCACTCCCGCCACCTGAATTAACTCTTAATACTATTGCTTTAATTGTACTGTCTCTTCGTGCATTACGGATAGCACGTGCAAACTTGTCGGAACTGATTATTTCTCCTTCCTCATCTCCGGGAATTATAGAGCCGGTTGCATATACCACGGCAATTTTATCTTTCTGTAATCCTTTTTCTTTCCTTTTGGGCGTTACTTTGATATATTTCTTCATAGTAATAGCTTTCAGATCTTCTTTCTCCGGAGTATCAGTAAGCCCCTTAAGCTCTGCAAGAACTTCATCAAAATATTTCAGTCCGTCTATTATTCCATATTGTAAAGCTGATTCACAGTTAGTAACCAATAAATTATCTGCCAGATAATTTAAGGAGTCAACCTCAAGGTTACGAGATGAAGCAATCTTTTCAAGCATATAGTTCCATATTGATCCTGTATATGCTTTTATCTGAGCCCTGTTTTCATCACTTAGCTTCTCATACATAAATGGCTCCGGAGCTCCTTTATATTCACCTTCCTTGATTATTTGTGCTTTTATACCAAGTTTTTCAAGCGACTTTTTGAAAAATAAAACTTCAGAGCTCATTCCAAGTAAATTTAATGAGCCTTCGGGGGTAAGATAAACCTTATCTGCCACAGATGCCAGATAATAGGCCGGCTGGGTATACATGTCTGCATGAGCGATAATAAATTTTCCCGATTCCTTGAATTTAATTAAACCTTCTCTTATTTCCTCAATGATAGATATGCCCGCAGGAATATATGATGCATTAATAAAAATACCCCGAATATTTTCATCCTCAGCTGCTTTGGTCAGATTTTCCAATATAGCGTTAAGACCTATAAAACCATCAGCCATAAATGACAAAGGACTAAAAGCCTGTAAGGGCGTTTCAGGGTTACGGTCTCTTATTGGTAATTTAAATTGTTCAAACAATATGGAATTTTCTTCAGGGATAATTGCTTTTGTCTTTGAGGCAGAAGTAATTGCTCCCAAAAATAAAAATGTGAAAAAGAACAGACCAATAATTACTCCAAGTATTGAGGCTAAAGTGAATTTGAGAAAAGTTTTCATATAATGGGGACTTTTGAGAATAAAACAAAGTATAAATTTAAGTAAATGTTTTTAATTTAGAGCTTTGTTTTTTAATTAGAATTAGGGTTTTTATATTGGTTTAAGTCTTTTTATGAAATCCTATTTCTTTAAGGGCCCCTTTTCTTAATCTTAAGGCTAAAATATTTTTTATAAAGATTAAAAAAACATAATAATGAACAAACCTGAAAATCTGGTTATTGTTATTTTCGGAGCCTCAGGCGATCTTACATATCGTAAATTGGTACCTGCACTATATGCTCTTTATGAACAGAAGTTAATGCCTGAAAAATTCAAAATTTTGGGACTTAGCAGATCATCCGTTACAACAGAAGAATTCCGTTTGAAAATGGATGAAGGAATTAAAAAGTTTAGAGGAAATGTTACTAAAAATAAACATAGAATAAACGAATTTCTTAATAGTATTGATTACAGGCCAATTGACCTTTATTCTGCTGATGAATATAGAAAGTTAAGAGAAGAGTTTTACAAAATTAATGAATATCATAACTTTATCTTTTATCTTTCGCTTCCTCCCGTAATGTTCAGTATCATAGCTGCAAATCTGGGAAAATCCGGGTTTAATGATCAATCCGATGGATTTAAAAGGCTTGTAATAGAGAAACCCTTTGGTAATGATTTAGGGTCCGGCATACAACTAAATAAAGAACTTCATGAATTTTTCAGTGAGGGTCAAATCTATCGTATAGATCATTATCTGGGTAAGGAAACCGTTCAAAATCTTCTGGTTATGCGATTTGCCAATGGAATTTTTGAACCTTTATGGAATCGAAATTATATACATCATGTTGAAATAACTTCAGCTGAAAAAATCGGAATTGAGGGTAGAGGAGGTTATTATGAAAATGCAGGAGCTTTGAGAGATATGCTGCAAAATCATTTGTTACAGATAACAGGCCTGGTAGCAATGGAACCTCCGTCTTCTGTTAATGCTGATTCGATCAGGAATGAAACCATGAAAGTGTTTCAATCTTTAAAACCATTGAAGGAAGACGATGTTGCAAAACAGGTAATTTTTGGACAATATACTTCCTCCCGTATACACGGGATATTGGTCCCCGGATACAGGGAAGAGCTTAATGTTCACCCTGAATCACGTACAGAAACCTATGTGGCTATGAAGTTCTATATTGATAACTGGAGATGGGGAGGAGTCCCATTTTATATTAGAACCGGAAAGAGACTTCCAACAAATGTCACTGAGATAGTGGTGAATTTTAAACCTACACCTCATGTTTTATTTCAACAAGATAGTATTTATGCCAGATGTAATCAGTTGATTATAAGGATTCAGCCTGATGAAGGTATTCTCATAAAATTTGCAGTGAAACAACCTGGTCAGGGATTTACTGCAAAAACAGTTAATATGGATTTTCATTATTCGGATCTTATACAAACAAACCTTCCTTTAGCTTACGAAAGGCTTTTACATGATGTAATGATGGGCGACTCTACCTTGTATGCACGGGCAGATGCTGTTGAAGCAGCATGGAAGTTTATTGCTCCCGTTCAAAATGTGATAGCTAATAAGTATAAATTTAAATTATATGGATATCCTGCCGGGACCTGGGGGCCGGAAAATGCTGATAATCTTATTGAGGATGCAGCGGAAGGCTGGAGATATCCGTGCCGAAACCTTAGCGGTGATGGAGAATATTGCGAACTATAAGACAGAAAAAGAATAACTACTATTTCGAATTAAAAGTTATCAAATCTGCTAAGCTTATTTTGTAAAGAAAGATAAGAAATTTATTTTTAGCTATTTAAACAATTTGATTATGAGTGATAAAATGATCTTGCAACCAGATATAAAGATATTTGATACCTCTGATGATCTTGCTGTTTTTTTTAATGCATGGTTATTAAAAAAAATTAAGGAAACTCCTTTAAATAGCTTTTTATCATTGGCTCTATCCGGCGGATCCACACCAAAAAGAATTTACAGGCACATCGCAAACTCAGATACAAAAAATACAGATTGGGAAAAACTTAAAATTTTCTGGAGTGATGAAAGATGTGTGCCTCCGGATAATTTAGAAAGTAATTTTAAAATGGCTCAGCAGGAATTATTGCATGCATTAAATATTCCCGAAGAGAATATTTTTAGAATCTTTGGGGAAGCTGATCCATATTTTGAAGCTGTTCGTTATAGCAGAATAATCGAAACAAATATCCCCGTCCATAAAGGGATCCCGCGTTTTGATATAATTTTACTGGGCCTGGGTGAAGATGGCCATATTGCCTCCATATTCCCCGATAATATGTCATTATTCAATGTTCCAACCTACTGCGAAGCTGTTACTCATCCTCAAAGCAGGCAGAAACGTATAACCTTTACCGGAAAGTTAATAAATGCTGCAAAGAATATCATTTTCCTTGTCACCGGAAAAAATAAAGCAGGAATTGTCTCGAAAATATTGCAGGCTGGATTTAGCCCTCATTTTCCTGCATCACGTATTAATCCTGTGGAAGGTGAAATACTTTGGTTACTTGACAGCGAAGCGGCGGAATTGATTCGTTAATTTTAAAAGAAATTTTTCAGCCTTCTGGTGTACCGAACCTTTTTAACGGGATTTTTTAATTTTTAAATAATTTGTATTATCCAATCTTCAGCGACGTCATAGCTATTGATCCGGCAACTATCTTGTCATTAAATAATCTAATGTTCTCATTCTCTTTTTTTAATGCCAATACATACAATAAAGGAAGATAATGCTCCGGAGTTGGTATGGCCAATTCAAAGGATTTACCATGACAACGATAGTTTATAAGTTTTTTATGTTCATTGTTCAGGATATATCTTTTCATTTTTTCAAGGGCTTCTAAAGCCCAGTCATAAGCAAAAACATTAGTTTTCAAATCTTTATTATCCATCAGGCGTAAGTTATGGACCATATTTCCGCTTCCAATTATCAGGACGCCTTCATCTCGCAGAGAACCTAATTCTTTCATTAAATCGTAATGATATTGGGGAGTTTGATAATAATCAAGGCTCATTTGTACCACCGGAATTTCAGCTTTGGGAAACATATGTTTGATAACGCTCCATGAGCCGTGATCAAGCCCCCATTTATAGTCTGATTCTATATAGGTGCTTTTTACCAATGATTTTATTTTATTGGCTAATGCAGGGCTTCCGGGCGCGGGATATTGAACATCATAAAGAGCCCTGGGAAATCCGCCAAAATCATGAATAGTTTTTGGCTGTTCCATTGCTGTAACAAAGGTGCCGCGGGTTTCCCAATGAGCAGATATACAAAGAATAGCAACCGGTTGAGCGAAAGTTTTACTAATATTAATAAATCCTTCTACAATTTCATTTTTTTCGATAGCATTCATTGGACTCCCATGCCCGACAAATAATACCGGCATTTTTGAAAAAGAATCGAAGGATTCTGTTGTGTTATTTATTTTTGTATTCAACTTTGTTTTAAAAACTGTACTTCAGCTGCAATTCTAACTTCATCACTTACCATCACTCCGCCTGCTTCTAATGCTGCATTCCAGTTTAAACCCCAGTTTTTGCGATTGAGTTTTCCGTTCAAACTAAATCCGGCCTTTGTATTTCCCCATGGATCTTTGTTTACTCCGCCAAATTCAACATCCAATTCCACTTCTTTACTAATATCTTTAATAGTAAGCAGCCCCGTTAATTTATACTCATCATCGTCAACTTTTTCAAATTTGGTGCTTGAAAATGATATTAAAGGAAAGTTTTCAACATCAAAAAAATCGGCGCTTTTTAAATGATTATCCCTGTCATTATTATTAGTAAAAATAGATGAAGCTTCAATGCTTACTTTTACAGCACTTTTTTCAAACTCTTCATTATCAATTTCGGCTTTAAAATCTTTAAATTCGCCCTTTACATTACTGATCATCAAGTGTTTTACTCTAAAAGTAAGTTCACTGTGACTAGGGTCAAGAACCCATTTTGCTGAATTTTGCTTTGTTTTATCCATAGTTTTTTATTTAAAAGTTTATTAGGCAAAAATACAATGGATTATTTATCAACAGGTAACACTTATCGGAAAAAGAATTGTAAATTCAGGAAATAAGCTTTTGCATTTCCTCACGGAACTCTGAAGGAGTGTATCCTGACTTCTTTTTAAATACGTTTGAAAAGTAGGATTTCTCATTATAACCTAATTCAAAGCCTATTTCAGATATTGATTTATTTGTGTTCATCAGCAGGTTTTTAGCTTCTGTTAGTTTTCGGGTTTCAATTATTTCAGAAACACTTTGTTTCATAACTTTTTGACAAATCAGGTTTAAATTTCTTGATGACATAAATAATTTTTCCGCATAAAAATCAACACCTAAAGGCCTTCGAAAATTTTCTTCCAATATTTTCAGGAAATTTATAAATGTTTCATTTTGAATAGAATTTACTAAGTTTTCCTTTTCCTGAAACTTCTTTTTCTCAGAATCAACCATGATTAAAAGTGCACTTAATAAATGCCTGACAATCGATAAATCCGGGCTTGCCTGGCTCATCTCCTGGTTGATTATTTCGCAAATACTGTTAAGGCGGTTAAAACAGCTGCCCGTTTGTAAAACCTGAATAGAATTATTGTGAAAACTACTATATAATTGAAATATAGTTTCAGCAATAAATTCACTTTTAAAACGCAATACCCACATATCAAAATCATTATTCATCAATTTTGTTATAATCCGATGAATCTTCCCTTTTGCAACAAAGCTTACAAGGGGTGCCTCGATAATATTTGTTTGAAAATCAACAAAAAACTCGAGTATACCTTTCGTTCCGATAATCAATTCTTCAAAATCGTTTTTATATGGTTTGGTCAGAGTTGCATCACACTCTGTTATCATTTTTGTATCTAACCTGAATATTTTAAATAATTGATCCATTAAAATAATTCATTTCTATATTTAAATAAAGACTTATTCACAGGGTTCTTTACAAATGAAAACTCCATGTACTATCGTTTACAACAGGAAAATGAAAATATTTGGAGATATCATCAGAACAACGTGATTAACAATAATATAATAAAAATATTTTCTAATGTAATATAATATTCAGAATGTTGATTATCTGAGCAAATAGTTATTAAAGTCATTTGTTTAAAGAATCTGTAAAAAGATTTAATATAAAGATGTTGTATGGGCGCGCGGAACCGGTCTTGCTTTGTATAATCTTATCTCTGGAAATGTTACGGTTTTATCGGGATTTTTAAAATAAATATTATGTGTCCACCAACTTATTTCTCCTTTAGTATAGATGAGTTTTTTATCTGATTCAGAATAATTTACTGATTTGACATTTTTTACTCCATCTAATAATTTGAAAGGATAAAACTTTTCTTCAGAAATATCAAAAATCCAGACTCCGTTTATGGTTGTTATAATTAGTTTTTTCGATGAAATCCGGTTTAAATCATGGCCTTCAATATCGGGTAAAGTCCAGGTTTTTTCCAAATGAAGTACAGGCTTTTCTGATTCCCGGTCTTTCAGCGAGTATCTGCGTAATTCATCATACCCCAGGGCAAATAATGATTTTGTTTCTTTCATCCAGATAACACCATGAGCGAAATAAAGAGAATCTTTAAAAATGATCTTTTCTGATTTTGAAAGATCATATAACTGGAGGCTATTTCCTTCAGGAGAAAGAGAAAGGGCAACAATTACCCTGTTTCCGGGTAATAATTCTGCTGAGTGTGCATTTGGAACATGAGCATAAAAGAGGCTATTTTTTGTTTCCCGGTCAATTAAAACAACAGCCCCACTTGATGATGTAATAAGAATTTCCTTGTTTTTATTGACCGGTTTACACTCATCAATGGAGAGTAAATACTTCTGATAAGATGAAGGTAAATCAGTTGCTTCAGAAGCCTGCCACTTCCAAAGGATATTCACATTTTCCTTATCAGATGTTTCATTATCAAAAATAATAACCTGATCATCACCACAAACAATAGTTTCGGATTTTTTTGTTCCACAACTTATTAATGCAAGTTGAAAGATTATAATTATAAGAAATCTGTATGGTATCATCAGAAAATAATTTTGTTATATTATTAATAATCACTTCGTTTTGATGAAACCTCCAAAAATTTTCATTTTCTTGTTGTGAATGACAGTTCATGGGGGTTTCATTCGCATTAAATTTAGCTATTATGCTTATTAATTGTTAGTTATAAATTGATATCTTTAAGTTTTTCATAATAATGAGTGTTTAAATATAGTCGGTTGAAAAACTAATAATAATTAGTATTCTGATCTTGTTGAAAATCAAATATACTAATATATTAAAATGGGATATCAATATCAATTTAATATTTGTAATTTATCAGAGGTGTTCAAATTTTATAGTTCTATGAAAGTGATTTACCTTTAAAATAATTTTTTATTTAGGAAATAAATGATTAAAAATAATTCCTGCAAGCAATGCTATGCCAAAACTTATAAATGTGCCTATCATTACATATTCAGTTAGTTTCCTGTCTTTGGATTCTTTAAGGTCACCAAACCGGAAAACTGATTTGGCCGCAAGTAAAAAACCAATAGCCTCCCAGTTGTTTGTGACAATAAAGGTAAACACAAACAGTCGTTCAAGTAATCCGATATAACTTCCTGCATTTTTCAATGAATCATTATCGCCGGTATCAGGTGTCCATTTTGAAATTATAAATCTGATCATTGCAGAAACGGGCTGTGTTAATGCATAAATAAATGTTATAAGAATAAAATAAAATTCATTTATTTCTGAAAACGGTGGAGTTTCAATATTCAGGCTCAAAAACCATATTATAATGATAACTGAAATATGAATTGCCTGATCTGTAAAGAACCAAATTCTTTTGCTATGGTCATGCTGAAAAAATAACTTGAGAAAATCAGTGATAAAATGACTGAGAGCAATCAGGAATGCCCATTTAATAAACGACACATCCAGGATAAGAAGCACAGGCAGGGCAAAATGAATAAAAGTGTGTGCATAAAGCTGCCAGGCTTTGAGTTTGTGTTTTTCTTTTGCTCTAACCCAGGAGTCAGGTTGAAGTAAAAAATCACCCAATAAATGCGACAGGATAAGTTTGAAAAATATTATCATAATATTTCCTGTATTTTGGTTTTGTAAATTTCCAGTAAAGCTTTTATCTCATCAAAATAGGCGCGTTTTAAACGACTGCTTACTGCATTTTGTTTAATTCCCAATAATTCACCCAGTTCTTTTTGAGATTTTTCGGGATTTTCCAATGCTATTTTCACGGTTTGAGCTGAATTTATTGACCAGTTATCCATTGCAATTGATGCAAGCTTTATAAACAGGTTCATATCTCTGTTAAATATTTCACAGGGGCTTGCGATGGCAAGGTTCGTTTTTTCTTTTTTGATTTTTTCAAATTGATTACCTGAATATACAAATGCACTCCCATTCGATTCAGTGATCTTTATTGCATTATGTGTTTTATCTCCTATTCCGATTGCAAGTCGCACATCAAGCTGCTTTATACATTTGATTGCTGCTTTAATTTTTATTGCTGTTTGTAGTGCATTTAAAGGATTATCAACTTCAGCCTGAAAACTATCACCTCTGAAAATTTCCCATTTTTGAGGATTTTGCCCCAGAGTGTTTAGTTGAGTTTTTAAAATATCCAACCATACTGATGGTTTAACTTTTTGTGACTGAATAATATCTCCGGTAATAATACTTGTCATATCCTTTTAATTTTTTCAAAAATATCATAATTATATATGATATACAAGTATATCACGGATTTACATGATAATTAACAATATCATTTAAGAACATGATATTTGTTTTTCAAAAGGATTTCATTGCAGTAAAGAAGATTACTTGAAAGTTTATCACTTTTTTTCTCTTAAAAGTGAGAATAAAAAGATTTATATTATGTATTCATAAAAACAAAAAAGGTTGAAGATATCTTCAACCTTTAATGCTACACATAATTAAAACTACCGGGAATAATATTTCCTTATTGGTTATATTATTTATTTTTAGCCCGGTTAAAATTTATTTATTCCACGTATTCAACAACGAAATCCCACATTGCTTCGACAAAATTTTCAGGAACTTCAACGTCTATCTTATCTATACCGCAATCCCATTGACGGTTTCCGTTTTTGTCAATCAGAAAGAACCTGCACTTTTCTGTCGCCCCGGCCCCTAATCTCCAGTATAAATTAGCTTTTTTACCCTCTTCTAATGTAAATCCTCCTACCTTTTCATTTGGGTTTGCACTTTTAAATTTATCATTCCCATCAAGATAAAAATTTCCACCGGTGCTGAAATAATTGGTCTTTGCCCATGAAGTGTCGGCAGGATCGCAAACATCTTCCCAGCTTCCCATGGTTTCCAGTAAATAATAAACAGGGAAGGGGTCAGAAACAGCTTTTACCTGCCTGTAGAAAACATTTCGGAATGTAATTTTCACACTCTTATATTCACCAGCAGGAATTTCTTTAGCAGGAAAAGAATATTCTTCAAATAATTTCATTGTAGTATTAGTCTCGTCTGTTAACCTGATCCATTCCAGTTTATCTTCATCACCTTCCTGCACTTCACCCTGTGAAACCCATACATCACCAATAGTCCATTTTAAACTGATCATATCAACTTCCGTTGTGTCACCTGATAATTCCGGATTGTCCTGAGTTAATTTTTTGCCCTGGCTGCTTTTTAAATCTGAAACAAGCGGATTATAACACTTAAGTTCTAAAAGGCCTTTTTTTGACAAATCATTATTTTCTTTTTCACAAGCAGTAAAAAGAATTGCTGCACTCATTAGAATGCCGGTAAACTTTAATATTTTCATCATTTTTAACTCCATTAATTTTTATTAAACTTTTAAATTTTTGGTTTTAATATTTTTACTTCCTTTTATGAGTGATATTACATGGGGGTTCCCTATTTATATGCAACTTTTACGGATTTGATTTAAAAAAGTTTGGCAAACAATTTATAAAAATGTAAAAACAGGTTAAATTCTTACCCTTAATGAAAATACTTATTCTGGTAATTACTTGATTACAAGGGAAGATGAAATAGTAAAAACCTTAATTTGTCTAAAAGGAAAATTAATTTACTATATTATGAAAAAGTTTGAGGAGGCTTTAATGTAAGAACTGCCGGTAATTTCCTCATCAATATATATTATTAAGAGGATTACCGGCAGTTAATGTGATTTCTGATTACCTTTAATCTTGTTTTTGTTTAATTCACTTCTGATAAGCTGATGCCTAAGACTTCGGCTAATCCTTTTCCATAAGCCTCATCAGCCAATAAACAATTTTTAATATGACGAATTTTTATTTCTTTTGGGATATCACCCATATGTCTTGCTGTGTTTTCGAACATTACCTGTTGTTGTTCCCTACTCATTAACCTGAATAAATCGCCTGCCTGGGAATAATAATCTTTGTCATCCTCCCTGTGATTCCAATGATCTGCTGCTCCGCTTAATTCCAGAGGCGGTTCTTTAAATTCAGCTTGTTCCTGCCACTCTCCATAAGAATTTGGTTCATAACCCAAAGTTGCGCCGTAATTGCCATCTGTCCTCATCTGACCATCCCGGTGGTACATATTGACAGATTCGTTTTTTGATTTATTTACGGGGATAAGATGATGATTAACACCAAGTCTGTAACGTTGGGCATCTCCATATGAGAAAAGCCGGCCCTGCAACATTTTATCAGGAGAAAATCCAATTCCCGGGATAATATTTGCCGGGTTAAATGCTGCCTGTTCAACATCGGCAAAATAGTTTTCAGGATTTTTATTAAGTTCTAACACGCCAACTTCAATAAGCGGAAATTCTTTTTGTGACCAGACTTTTGTTAAATCAAAAGGATTATGCCTGTGTTTTTTTGCCTGATCATCTGTCATCACCTGGATTTTCATAGTCCATTTTGGAAAATCCCCTTTTTCAATGCTGTCAAATAAGTCCCGCTGGTGACTTTCACGGCATTTTCCAATTATTTCTTCTGCTTCCTGGTCTGTAAGGTTCTTAATTCCCTGTTGGGAATGGAGATGGAACTTAACCCAAATCCTTTCATTTTTAGCATTGATCAGGCTGAAAGTATGACTGCCGTATCCGTGCATGTGCCGGTAAGTAGCAGGAATACCTCTGTCACTCATTGTAATCGTTACCTGATGTAAAGCTTCGGGCAGTAGTGTCCAGAAATCCCAGTTATTTTTAGCACTTCTTAAATTCGTTTTCGGGTCTCTTTTCACAGCATGATTCAAATCCGGAAATTTCAAAGGATCTTTTAGAAAGAAAACAGGTGTATTATTGCCAACTAAATCCCAGTTACCTTCTTCGGTATAAAATTTTATTGCAAACCCCCTGATATCTCTTTCTGCATCAGCAGCACCACGTTCACCGGCAACTGTGGAAAAACGCACAAAGCACTCTGTTTTTTTTCCAATTTCTGAAAAAATCTTAGCTTTTGTATATTTTGTAATGTCATGGGTTACGGTAAATGTCCCAAATGCGCCTGAACCTTTTGCATGCATTCGTCTTTCAGGGATTACTTCCCTATCGAAATGAGCTAATTTTTCCAGAAACCAGACATCTTGCAAAAGCATTGGTCCTCTCGGCCCTGCAGTCAAAACATTTTGATTATCAGCTACGGGAGCACCCGAGCTACGGGTCAATTTTTTTTTCATGGTTTTCTATTTTAATTATTAATATAAAATCTGTCTTTTTTCAGCTGATAATCAGCTGATATAATTCTTGTTATTTTTTCAGGATGCCATTGTCTGGTAAACATTCTTTTTGTTTTCTTTTTTTAATATAGTTAATCACTAATGTTTTTATCACTTTTTATTGTTTTTACTTTTTTATACAAAATATTTGTAATTGAATCCGGATTTTCATGATGATAAATATAAGTTGGCTGCCCGAGCTCTAGCATGGAGATATTGTTCTTTTTAGCCCTTTGAAAAAGATCACTGTCAGTTCCCAGGGAAATATTTCTGAATCCATTAAGAGCTAAAAGGGTTTTTCTTTCAATTACAAATGTGCCACCTATTGCACAATCAATTAAATCTATAGCTACAGATGGATCATTTCTGTCGGGTACAAAGCGGTTACCCAGAATTTTCACTCCTCCATGAAAAAAACGAATATCTGGTTTTTGCTTTAAATATTTTTTTCTATAAGTTAAATGATCAGGGTGATATTCATCGTCTGAATCCAGAAAAGTAATATACCTGCCAGTTGAAACCTTTATACCGTAGTTTTTAGTAAGGGCTTCCCCGCTATGAACTGTTCTGAAATATTTAATTCTTGCATCTGCTTTCAAATAGGGATAAATAACGGAATATGTTCGGTCAGTACTTCCATCATCTATAATTATCCCTTCCCAGTCTTTTTCTGTTTGTTTTAAAAGCGAGTTCAATGCTCTTTCAATGAGTTTTGCCCTGTTATAGCTGGCTATTATTACAGAAAACAATGGCCGGGAAAAAACATTGTGATTTTTGTCACTGACCTTTTTTAATAACCCGAACTTTTCTGTATTTTTTGTAATAATTTCCATGGTCTTGTTTTAGATTAACAGACAGCTAATTAAATAACAAAGAAGATGTAATATTGTTTATGATATATTTAACAAGTTTTTATGTTAAAAATATTAAGTGAAGAGTTTAACAATTATTGCAGTTGTTTTCCGGGATGTTTTTTAAAACGATTCAGGAAAACAGCTTATACTTATTTTTGATTATAGAGTCTTTTAGTATCAGTAATTAATAAATTACGAAAATACCTTAAACTTGAAAGGGATAATGCCATGCCAATCCCTATATAAATTATTGAAAGATATTGTTTAGGGAGGGGCGAATGTCGAAGAATTATTCCCATTGAAACCATAATAAAAATGAGGAAATAGCTTTTCCATGAAATAAATGAAAATGCACAAGCTTTTTGTGGCATCTTTGAAATCCTGTCAAGATTTTTGTTTACAATTTTGAGAAATCCGAAATGATGAATGATTAATGCGGCAATTATTCCAATCAGGATATAGGGTGAGGTTTTTTTTTCATATATTGATAACCACTGATAAGCTATAAATAAAAGCATTATTCCAACACTGCACCACATTAATCCAGCAATCAAAATCAACAATTCTCTTGAAATAGCAGGTTTAAACTTATCTTTAATTGTGGACATGGAAATAATACTTATTACATTTGCATGTATCAATTACACATCATGTTGAGGATAATTATTATAATTATCCGGAATTTCTTCTCTTATCTGATAAATTGACTGTAATTATTTATTTTCTGAAAGTTTTTATTCGTTAATAATACCGGGAAAAAGTTTTCCGTCAGGGGCTTTAAAATCTAATTTTAACAGATGCGAAACTAATGGCGCAATGTCAATAAGTTCAATACCCGAAACAATTTTGTCTTTTTGAATTCCCGAGCCAAAAGCCATGAATACTGTATGCATTGACCGATATGCAGGATCGTAACCATGTCCGCTTTTAGGCTTGCCTTTATTCAGCACAAAAGCATTCCCGTCAATTTTATTGCTTAAAGCAATACCCTCTTCCATCGCAAGGGCTATTGGCGTTTCAGGATTTGCCCCCATTTTATCTAATTCATTTCTATCCAGTAATTTAAAATCTCCTCTTTGATATTCGGGTGAATTTTTAAGTATTGAAATAACTGACTTCAAAGTAATAGAATCATTCTTGTCTTTAAGATATAAAAAAGCTCCATTAAACTTCGCTTTCCAGTCTTTATCTTTAATTAATCCGTGTTCGTTTAAATATACATTTGGTGCAAAAGTAGCCTTGGTGTTGATATGTCCATGATCTCCAACAATAATTACAGCGGTTGATTTTTCAATTCCGGCTTTTTTGATAGTTTTTAAAACTGTACCGATAAGACTGTCTGTTAGCTGTACAATATTTCTTACTTCAGGACTATCTGTTCCGAAATTGTGCTGGTAATGGTCAGTATCCAGAAAATGAATTGCCATTAAATTGGGTTTATATTTTTCAATAATGTAATTTGAAATTTCCGCAACAGTTTTACTGTGAGCAAAATTTACATGACTTAGATCTTCGGTAGTGAATTTTTTTCCGATATCCTTTTCAATATTTGATAATAAGTTATTTGGGCTTATATAAGCTTTAGTTAATGAGAGCTGATCTTTTTGTTCGTTTTTTTCCGGAAGCATAACAGGGAAATTATAATCTATTGGTGCCTCGGCAGTTCCCGGCCAGTATACAGAACCAGATATCATGCCGGCATTTTTTACAGCCTCCCATAATGTTCCGGATTTTATTGCCTTATGATATAAATAGTCAGTTGGGCCTCCTTCAAAAGGTGCATTAAAATAAATTCCATGAGTGGAAGGATAAGCACCGGTTGTAATAGATGTATGTGATGGTCGCGTAACCGATGGGAATACACTTTTTATTCCATCCGGGGCATAGACGCCCTTATGCTTCAATTTTTGCAATATTGGTGCAGGCCAGGAAGAATCCATATAATACTCCGGATGAGCACCGTCTATGGTAATTAACAGAACATGTTTTACGGGATGTGTAACTGAATTACAGGTAATAATCGAAAAAATGATTATAACAAGGGAAATTGATTTTATTAGTTTATTCATTTTTCTGCTTTTTTCATAATTCTATATTGTCTGGCCAGGTATTACTTTATATTAATCTTATAAGCGGATAAAATATAAAAATTAGTATTTAACTTTTATCAAAATTAAATAAATAATAGTATAAAATCAATGGATTGTTTTTATTTCCGGGATATTGGTTCAAAGGCTTATTCTTACATTTTAAAGTATTTTCGCAGAAAAACATTTTATTAAATTCAAGATTAATAGGTAAGAATCGTTATCGAATTTTGATTTTTACGGAGAAGTAAAATCAATAAATAAAATTTATTAATAGCCGGAATTTTACCTTCTCAAACTTACTCCGTTGCTTTTTTCGTACTCTCTCCCATCTGCAGTTACTACTGAAATTTCATATATGTATAGCTTGCCCTCTGAAACTGAACTGTCCAGATAATCTTCGGCAGTCCTTTCAAGTGTTGCAATAATATCCGGCTGACTTCCGGGCTGTGAGCGATAGATTTTAATTGAAACAATATTCTCATCTGTTATCTGATCCCATTTAATTACGATTCCTTCAGGAGTATTGGATAAAGAAGAAATAGCGGGAGAAATATAATATTCTTCTTCTGTATGCCAGGTAATTGCAATACTTTTTTCACTTTCGTTCCCGAAAAAATCAATCGCAGAAACTGAATAAGTGTAACTTTTGCCTGGTAAAAGATCTGAATCACGATAATAATTAAGGTCATTACGGAGTGTGTCATTTTCAAGACGTGAGAATTCTTTGTCCGGGAGTGTTTTTCTGTAAATTTTATAGCCTAAAAGTGTTGATAGTGCGTCACGCATATCATCCCATATGAGAATTATTCCATCTTCAGTCTTATTTATTCTGAGATTTTCAGGACTTTCAACTGTAACTTTTTTATCAGGAACTGCGCTGGCGGATTCAGAAAAATCACTTATCTGATCCAGGTCATTTACTACCTTAACTGCATAGCGATATGTTTCATTTCCCTGTAAATATTCGGAAGAATCTGTGTAACTATATATGGCTGAATCCACCGGGATCAGGTCGGATATCTGCATATATTCAGCAGTTTCGTAAACATACCTGTATACATAAAAACCTTTTGCAAATGGCTCATAATAGCTCCAGTATACTGTAACTCCTCCGGGGACTGATTCAGCATCAATCTCTCCGGGTGGGGGAGGAGCTTCCCCGATACTTCTGTACATTGCAGAAACTTTAGCTGTTGGCAAACTATTCTCTGTCGGACCATTCATTACAAGATAATACCAATAATTTTCATTAGCCTGATTTACTACATCAGTATAAGTGCTGTCCTGAGGAGATAGCCTGGCAATCCTTGTAAATCCGTTATCAAAGGAAGTACTCCGGTAAACCTCAATACTTCGCAGATATTGTAAATCATTAAATTTCCATGTCAATATTATTTCATAATTTTTTTCTCCTCCTATGGCATTAAAATATTCCGGAGCAGGATTATATGTGCCCGTAATAGTACCTGCAGCAGCTATCTCAGAGTCAGGCCCGCTATTACCGTACAAATCCAGAGGTTTAATATAATACTCATAAAAAGCGGGATTTTCAACCGTAGTATCCTGAACAATAAGGAAAATTGTATCTTCTGAGCTGTTAAATCCTCTTATGGCATTTATTTTTTTAAATTCATTCCTGCCAAATATACTTCTGTAAACTGAAAATGAATTAAGGTTTCTTTGTTCCGGAACATACCATTGCAGAAATATCTGTGAAGTGAATTCCTGTTTGTCCTTGAATTCCGGTTTCAAAATATCAGTAAGTTCAGGATATTCAAGGATATTGCTTAGCTTTTCCCATTCCATGGAATCTTTATCTTTTATTTTTCTTACCTGGTATTGATATGATTTACCTGACTGAACTTTTTCATCAAAGTATGCCGTTCCAAAGGCTAGATGCATAAGCGGGAAATTTGGAATGTAGATACTGTCTGTAGTTTTATTTCTTGAAGCATATTCTCTCAGTAAGGAAATTTCTTCATTTCCGGGTTTTTCCATATTTTCAAATATTGGAGAGAATAACTCCATTATGGAACTTATTGATTTTTCATCTCCTGAATAGGATGTGTTTCCAATAAGATTGAATTTTTCCTTATCTTCCTTTCTTAAAATCTGATATTGAAACCCATCCGGTATTTCATTACCAAGATAAAGCCATATTCCACGGTCAGTACTGATCGCCACAGGCTGCTGATCCTGTGCCGAAGAAAACAAAACTGCAACTGCAGGTAAAAATATAAAGATTAATATTCTACAATATTTTTTTCCCATATTTTAGGTATTTATAGTTTATTAAAATATTTTTATTTAATTCCCCGTCACCTCGTCACCCGTCACCCGTCACCCGTCCCCTGTCACCTGTCACTCCTTCAATTCCCCTGCCCGCTACAGGATCCAAATCCAAAGTTCATACTGGTATTGCCCTTGGAATCAAAAAGCAGGTCCAGTTTTACACTTTCACTTACACTTCCGCTAATACAACCTTCACAGCAAATAGCTTTCAGGCATGGGACAGGGAAGCACTGCCCGGCAGATCCTCTGATGCTAAAGCTTCCGCAACCTTCAGCAGTAAAGGTGCCTGTGTTTGTCTGATAAACGCCTGTAGCGCCCAGTTCAACTCTTGCTTCAGCGCTCAGTTTTGTACAGGTTATTGAAGAAGCTTTAAACCATGCATGGACAAATGCCATGGCACCGATACCAAATTCACTTCCACTGCCATCAAAGCCCATCCATAAACGGCCGTCCAAACCTGCACTCAGGCCAAGACTGGCATAAAGTATACCAAGATTGATCTCAAAATCCGGAATATTAATTATAGGGACATCCTTCTGACCTGTGATAAAAAATCCTGAAACACCTGATGAAAAGGCAGAAGGAACCTTTTTATTATAAGCAAACTGCATTAATGTCTGAACAACATCCGGTGCCATCATACGATAGTCACCAAGCAGCATTCCTGTAGACATATTGCCGAATCCGGGAGCTGTCAGCTGTCCTCCCATCAGGAAATACCAGCCTGCTGCATCAATAACAATATTGGCAGCGCCCTTGACATGTAATGCACCCATTTTCTGATCAATATCTATATTACCTGTAAGGCGGGCATTGCGTATATCATAGCTTAAATCCATACCGCCAAATGGCAGGGGAATATTTTTAACTCCAAGACTTTCGTTATCTGCAGTAATGCTTCCATGAACTGTAAAGGTCTTCCTGAGATTTGATTCCATGCCCTTAAAACCTGTCATTTCACCACTGAAAGTAAATTTTGACCAGTCATTTATTGAAGGTAATACTTCCATCTTACCCACAATATCTTTGAGATAAGTCTGTCCTGATCCGAGGGGCATTGTCTGCCCTTTAGGGTCCACTTCAAGCCAGGCTGCATTAACCGTACGATGTAATGTTCCTTTCAGGTTAATGCCTTCTTTGTCCTTTATTGTTCCAATAGCTGTGAAACCTGAAGCCTCCAGTTTCTGGTCACCCTGTGCAATTCCTGATACAAACCTTACACCACCGGGCCCTTCGAAGCTGACATTGAAAGGATAAAGTGTGAATAATATCTGATTTGCCGGTTTTGAAAATCGGATCACTGCACTTCCGGGTTTTATTCTTGGAATATCCAGATCAATATTACATGACATTTCAAAGTACTTATCACCTCCTGAAAAAGAAAGTGGACTAACTTTCAGGACTTTATGAAAAACAAGCTGCTGTTTCTGATTTCCCATGTTTATCTGTTGCTCGCCATTACTTATCAGGGAAAATGATTGAAATCTCATTTCGCTGCCTGCTTCCATTCCGGGAAGGCCGCTTATGGAAACACCCGGATTTCCGCCACTGCCGATGATCCGGAGTTCCCAGTGAGGTTTTCTGTCTGATCCTGTAGCAGGATTATAACCAAATGATATATTATCTGTCAGAATATTTAGTGGTGTTACACCCGAAAAAGTAAGATTATTTATTTCAAATTTTTCGGCCGTAAAGTTATCAGGTGTGATCATAATATTTTTGGCGGGTACATCTATAATCCCGGTTTTAATGGTGCCATGAGGTATATATACTCCTTTGCTGTTTTGTTGTATGGACCATGCGCTACCCTCGAAATCCCATTTTTCAAGCTTGAATTTCAGGGGATTGTTACTGCTGACTGCATCAATCTTTGTAGGCCGTAGAATAAGTTCTCCCACAGAAATATTAAGCCTGGATGGTATCATACCCTGAATATCGTTAGTCGTCAGAACTGTTGCAAGACCAATCCTGTCATTCTCCAGCCATGATTTTAATCTATCGCCTTTTGCGGAAAAATTCAGAAATTTAAACTGGATATCTCCTCCTGAAGCGCTGGTAAGTCCCCATTTTTTCAATGGATAATCATCTGCTGTAATTGTTGTGATTGATGTTTGTGTGCCTCCCGGTTGCTGAACCAGGTATAAGGGAATGTTTTCCTTGAAATAAAGATAATTATCGGAATACTGAAATGAGTTTTTCAGGATCCCTGCTTTCCCGTTTATCCGGCCTTTATTGTTTACTGAACTGATCTTTATTAATGATCCGGTAGACGGGCTTTGCAATATACCCCAGGCATCATTCAGTATAAACCTGAGCTCTTTAAGGTCAGTATCAAAATCTGCAACTGCGGGAACACCTATTGGTATGCCTTTTGCATTCTTTTTTCCACTATCCCTGATTTTCAGATTTACGAAAGGAATGGTTTGATTTTCTTCAGCAGTTTTAAAATTCGGATTAGCCGGAAGATTTATAAGTGAACCACTGACAAGATAGCTGCCATCACTTTGTTTTTCTTTCTTCTTAATATCTGCTTTAAAACCATATATATCTTCAATAGCAATTTCATTCTCATCATAGAGGGTGAAATCCAACAGATTAGCTTCCTTTAATGTAATCTGTTTTGACTGACTGATAATATTGGGGACAGCCTCGGGTTTGGAGGCCCAGACAGTAACATTTGCCGGATGTTTTGGAATTTTTTTAAGAGTATAACTTCCCTGTTCATTTGTTTTTGTTTCAATACGTTTACCGTTACCCGTCTCTATATAAACTGTTGCTTCTTCAAGTCCGGTTAATGGCATATTTCCGCTGGCAAGGTTTACTTTTCCATAAATACTGGTAGCTTTTTTGAGAAGTGCCGGAGGGTAAACCACTTCAGTTTTGCTGTCTTTAACATTATTCAGGGTATAAACAGCATCTTCCAGATCTGAATCCTCCGGAGCCTTAATATTGAATGTAAAGGAAGTAGCATTGTTTTCAAATTCAAAAACTACAGTTCCTCGTCCATCAGTTATTCTGGTAATTTCCTTGCCGGGAATTTTTAATGTTACTTCAGCATCCGGAACAGCTTTTAACTGGCCTGTAATATTAAAAGGTGTGCCGGGGGCTTCTGCCACAATGAAGCGTACCCGCTTTTGCATCCGGTAAACTATATATGGTTGTAGTTCAGGTTCACCCGAACTTTTAGCCTTGGGAACATCAACGGTATATGTTTCAGTCGAAAATCCCGGATCTTTGGGTATAATGGTTATTTTACGGGCTTTTCCTGAAGGTGCTTTTATGGAAAAGACCTGTTTACTTCCGGTTATATTAAGAAGGGAAGAAGGATTGTTATAAGTCAGACTAGTAAATTCACCATTTTCGAGCAGATAAGTTTTTACTCCGCTTACGCTTATTTCACCATCTAATATACTCCCCTTAACAGTTCCTCCGGTCATATTTTTTGCTAAATCTCCTTTCTGGCTTTCTGCTACGCTTGCGGCTATTCCTCCTTTTGATGTTTCTGTTACGCTTGCGGCTATTCCTCCCTTTGATGTTTCCGTGAAACTTCCTGCCACCCCTCCTTTTTCAGTTCCTGTAGTAGGCCCGGCTGTGCTTACACCTGTGGTGCTTAACGGTTTTCCTGTTAAACTTCCTTCCCAGGGGTTTATGTTAGATTGAGGAAGACTGAAAGGAGTAGTCCCGGTTCCGGTGGATGGCTGTCCATATTCAAACTGTAGTTCCGTAGATGCAAAAGCAAGATCATCTACCTGTACATTAGCTGCTACGGCATTTCCTCTGTCGTCAATAACATAACCGCAAAGTAATCCATCAGGTTCCAGCTGAAAATTCTGAACTTCCTGCTGTCCCCATATCAATATACCGAGGTTACGTGCGTCTCCTTTAAAACCGGAAGGGTAACAATATAAGAAACGTTTTGGACCAGTAACTTCAGTAGGACCTTCCCTGTTGAAGTCACCCAATTCAGGGTCAAGCTTGTTAAATTCGTAATAACCTTTCGCATCCGTTGTTGCAGTAAGTTGAGGTTTATTATAATCGGAAGAACGACTATAGCTATTCAGCATCAAGAGATTAATGTTACTCATGGGTTTGGCCCCAACCTGAGCCGCTTCCACTTTTCCTATGACCCTTGGACTGTCGGGATAAAGTTCAATATCGTATTCGTAAGTCTTTACTTTTAACTGACTGTTCCAGGTTATATTTTCGCCATAGGCGTTGTACTCAGTGTCAACTGTGCCTGAACCGAGATTTTCATATCCTTTACTGTTAAATGGAAACTCTTTTTTATCTTTTAAATAGAGTGGGTAATATGATTTTTCTTTCTTTTTGAAAATATATAAACCTTTAGTTCTGTCAGGTTCACAAAGTATATAATATTTATCCCATAAATTATCAGGATCATGCTGTACCAGATTTTGGAAATATACAATCCCGTCACCATTGGTGTAACCAGTTTTGATATACTTCGGAAGAACATCAGCGGGTGGCAAATTTTCTGATGAGGGATAATTAATTTCATCCCGGGGTATATGGTTAACAGGGGAATGGCGTACCATAGTCGTTTTTACATTATCCAGATCTTTCCCCTGTCCGCCCTTCACATCCCAGAATGTAGCGGTAGTCCATTGTGTATGAATTTTGAGGTTGTAGCTTTTAACATATGATACTACAGTCCCAATATCAAGGGATTGCCAGGGTTCCAGTTTAATGTTGATATCCGGACTGCAATAATATTTATTTTCCACCTTTAAACGTAATACTTTATAAAATTCGCCGGTTATGGTCTCTTTGAAATCTGCAGTACCGGAAGACCAATAGATATCACCATCAATTAATCCGAGATCCTCATCTGTATTCATAAACATAAAAGAAAAGCTTCCATCAGATGAAGTTGTTGTAGTGGCCAGAACTTTTTCATGATCGGGATAACTTTCCATGAAAGCATCTTTTTCCCGCATAAAAAGATCAGTGTCAAATACTTCCCCATCAAGATATTTGTTGCCAAAATTACCTTTAAGAACGTAGCAAACAACGAGACTTAGCTTTACGTTGGCTAGCGGTTTGGAATCAATAGTGCTGATATTGTTCTGATTATAGTCAATTTCCTTTCTTTTTACCTGGGTAATGCCGGTAACTGTTGCGGGCCCTGAAATTTGAGAATATGATTTTTCCGCAATCTGAAAATTCATATTTTTCTGGTTTTTCTTACTGCCTCCGCCATATGAATAACCTTGATATAATTCCTCAGCGGCCCCTTTAAATTTATAATTCAGCTTTCCTGATACCGTAGAAATGGGTACAGTATAGTTATTAGAAATTGAGGCTATTTCAGCTTTTGTTGCCATATCCTTTTTCCCCTCATGAACTTCATATATCGGCTTTTCAAAAGGGGCCCACTTAAACCAGCAAACAGGGCTTTTGCCATTGTTGGCAAACTTTGCCTGTGTTTCTCCATCTTCAGCTATAACCTGCCAGGCATAAATCCGACCCTTTTCAAGTTTTGGTTGGGCAGGTCCATATAAAAATGAGAACTTGCCATACATTTTGGTTTCAAAAAAGGGCGGGTCAGTTGCAGTCTGCATAGCCTCATTCGGATTTTGAGTGGAATCGAGTAATTCAACAATTTTCAGGGTATATTGTGTCCAGATAGATGCATTTGTTGCAGGTGTCCAGCTGAACATTACATATTGAATGGAAGATTGATCCAGGACAGATCCGCATTGAGGATTAATAGTCATGGGTGGTTCTCCATAACGAATATTGAAAAAGTTACTGCATCCGACAGGTTCATCCGGAGAAAGGAAATTGCCATCCGGTCCTTTTAGTCTCACACATATCTGATAGCGTCCTTCAGGCAAACCCTTGTTGATTATTTCATCAATGGGGATCCCATTGCTTATTAAATTATAGGGTTCAAAGTATCCCGAAAGCTCACTCCCGCCAATCTGGTTCATTACATTAGCTGTTATTGCAACAGGTACTCCTGTGTAATTTGGATTAGTGATCAGATCTACACCATTGTCACCTTTTATATGTACTGATAAATATACTCTCATTGAATTGTGAGAGTTGACTATAACTCTTGTCTGTTCTGCATAATAGAAGAGCATATTTCCATATGGGGGTCTTACAATAGTATTTACCACCACGTTAGCCTGTGCTTTTAGTTGTGATCCCGGTGCTGATAAAAAGAACAAAGAAAAAATTAAAAAGCTGAAGCTGAAAAAATGATGTAATGTATGCCTTGTTTTCATATCAGAAAGTATAAGTATAGTCAAAGTTGAGCTTGTTTTCATAATAAGGATTGCTGAATGAGCTTTCAGTATTGTTTTTATTATAATATAGCCTCAGTCCAAAACGATGTTTTTTTGCCGGTCTGTAGTCAACCTGAAAAGAAATCGTATTTAAATTGCCAGCATCTTTTTCCTGAAAGCGATTCATCATTAATGAATATGATAGTGCTGTACTGAATGTGTTTTTAAATAATGATTTGCCCAGGCTTATTGATGGCCCGCTGAAAACAGTATGAGTTGTATCCTGGATAAATCCGGTATGTAAATATGAAAGAGATGCATTTGCATCTAATGGAATAATGTTCAAAAAGTAGCTTGCTGTAATTATATTTGTTGAGAATTCAGAATATTGTGCGGTGTTTTCGTTTTTATCATTTAACTTTTGATAATTATAGTTCAACATAATATTGTGCCCGAAATTCTCACTCATAAAATTAAAAGATTGAGTAATACCTAGCTGACTGGTTGCCTGGGCAACCTCACTTTGTCTCAGAGTGTCGATTGACATCAGACCTGATTCCTGGGCCAGACCATAATTAGAGTAGAATGCATTGAGATTGTAATATTGAACAGGTATAAAATTTATTCTTGCTGAGGAAATAGTACGCCGGGTGCGCAGATTTTTGTCTTTATTTAAATTGTCAACCTGAGTTCCGACACTGCCTCCCAAAGTCAGTTTGTTCTGCCACAGTTTAATCGTCGGCTCAATAGTAATATCGCTTAAGTCAGTTGCAAAATAATAAGCCCCCATGGAACGGAAATCAGGCTCCACGCGTTGATATTTTAACATTAAATTGAAGGGATCAGACTGATATCCTAATGATCCCTGAACAGCCATGTTCGAACGGGTGGATTCATGATTTTTAATTAAAAATGAGAAAGTTTTTGCCATAAGATTATCCCCGGGATCTGAAATGTCACTGCGGACATCTTTTGTATAAAGGCTTTGGGCGATCTCGAAGGCAAAAATAAAATTCTTTGCCAGTGTTTGTTTAGAAACAAGAGAAATAACCATATTCTCATCAGGTGTAAGCTTGTAATCCGCAGGTATTCCGGGAAGAGAGGCTGAATCATCCCTTGCTTTGAGGATTATAATACTAATATTATTCTGATCAGTACCATAACCAAATTTTATAGCAGTTCCCATTCGTTTGAAAGCAGGAGTCTGCATTGGAATATAGTTTGGGTCGTCAATATATTTAACTGGTTTAAGCAAGCGACCACTGGCTATGCCAAATTGGAATTTACCCGGACTTAGTTCCAGGCCTGCACCTGAAATAGAGTGACCAGCCAAAGCATATGTTGACCATGAATGTGAACGATAACCCAAATGCAATCTGGCCCATTTATAATAGGGGCTGACCCCAAACTGATTGAATGGCTGGCGGAAATCTCTCTGCTGTTCACTTAATCTGAAATTGAAAGGTAAAACGATCCCGTATAGGGTAACTACCGGACTTCCCTGGAGATACCACATAAAAGGACTATGACTTGGATTTGTCTTGTCTGAACCATAGTACTGAAGCATTGCAGTTATAGATCCATTTATTTTAAATGCTTCCTGTTGTTTAATAGTTGCGATATCCTGGGCTTGGAGAGTATGGCAAAATGTTACCATTAGAAAAACTAATGCTTTGAGCCAAACAGATTTTCTCATAAGATGTAGTCTTAGTTGAGATAAAAGTAAAAAGAATTTTTATATAAAAAAAAGTGATCTGAAGTTTGTTTAACACTCTTTATACTGATAAAATGATTATTTGTTTCAGAGTTTAATTTTATATTATTCAGGATTTTAATATTTTAATCCATCACCCAAACTGCATTTTTATGAATTAGTATTAATTCGTGTAATTAGTTGCTAAATGATTTTTAATTGCGGATTCAGATTTTTGTTAATGTAACCTGAAAAGATTTTTCGTGAACTATTAATTTTAATTAATAGTAATGACATTTGGCA